>CAIYZV010000316.1 GCA_903930765.1 uncultured Pirellula sp.
CCGCTCACCGGGTCCTCGCCGGCCAAGAACGCACGACGCACGCAGCGCTGCACGCAATGTACAATACATACATCATTCGGATCAAATAATTCAGCACGCAATGGTCTAGGCATTTGGTTTCTCCTCTGGCGTCAAATCATACCCAAACTTCCCAATGTGTCAAGTACGTGGGTGGCACGTATTTTCAGCACGTATTTTCAGCACGCTGTTCAAGAAGCCCAGCGGCGGGCATGCGAACGGTATGTTCGTGATTGATCGGACGTTGTAAGGGGATTGCTTCGCGTCCTTTGAATCTCTCGTACACTTTTTCAGGGACGCATCGATGCCACGGATGGAGGCGAATGGAGTCTTTTTGGCTTCGTTGAATTCACCGCGTAGCCAATTAAGTATGTCCTGAGCAACGTGACCCGGAAATGAAAAAGCCTTGAGCGACGGTGGAACCGCAGCGAGCTCTTGACGTTTCTGTTCCCAGGTTGATTCATCCCACGGAGCGAAGAGATCCCTTCTTCATTGAGGTTGCCTCGCACGGAGACCTGTGCCCAAAGTACAAGAATTTCTGCATCAAGATCAAGCGAATTGACTCGGGGAGGGGAAAAAGCTCCTAGGCGCCGTGCATGTCCTATTTTTCCCGTAGGCAAGCTTGATGACCATGGATCGAATTAATCTATATCGATTACGAGCTTTGCTAGTTCGTCGTCTGGGCCGCGGCCGCGTATCTTCGTAAGGAGTTCTTTTGCCTTGGGTTGAGTCATCGCATGCATCAGTGAAATGGCACGACGCGCTCCAAAATAATCTTTGCTACCGAACTCAACAGCTTTTAACGCAGGGAGCTTTGCTTCCAAGAAGTCAAGTGTTTCCTCAGAATGCTGCCTCATCGCGACCATGGCCGAAAACGCAGCCGCCGCCTCTCCAGTGCAAAGCGTTTCCCACAAATCAGGAGTCGACACGTTCACTTCGACTTCAAACTTACTCAAGTCCCACAGAGAGCACATCCCATCGTCCGCTCCCGAGGTCAATTGGAATACATCGCGACCGAATGACACCGTGTTAGCGTGGTCGGCGTGTCGAAATACTTCAGCGGCGAGTTGACCGCTTGCAACTTCCCATAATTGAATTTGACCGCCCAAGGATCCACTTACAAGCCATTGTCCGTCAGGTGAAATATCAAAAGCCCCATACGCGAAATGCGCTGATGCGAAGGTTTTTAGCTCTTGAAAATCCTGGGGGTTCCACAATGTGATCGTCGCATTCATGTTCGCTGTCGCATGGACCTCTCGCAATGAAGACGAAACGATCGCGTACATGCCGTCTCGGGTTTCAACTTGCTCTCGCAACTCGCCAGTACTCGTAGACCACGAGCGTATTTTTTTGTCCCAGCCCACAGTGATTAGAGACGTGCCATCCGCTAAAAAATCCAGGCCGTAAATTTCGGGGTGGTTCAATCGGATCGCATCTCCTCCTTTGCCGAGATCCCAAAGATAAGCGTTGCTCTGCCGAAAGACGGCTGCTGCGAGATGGTCGCCCTCCTTTGAGAAACGAAGTGCTGTGACGGATGCGTTCGGATCTCGCCCTTTATCCCACTCCCAGTCACAGGCCAAGTTTCCAGTCGCGACTTCCCACACGCCGACGCGAAGCATGGAATCCGTTGAGCCTGCGATCGCGATCGACTTTCCATCGGGACTAAACGCGATATGCGCCGTGCCAAAGTTCGGTTGAAGCGATTGAAACTCGTTCATGGCGTCATTGTCCCACACCAGTACCCGTCCCGATTCGTAAGCGACGGCCGTCCAACGACCATTGGGGGAGGCTACAATGACGGACGTCGCGAATTCATGGCCCGGCACAAATAGTTGTTCGCCTTCGATGAGATTCCATCGTCGTACAGTGCGATCCCAACCCGCAGAATAAAGTATCTGCCCACTCCTGGAAGACTCCAGACTCCATGGATACCCTTGATGCCCCTCCAATGTTTCCTTGCATTCGCCGGTGACTGTATTCAGAACGTAGAGTCGGCCGTCCGTCGCTCCTGCGATGATCTTCGTATCATCCAGACCAAAGCAAAGATCAGATACATAGTTCTCTGCGGGATCATTGAGGGGTGCTTGATAGCTCCAGATGCGCCTTCCTGTCTTCGAATCGTAGAGGCGGACCGAATTGTCCCGTTCCGTGGCCGCAATCTTCGTTCCATCGGCGCTGAATCGCATTCGCACCAATTTGTCCTGAAGTTCGATAACCAAGTTTTCTGTTCCATCAGACACGTTCAGAATTACGATCTTTTTCGGATGATCGCTCGTGGAAAACGAAAGCCGTTCCGAGTCAGGTGAGAAAATCCCATAGGCATATTTCCCACTTGTGGCCAATCGATCATTTCCGTCCCAATCGCAGTCCTTTTCGTTCACTTGAAAGAACAGTTCTTCTCCATCCATCGAAAAGATGGAGAGTCCGAGGGATGTTCCAACTGCGATCCATTGACCATCGGAAGAAACGTCAACGGATTGATTTTCCCCCGTATCGGTTCGGTGCGATGGCAGCATTCCGCCAAACAACAATTCGCGATCACCCGAGAGCGCATCCACGATCTGGAGTCGGCCGTGATTGCCTAGCAGCAAAAAATTTTCGCTCTGTGGCAGCATGCATGATGGTTTGCTCCCATAGGAAGCTGCTGTAGGGTATACTCCTTCTGCAACTGCGTCAAAGTTCCAGAGAGCTTGGCCTGTGGTTGCATTCCAACCGCGCACCTCACGACCAACCGAAACGATGAGGCGTTCATCGTCCGAGACCAGCAATTGATTGATAGCACCAGGCTGTTTGAAACGTTCCGTCCCAAACTGCTTCACCATGTGGCCTGGCGGGATACGTTCGGTAGAGTCGGTCTGGGCCCGAGCGAGTGAGAGGCCAGACGCGAACACCAATAGGAAGAACATCGCACACGTGGCGTTCATAGCTTTTCCGTTCTTTGTATTTCAGAGAAGTTTAAACTCCTTGAGGTCAGTGTAACAGAATTTGGATTGCATTTCATGTTGTGCTGCTGCACCTTTGGAAAACATCCCGGAGCTTCGAAAAGGCAAATACGTGCCACCCACGTAACTGAAAAACATAGCATGCAAATCATGGAGCGTCGACGGTGCGGGTGTTGGGCTAGCAATCGCGAGGGCATACATACGCCCAAAGGCCACTGCATCCGATATACCAACAGTAAAAGATGCTGGGGCCAGAACTGCGCCGGCAAACGCATCCCGATGCGCAGCGCATCACAGGCCTGATTCGATACCCGTACCTCTAGTCCGCCATCAGGTAACCCGGCACACGGAACGTAAAGCTCGTTCCGCCAAATGGCATCAGCCTACAGACACAGCCTTCTCACCCGCTGCAAAGATTCCACGCACGGCACGCTGGCCACGTCGCCAACGGTGCTGATGCTCCTGGGCATGCTGCGCTAACGTCTCTGGCAAACCCGCTGCACTCCCTTGGTAATACTTCTTAAACTTCCATACCAAGTCAATCCACATCGATCCTTCGACCCCCAGTCGCTTCAAGATCGACTCCACCTCCGGGGTCGCCTCCGGCTTCCCTAGACTTGGTCGGTGACTCCCTGTCCACTTCAGCAGCGCCAAGTAATCCTTCAGCGACATCGACAAGAACCCCTTGTCGCTCGCCCGCACCGGCGTAGAACTCACCTGCGGTCCAGGCTTGCCCCGTTCATTGAGCGTCAATGGAGCTAACCACGCATCCCGCAAGATCGCACTCCCTCGGCGCGCTCGCTTGGCTTTCGTACGCCTCTCACGAAGCTCATCCGGGGTCGAGGTCCGCCGAATCCTACCCGCTTCCTCCGTGGACAACACCACTGTCTCGGCC
>CAIYZV010000317.1 GCA_903930765.1 uncultured Pirellula sp.
GCTGTTGGCGATGTAGAGCCCGAGAGGTTGCAAGGAACCGAGGTGGCGTTCGCGACCTCCGGCGATGCGAAGTTCGCTTTGGGGATTCACAAAGCGGAACATGGCGAGAGCTCGCAAGCAATCGCGTGGGGTGAGGTATTCCTTATGCTGCATGGGTGTTCCATCGATCGCATGCAGGAAGTTGAGGGGGATGGATTCCACGTTGAGTTCTTGGAGAGAGAAGGCCATTTCGACGATGTCGCGTTGGCTTTCACCCATCCCGATGATCCCGCCGCTGCAGAGTTGCAAACCTGCCTTGCGCACGTTCTTGAGGGTTTCCACCCGATCGTCGAAGGTATGGGTGGTGCAGATCTCTTCGTAGTATTCGCGGCTCGTGTTCAGGTTGTGGTTGACTTTGTCGACCCCTGCCGCGGCCAACCTCATGGCTTGGGATTCATTGAGCAGACCGAGGCACGCGCAAATATTCAGTCCGTACTTTTGCTTGATTTCGGGAACGATCGTCTCGATGGCCTTGATTTCGCGTTCGTTAGGGGCGCGGCCGCTGATAACGATGCAGTAGGTCTTGCTTTGGCGTTCCGCGGCGATTCGGGCGCCGTCGAGGAGTTTGTCCCTACTGAGGATGGAGTACTTAGGGATCGGGGCGTCGGAGATCTTCGATTGGCTGCAGTAGTGGCAGTCCTCGGGGCAGAGACCGCTTTTTGCGTTCATTAAAAAGTAGAGTTGAACCGTCTTTCCAAAATGCTTGCGACGGATTCGGAACGCTCCTGAGATCACATCCATCAGTTCGTCGTCGGACGACTGAAGGATCTCGAGGGCTTGTTCGCGGGAAACGGCTCGGCCTTGCAAAACATCGTCCGCCAGTGAGTACCAACGAGTTCGCTCGCATGGCTCGACGTTGGATGTGGATTGGCTGCAAGTCTTCGGTTGGGCTTGGGAACTGCCAGCGGATAATTCCGGAGCGAGCATAGTGCGTTGAGGTGATTCTAAGGAAGTTTGGATGGGATGAGCAAGGTTGGTGCGTGCGGCGTGGGACTTGGTGCGTGGAAGGGCGTTTCGAGCAGGTTCGGAAGCCCGTGTGATGGCTCAGCGGAACGGGTTGTTCCTGGCGAAGCAATCGCTCGATCCGGATCCGCCACTCGGGCCGGATGGGTAGTACGGATTGTAAGGCAAAACGCCACTTCGGACAGAGCATCGCGTACTCGGCACATCCGCTACAGGCTGGTTCGTACCAGATTTCTTGAGAAATGCATTCATTTCCCGCCGATCCAATCGTGTCCCAGTGTCTCTTCGATCGACCACCCTCGCATGGCTCTCTGGTTTTAAGTCGGGGGGAATCGGTCGGAGAGGTGTTGGGAAGCAACCGGCAACAACCCTTTTTTATTTCCCTCTCGCACGTGAGAAAGACCCTTCGATGGTTCATCCTCGATCGTTTCTCGATGAGGTGGAGGATCCACGAGACGATGAGGCCACTTTGGCTTCCGGTCGTCGACGTCGCAAGGATGGCGACCAGTTACAGTCCCCTCTCGAAACGTATTTGCGAGAGATCAACGAAACCAAACTGCTAACGGCCGAGGATGAGCGCATGCTCGCTCGGCAGATTGCTATGGGGGACGTGCAGGCTCGTGACCGTATGGTTCGAGCCAACCTGCGTTTGGTAGTGAATATCGCCCGGAGTTACGTTGGCAAAGGGCTGGCCCTTCAAGATTTGATCGAGGAGGGGAACTTGGGGTTGCTCCGGGCCGTGGAGGGATTTGATCCCGAGATGGGAACGCGGTTCAGCACCTACGCGAGTTACTGGATCAAGCAATCGATCAAACGGGCTCTGATCAACTCTGCGAAGACGATTCGAATTCCAGCGTACATGGTGGAGTTGCTGAGCAAGTGGCGACGGGCGACGGCGAGGCTGAGCGATGAGCTCGGGCGGATGCCGACCCAGGAAGAGATCGCACGGATCTTGGGATTGCCCAAGAAGAAGTTGCCGATCATCAAAAAGGCGATTCAGATCTACAACGCCACTCCGCAAAGCGATCAGTCCGATCAAGGCTGGTCGCTCGGTGAAATGGTGATGGATGAGAGGCTCAAGAGTCCCGATGAAGAGTTGCTTGATCACGATGTGATGAAGACGGCTCTCGAGTTGCTCGGAACGCTTGATGCCCGCGAGTCCACAGTTCTGAAAATGCGGTTTGGTCTCGGGGATACCGCTCCCCACACGCTCAAGGAAATCGGGGTCCAACTCGGATTGACTCGGGAGCGAGTGCGTCAAATCGAGACCGAAGCGTTGGCTCGCCTGCAACATGCCTTGAAAGATCCGAAAGAACGGATGGGCCTGGCTTAGTGGCGGATGGGGCGTTGGCTCCCCGCAACCGAAGCGAGGTTGACCTTTTTAAACCATGCAAAAGAGGCTTTGGGCAACCCCCGAGGCCTCTTTTCATTTTCCATTTTCCATTTCTCATTTTCCATTTCCCATTTCCCATTTCTGGCTTTCCATTTCTCGCTTTCCATTTCTGGATTTCCATTTCTGGATTTCCGCCAGATCGCATGGTTCTTAGATCGGATGGTTTTTCGCTGGGTGTGGCTCCTTTTGAGCCGATTTTCTGTGCGGGGATTTCCGTTGGAAATTCGAACTCGGGCGTAGACTTTCCGTTGGACAACGGCATACCATTGCACCGAGCCCTTAGGGGCTTTGCCTATACGAGAATGACTCTCGGTGCAATTCGGTTAAAATCAGAGGCAGCTGAAACTGTCCTCTAGCCATCCGATTGCTTTAAAAATGAATACCGCACCCGATCCTCGGTCGTCCCTTGCCGCGTTCGCTTCGGACCCAGTTGTTCAATCGGTTTTAGGAGTCTTGGTATTGCTAATCGTCAGCGCGATCGCCGTGTACTACTTGGCAAAGTTGCGCGATTCCAACACCGAAACCCAGCAACTCGATGAATTGCTACGAAAGAATTTCGAAGAAATGCGCAGTGAGGGTGACATCGACGAACAGGAATTCCGAAAGATTAAGGCGTTGCTTCGCGAGGGGAATAATCGCCCGTCTCCGGCAGCAACGGAAAAGGAATCAGCGCCTCGATCGACGGAGTCTGTGGAGTTACCTGACCAGGGTGCTTCATGACGACGTTTCCGGAGCTTTCCGATGCCGAGTCGATGGTGGATCCTTACTGACGTAGGATCCGCAAAAAATCGCACAATGCATCGGGAAAGATCAAGCGTCCGGAAAGATGTGTTAGACTTCGTAAAGATGTTCAGAACGCTTTGGCCTGGGAGGCCTTGGTCGCTCGAAGCGACGAAACAACAACCCATCGGCTCGAACCAGTGGTCACGGATGCCCGGTTTGCACAAGACGGCAATGGTAACGCATTGCAGGCTTGGTGCTGACGATCGAGCTCCATCACGTGAACCAATCTGATCCAACCGTATCCTCCAGTCCTATCGGAAGGTACGGGGGGAACTACTAGTTAAGGAGTCGAGAATGCCTTCAGGTAAGGATGTCATGGCCGGTCGTCGAACTGGCAGCGGTAGCACAACGAAAAAGAACGCCTTCTGTTCGTTCTGTCGCAAAAGCTACCGTGATGTGGGGCCGCTGGTCGAAGGTCCAGGCGATGTCTACATCTGTGGTGAATGCATCGAGCTCTGCTCCTCGATTCTCGACCAAGAGCAACGGCGGCGTGGCCCGACCAAGAAGCTCTTCAATGAGATTCCCGCTCCTCGCGAAATCGTCTCCCACCTCGATCAGTATGTGATCGGCCAAATCCAAACCAAGCGGTCGTTGGCAGTTGCTGTGCACAACCACTACAAGCGACTCAGCGCGAGCTGGGAAGGCTCCGACATCGAAATCGAAAAGTCGAACATTCTTTTGGTCGGTCCGACGGGTAGCGGCAAAACGTTGATGGCTCGCACCTTGGCGAAGATGCTCAACGTTCCATTTGCGATCGGTGATGCTACCACATTGACCGAAGCGGGGTACGTAGGCGAGGACGTCGAGAATCTGCTCCTCAAGCTCTTGCATGCTGCCGATTTTGACATCGAAGCTGCCCAGCGAGGGATCCTCTACATCGATGAAATCGACAAGATCGGGAAGACGAGCCAAAACGTCTCGATCACCCGCGATGTTTCCGGTGAAGGCGTCCAGCAAGCGTTGCTCAAGATGCTCGAAGGGACCGTTGCCAACGTTCCACCACAAGGTGGACGCAAGCACCCTGAGCAGCAGTACATCCAAATGGATACCACCAACATCCTTTTCATCTGCGGTGGGACCTTTGTCGGTGTCGAAGAGATCATCAGCAAGCGTCTTGGAAAGAAGTCGCTCGGCTTCGGGCCAGGAGCATCCGTCCGCGAAGAAAAGGACGTTGCCCAACTCCTTTCCCATATCCATTCCGATGACATCCTCGAGTTCGGTATGATCCCAGAGTTGATCGGCCGGTTACCCGTCGTCACCGCCCTCGCTCCACTCGACGTCTCAGGCTTGATCAAAGTTCTCACCGAGCCAAAGAACGCCTTAGTGAAACAGTACCAAGCTCTCTTCGGGATGGAAAACTGCGAACTGCATTTCTCCGAAGCTGCTCTCAGCTACATCGCCAACAAAGCGCACAGCAAGAGCGTAGGTGCACGTGGACTCCGCAGCATCGTCGAAGAAATCATGATGGACGTCATGTTCGAACTCCCTGAACAAGAAGAAGGGACCTCGTACACCATCGATATCGACGCCACCGATGGCAAGATCCGTCCATTCAAAACGGTTCCGAAGCGCAAAGAGAGCGCTTGAGCGAGTTCATTGCGTCGCTTCCCCCGATCTCAACCGGGAGCAGGATAGCGAACAGCTGATCTCATTGCTAATCTCATTACTAATCTGAAATCGATCGCCAAAAACAGGACTTAATGCCGCGGTGCTTAAGTCCTGTTTTTTTATGTATCGAGAACAGAACGTGTTGCAATTCGTCAGTGCTTCACGGATTTAGTTCCGTGAAGGGCGGGCTCAATTGTCGCTAAGCTTCGAAGGCGTGGCGGACGTGGAGCATTGCAAACTTGTTCAGCGTTTCGAGAAAAATTTGGTACCTCCTCCTAAAAACGCATAAGTACCATTGGAGCAATTGCTCTGGCGCTCTCTCAGGTAAAGTGAAGGCGATGTCTACTCGAGGTTGCATAAACCTACTTAGTGTATCGCTGGTCATGAAGACCATGGGGGAGGGTATTACGAGTAGAGCTGAATCGCTTTGACGATGGCGTCAATTTCGTTCGGGACGGCGATGGCTCGGTTGGCAAAAGAGGCTCGCGAAACGCCGCGGCTGCCGAGGACTTCGTTGAATTTTTCCTGGTCGGTGGTGTGATAAGCCACCGTAGCGGTGGGGTCTTTGAGCTGATGGCCGGTCAAGATACAAACGACACGATCGTCCATGCCGATGACTCCTTGCTGACGCAAAAGTTTGGCTCCAGCGACGCTTGCCGCGCTCGCAGGTTCGCACCCGATTCCCCCTGCGCCCACTTGGGCTTTCGCATCGAGGATTTCTTGGTCGGAGACTTTGCGGACAACGCCATCGCAAACATCGAGTGCGCGGAGGCATTTTTTAAGATTGACAGGGCGATTGATCTCGATGGCGCTGGCGATGGTGTCTGCTTTGATTTTGCCTCGATCGAGTTCGTCGTAGTACCAGCAAGCGGTTTCCATGCGCGGCCGACCGCGGTTCCATTTAAGGTTGCGTTGGTTGTAAAGCACATCGAGCGTGTCGGCGCCGGCCGCGTTGATAACAGCGAGGCGAGGTATGCGATCGATCAACCCGAGTTCACGAAGCTCGAGGAATGCTTTGCCGAAAGCGCTACTATTGCCAAGGTTCCCTCCTGGGACGATGATCCAATCGGGGACTTCCCATCGCAATGCTTCCAGCACTCGGTACATGACCGTCTTTTGGCCTTCGAGCCGGAATGGGTTGACGCTGTTGACCAGATAGATCCCTAGCTCTCTGGACACTTCTTGGACGCGAGCCATGGCATCATCGAAGTCTCCTGCGATTTGGACGGTCAACGCACCGTACTCGAGGGCTTGGGAAAGTTTGCCGTAAGAGATCTTGCCGCTACCGATAAAAATCACGGCCTTCATCAGTTGTGTCACCGCGCAGTACATGGCCAGCGAGGCGCTGGTGTTTCCGGTGGAGGCACAGGCTGCACGTTTCGCCCCGATCATGTGGGCGTGGGTAAACGCGGCACACATACCATTGTCTTTGAACGAGCCCGAAGGGTTCATCCCTTCGTATTGCAGGTAGAGTTGACCTGGGCGAATCCCGACATACCGAGCCACATTGTCTGCTTGTTGGAGCAGCGTTTGGCCTTCGCCGACCGTGATAACACGGTTTTGGGGAGCGTAGGGAAGAAGTTCATGGAATCGCCAAACGCCGGAGAAGCGAAGCGGCTCAAAGCGTCGCGACCACATGGCCTCGAAATCCGAAAGCCGTTTAGGGACGGGTAGCCGGTCCCAATCGTAAACGACGTCCAGTAGATCACCGCAGGCTCTGCAGCGAGTCAGAACTTCGTCGACGCTGTAGGTCGCAGCGCAGTCCACATTGAGGCAGCGCTGGTGAGCGGTATCGGTTTTTGCGGTGGATGGTGCGGTCAAGGTACTAGCCATGGTCGAGAACCATAGGTCGTGTCGGCGGCTCGAGGGGAGGGCCATTCGAAAGCCCGCTCAGTTTATACCATCCACGGAAGAGTCTAACGGCAAAACCGGTACAGCCGGAATAAAACAGCTATCAGAAGGACCCGTGACAATGCCCTGCGTTCGCGGTTTCCGCGAACTTTGCAACGGTTTTCTAGGTCACTGTTTGGCGTGACACTTTACTTCATCTGGATTAGAATCTGGATTAGAATACTGTCCGGCCGCGTCCCTTGCATTCTCCTTTTTCCCAATGAGCCTTTCCGAATGACCATCGTAGGAAACGATTCTGTCACCATCACCACGAATCCTAAGACGGTTGCGGATAGTATCGAATCAGCCAAAATCGCTGCGAGAATCGCGGCGGAAAACAAAGGGCAGGACATCGTCGTGCTCGATTTGTCCCGCCAAACCAGCATTTTTGACTGTTTCGTGATCGCCACTGGGACGAGTCGTCGGCAGCTGCATGCCATCGCTGAGGAAATCCATCGCGAACTCAAAAAACGCGGCGAAGTCCGTCTATCGATGTCTGGCTACGATGAAAGCCATTGGATTGCCATCGATTACGGCGGCATCATCATCCACCTCTTCGATGAGGAAAATCGCAAGTTTTATGATCTTGAAGGACTGTGGGCGGATGGTGCCCGGGTCGATTTGGCCGAGGTGCTCAAGAACACTGGGGCACGGATCAGCACGATCGAATCCGTTGGACCTTAATCGGTTTGAGCGAGTGATTATCCGTTCGTTGGCGATTGCGTGGGGCGTCTTGGTTTTCTCGCCTGGGATTGTCCGACAGGAGCTTGCCGGGGTGTTTTCGTAGCAGTATTGGCCTGATCCGATGTGCTGATAGAATGGGGGCTGGCTGAGCGGGAGCCACTCAGGTTCCCCGCAATACCGTGGGAGTAGAGTCATGTCGATTTCAGTGGAATACCTTCTTTGGGTCCTGCCGGTGCTTGCGGCAGTCTCGCTGGTTATGGCAGCAACCCGGCACGAACGAACCGATCTGATTCTCAAACAATCCTGGAGCACGGCCATTTGGGCTGTCAGCTTTTTGGGAATTGTTGCCGCTGTGATCGGATTGGCGATATGGTGGATCGGTTGATCGCGCTCGCGGGTGCATGTTCGGCAACTGAGGAACGCATGTTTGGCAATTCATCATAGGTCGTATCATGCGAAACAAGGATAGTCTCTTAAGCGACGTTCGCGCTGGTGGGTTCCTCGGATGTTCGGCCGCTTGGAACTGGTTTTGGGTGCTGTTGCTCGTCTTGCCTTTGGTCGGTTGCCGGGGATGCAATAGCAATCCTGCGACAGAAGCGAGCAAGGCAGAAGAGGCAAAGAAGAAAAAACAACGTTTGGCCGCTGATGAGATGCGCGCGCTGCCCTTTGCCGGGGACTCGGTCGGTAACTTTCTCAAGCTGGGGCATTGGTACCAACTGCGGCATAAACTCAAAGCCAATTTCAGTGACGAATCGTTGACGGCAGGCGTGTCGGTGGTCGATCGCGAAGGCACACCGATCGGGTTTCAACCGGGTTATTCTCCGTACCAAATTCGCAGGAATGTGGCGCTTGCAGTCGGTCAGGAAAAAACGATCGAGATGAGGATACTGCAACCCATGCTCAAGCCCATGAGTGAAGGGCTTCCGGGTGAGCCGAGCAAACCACCCATTTCTTCGCTCTTTGCGAGTTACACCCTCCGTGGAATCGGCACACCGGTCTTGGAGGAAACGTTCCCGAACAAGTACTTGGAGGGGTATCAGTACAATTTCGTGGTCCTCAGTCGCGAACCGTCTCGCCATACGTTTTGGAGGGGACTCGATTGCATCATCTGGCCACGCAACGACGATCTGCAGCAGTTGCGTATTTCCCCTCATCGCATCGTGGATATATCCGAGTCGGAGGTGGCAGGCCATTTCCCGAACCAATTGGCGACAATGACATCGATCTCACACATCGTGATCAACGATTTATCGCCAAGTCTGATGAGTGAGCAGCAGCAGATCGCGATCCAGGATTGGTTGCGATTCGGCGGAACACTGATCATCAATGGACCCGAGGCGATCTCGGCCGTCGAATCGACCTTCTTGAAGGAAGTAACCCCCCTGCAAAGAACCGCCGACTCGGCATTGTCAGAAGATGCGATCGCAGGCCTTGATCGAGATTGGAGCATTCGGTTTGCCGGTGGTGATAGGATTGCCTTCAAACCGAACAAGAGTGTTCCTTGTTTGTCTGGCGAGTTGGTCGAGGGAGCGAGTTGGGTTCCGAGCTTAGAAGGGTTGGTCGCAGAGCGGTTGGTCGGTCAAGGCCGCGTGGTGATGACGACGTTCCCGATGTCCGATGCCGCCTTTTTGAATTGGCCGTCGTATAGCTCCATGATCCACAATGGGTTGTTGCGCAAACCGCATCGGCATCCCACTTTGGGGGCTGAGGCGACGACGCAGTATGCGGACGAATATACCGGGACCGAGCTGAATCCGTTTCATACGACACGATTGCGGTTGTGGGCCAGAGATTTCGATCGTTCCATGATGCGTTCTGAATCGGATGTGAAGAGTTTGGCCTCGACGGATTTGCGTGCGAAGTTCCCCGCTGGAAAAACAACGAGTTTTGGCGCCTGGAATCCATCGTCGCGTGTGATCGAGAACGCATTGCTGTGCCTTCGTGAATCCTCCGGAATCACCGTACCTCAGATCAGCACCATTGTTCGTTTGCTGGCGTGGTATTTGGTCGTTTTGGTACCTGCCAATTGGTTGGTGTTTCGACTGATTGGAAAAGTAGAGTTGGCGTGGGTCGCGGCGCCGATCATCGCCTTGGTGGGGGCAGCCGTCGTGGCTCGTAGTGTGCAACTCGACGTCGGTTTTTCTCGCAGCCAAACAACGTACGGATTTCTGGAATGCCATAACGATTACCCTCGCGGGTTGCTCTCGAGTTACAACTCCCTTTACACCTCGTTGTCTACCAACTACCAAGCCGTCTTTAAAAAGGGAGACGGCTTGGTGGTGCCGATGCCCAGAGGGAGCAACCGAAAAGGGAGTGATGAGACTACCTATGTGGAATCTTGGCTCGCCGATGAGCGTGGAACTGGCCTGCAACGGTTTCCGGTTTTGTCCAACTCCACCGGAGTTTTGCAATCCGAAGAGATGGTAGACTTTGGTGGTCCGCTCGCTTGGAAGCTGGATGAAACGCAAGGGGTCTTTGAGGGGATCAACAAACTCGGTTTTGCGGTTCGCGATATCGGTATTCTCGGGATCGATAGCGATGGCCGATTCATGACTGGTTGGGCAGGGACACCTGAGGATGGCGGAAAGGTTCAAGGTCGGTTGGAGGCTCTTCCTGAGGGTAGTATTCGTTGGCGTTCCGAATGGAATCAGAACCCGCTGACGGCGATGCCAAAGACGCTCCAAGTGGATGATGGGCTCATGTGGTCGGACCAGGTGGACCAGGATGTCTACCTAGGGCCGATGCTCCAAGATTTTGCACAACGCTATCCACTCCAACGCGGCGAATGGATAGCCATCGGCTGGACCGACCACGAACTCTCGGGCCTAGAGATTTCTCCAACGACGGTTCAAAAGAAGTCGAAAACGCTCGTGCTGATGCACATCCACGCAGGGGAACTGGGTGATGTTCGGCCAGACACAAGGATTTTTGCGAGGTCAAACGTCGAAGTAGAGACGGAATAATTCGTCGCAGCAGGCCGTTAGGCTCGTTCGAGTTTTGGCCGGTTATGTTCTACGACAAAGGAAGCTCGGGTTTGGATGGGAGCTCCTGGTTTGTCGACAAAAGGAACCGTCTGGTAATCCGTCGTCCATTGTGTCGCGGTAACTTCACACCGGACATACCCGCGTTCCCCGTTATGGTATTTCACAAATGGGTTCTCGCTCAATAAGGCGTTCAATTCCTTGGGTTGATCGTAGCCATTACCTCCCGAAGAGATCGAAGTTCCGACGAACTCGGTTGCCACGGATGGGCTGTCAATGTCATCGAAATCGACCTTGAGTTCGTTGGCCCAGTTGGTGTGGATGTCTCCCGTGAGGACTACGGTATTGGCTCGCTCCAGCTTGCTGATTTCTTGAAGCAGTCGTTTTCGGGCGACGTCGTATCCCGACCATTGATCCATGCTGTATTCGCGAACCTCACCAGGAACGCGATCGACGCGTGCGACCATGACCTGTTGACCCAGGATGTTCCATCGCGAATCGGATTTGCGCAGATTCGTCATGAGCCATTGCTCTTGCTGCTCGCCGAGCAGAGTCGCTTTCGGGTGGAAGACTTGGCCTTCGAGCGGTTTCCGACCGTCCCCGTTGGGTTGGTCGGAACGGTACTGCCGCGTGTCGAGTATCGCAAAATTGGCCAACTGACCAAAGGAAATACTGCGATAGAGCCGCATGTCTGGGCCCTTGGGAATGGCGCTCGATCGCAACGGCATGTTCTCGTAGTAGGCTTGGTAGGCGTTGACGCGTCGCAGCATGAACTCGCGGGGATCCACGTGTAGCTCTTCCGAAGTAAGATTGGCATAGTTGTTGTCGAACTCGTGGTCGTCCCATACGACAAGCCACGGCGCGTGCTGATGGGCCTTGATCAGATGCTGGTCCGATTTGTAAAGCCCATAGCGATTGCGGTAGTCCTGAAGCGAGACGATTTCGGGGCTGTTGTGCTGACGTAGCTTGTTCCTCCCAGCGGGCCCTTCGTAGATGTAATCCCCGAGATGCAGAATCAAATCGAGTTCGTCTCGGACCATGTGCTCATAGGCAGTGTAAAGACCTGCCTCGTAATGCTGGCACGATGCGAATGCGAATCGCAACCGGTCAGGGATCTCGCCGGGAGGTGGCATCGTACGCGTTCGACCGATGGGGCTTGTCGCATCCCCAGCGTGGAATCGGTAGTAGTACCAACGGTCAGGAGATAATCCATCGACTTCGACGTGAACGGAGTGGTTAAGGGCGGGAGATGCCAGCGTTTTTCCCGTGCGGATGATCTGTTGCATCGATTCCTCGGAACTGAGTTCCCAGGTCACCTCGATGGGTGAATCGGGCAATCCATCGCCAGTGATTGGCTCGGGGGCCAACCTCGTCCAGAGGACGACGCCATCGCTCGTTGGGTCGCCGGATGCAACTCCGAGTTGGAATGGATCTTTGGACCATTCGAAACGGGTAAGAGGGGTACCTACTGCAATCCGGGCCACCCAAGGCAGCACTGCTAGCGAAGCTCCAGCGCTGAGGAAATCGCGGCGATGGTGGAGGAATTTGTTGGCGTTGGACCATGGATCGCGCGACATTGGGAAACCTTTCGGGAATGATCAGTTACAAGAATTTTTTGCGGAACTTGAACTAGATGGGACGGTCAAGACGGCTTATTTGTGCCGGAAATCCTTTTCTATCTGGGAAACAATATCTATGGAATGCGGATTTTTAAATCGCTGAAAACAGTGAATCCTCGGCGAGGAAATTATGAAGTGTGAATGGCTTGAACCTCGACCGACACGCCGAAGTGGTCGGACAATGCTTGCCGAAGTTGATCGGCATCGATGTCACCACGGTATTCCAAATCCATCATCCCGACAGTCGCCCCTATCGAATACAATGCGCGGGTTCCAAGGGATGCCCATGTGGCTGTGCACGCGGCGCTCTAGTTAGCCGCACTCGCTGATTGTACCTGCGATCGCGGTCGGTCGCACATGGATTGTCGCGATGCAACATGGGCTTTTCAATCGAAGGAACGAATGGTACATCCCAGTAAATCATTTCTAAACCGATACCGACAGACTCGATCGAAGGATCCGCAGATGAAATCGCAAGACGTTCTCAAGTCCACATTGAAGGTGACGGCCATGGTCACCGATAGCTATATCAATGATCTCACCGACGCTGAATTGCTGACCCGTCCTGGGGTTGGCTGCAATCATATCGCATGGCAACTCGGCCATTTGATCAGTTCCAATGCTCAGATCCTCAATTCCATCGCTCCTGGGGCTGCACCCGAGTTGCCCAGCGGGTTCGCAGATCAACATAGCAAGGCGACTGCCGGAAGCGATGATCCCAAGGGGTTCTTGGCCAAGTCCGAGTACCAAGATTTGCTCAAGCGTGTTAACGATGCCGTGGTATCGGTGATCGATAGGATGTCCGAATCGGATTTGGATGCACCGGGGCCCGAGCATTTTCGCGGCATGTTTCCCACGGTCGGTGACGTGATGGTGTTGCTGGCAACCCATGCCATGATGCATGTGGGGCAATGGGTTCCTGTGCGTAGGAGTTTGGGCAAGCCTGTAGTGATCTAGCCGCTGCATGATTTATCGCTGCATAGCGCGCTTTTGCTCACCAGCCGCGATGGTTTATCAACCGCGATGGTTTACCAACCGACGGGCTGAGACCACCATTGTTTCCAGGTCCATCCCGGCGGAGGAATCAGCGGAAAAACCGTATACCAAGGTTGTTCGTCGAGCGATTTCGGCTTGGTATTAGAAACGCTGACTTGATTGGCTGCATTGGGATCACCGCCGTTTAGCAATGCAGGATTTCCTGGTGGTGGATTGGATTGATGCCTTGGGAATGGATTGAGCATGGACGGACGCGGTGCTCCGTTAGGATAGAAACGGGTTGATGGAGTGTTGTTTGGGTCAAACGACGCCGTGTACTCTCGTTGATGTTTTTCGACCCATGCCTTCGTTTTTGCCG
Organism: uncultured Pirellula sp.; assembly: GCA_903930765.1. Classification (GTDB taxonomy): domain Bacteria; phylum Planctomycetota; class Planctomycetia; order Pirellulales; family Pirellulaceae; genus JBKCUI01. The sequence continues at coordinate 13,315 of CAIYZV010000317.1, forward strand.
TCTCGTCGCCCGGCCAAATGGTTGTGTTGGCATGCTTTAGACGCGACGAGGCGAGTTCGAAGTCCTCATGGGCAACGGCTGCGATGCTGAGGTTGGTCCACGCGGCCGTATTCCATGGATGCTGATCGGCTGCTTCTTGCCATTCCCGCTCGGCGTCTTCCCAGCGTCCGAGCTTTGCGTAAGCATTCCCCTTCCGAACCTGAGTCGATCCGGGCGAGAACCACGGGAGTGAGATTGAAGCTTCGGTGGCATGGGTGGTGGGAACGACCATTTCCCAAGACTTCCTGGCGCAGGCCGCGATGACTTTGAGATCGCCTGTTGGCTGAAACGCTAGATCGGGATACGTCTTTTCCGCATCCGTTCGATTCATTTCCACATTCTGTTCGAGAACTCGCTTTCCAGTAGCTGTTTCGTACAGAGACCATCGGACCGTCATCCGTTCAGGTGGAGGTGGGCGCCGGAGGAAACGGTACCACGGTTGCCCGGAGACTCCTTTTTCTTCGGGTAGCTCAAGCTGATGCTGGACGATTTGGCCAGAGAGAACGTAGTTGGCTCCTACCCGTCGCGCGGCTCCGAGCGTCGCCATCTCGCTCGGTTGACCATCGTAAGCTACCAATTGGATTCCGCCGCTACGAGCGAGTTGATCAGGGTACAAAACCGCCAGTTGCGGCATGCGCTGCGGCCGCGAAGCAATCATGGCTTGGTCCAGTTTTTCGGCGACTGGTAGGTCGCCTCCAATCGGACCGACCGCGATGGTCATGGCGCCACCATGATCCATGGGCGGGCTCTTCCAAACGTAGATCGGTGCCGACATACGACAGCCGATGCACGTGGCAAACGCTGCACAGATCGGGAGGACGGCAAGCCTCAAAGCGACCGCGTCGAAGACGGTCTTTCGCTGCCGAACCAACTGTTGGCGCACGCGTGCACTTGGTACCTGAAGCATGTGCGAGTCCGTAGGTTTCATGTCTGTCAGCGATTTCCAAAACGATGGACGAGGATTGAGCGGCAAATGCCAAACGTGATCGCAGGATACGCCTCATCACCATCGCGAGAGTGACCCTGCAATCAACACGAATCTCCTTCGAGCAGGAACCTAAGGCGATGTCAGGAAAACTTTCAATGAAGGTTGGGTAGTTTGGGAAGCTGAGCGAATTGACGTGTCCAAACAGTTTTCTGCAAATGCTAGCGACGGAACAAGCGACGACGAAAGTTGGTCTTGGATGACTGCGATGGATCTGATAAGGCAATACGTAGAGGTCTGTGCAGGGTTTTCTTTGCAGGGTTGCCTGTGCAGGGTTGCCTCTTCTGTGGAAATCGACGATCGCCTCGTTACAGAGTGTGTAGAAATGGCCAACGTGTGGAATAAAGAACTAGCTTGCGAGCAGCAGGTCCAAGGTGGAGTCGGTGATGATTTGAGATGGAATCGCCGGCGGTGGCTTTCAGGTGCCGTGGGTTTATCGGCAATTTCTTATTGTTGTGGATGCAGGTCGACACCGTTCACTGGACGACCGCAATTACGATTCATTCCCAAATCGATGGAAATGTCGTTGGGTGAGCAAAGCTACGCTGATGTTTTGGCCGAGTCGGCGGTTTCTCAAAATGCGGCTTGGACGGACGCGGTGGTCCGAACTGGGCAACGCATTTCGCAGGTGGCCAACGCGCCGGACTTCAAGTGGGATTTTCGGTTGCTCGCCAGTCCCAAGCAGAACGCATTTTGCTTGCCTGGCGGGAAAGTAGCAATTTACGAAGGGATCATCCCTTCCTGCGAAAACGAGGCGGGGTTGGCTGTGGTGATGAGCCATGAGATTGCGCACGCGTTGGCCCATCATGGTGCGGAGCGGATGAGCCAACAAGCTGGAGTGAAGGGGGTGGGGACGGTCCTCGGTTGGGCGATGTCCGAGACGACTCCGGCGACGCGAGAGCTGTCGATGAAGGCGTTTGGAACGGGCGTTCAGTATGGTGTTTTGCTTCCTTATAGCAGGCATCACGAGAGCGAAGCGGATGCGATCGGATTGCAGTTGATGGCAAAAGCGGGTTATGACCCGTCGGAGGCCCCGTTGTTTTGGGGGCGGTTTGGGCAGGCCAAGTCGGGAACGGATGCACCACCGGAATGGGCGTCAACCCATCCCAGCGACGATCGCAGAGCAGCCGATCTCGCAGCGAAACTGCCTGAAGCATTGGCCCTCTACCAATCGACTGGCAGCCGATATGGGAAGGGTGAGAAACTCTCTTAGGACGGAGCCGATGCAGGTCGATACGCGGCATCTACGGATTTTTTAACGAGGGATCAGTCGGAGAGAGTCTGGAGGTACGATAATGCATCCTCGAGCGTTGTGGTTTCGATGCCGCTGATACGGCCAGCGCGATCGCATTCTCCCAAAAGGATCAATTCGTCGTAGCTCTCGTTCTCGCGAAGTCGACGATGGGCGCGAGCGCCGATCGAGCCATCGATGATTTTGTGGGTGTCCATATGGTGTGCGATGAGCCAAGCGGTACGGTCGGTAATAAATCCGTCGAGCGCTTCGAGTCCGGCATCGACGTGATTCTTGGGGTCGATCCCCTTTCCGACATCGTGCAGCAACGCTGCCAATAGGAACTCCTCATCGTAAGGAATAGCATCGCATGCGTGATCATAGACTTGCAGCGAGTGGTACAAAGCATCACCTTCGGGATGGTATTTCGGATGCTGCTTGACGTCTTCGAGCGGCACTAGCAACGAATAGAACACGCGATAGGGATCCCCTTGGACCTCCATCGATGCGAGTTCTTGTTCGACTTGAACGTCTGGGTACACCTCCGCCAGGAAATCCTCAAGTTGAGGTAGCGTGGCACCTTCGATCCTCTTGCCAGTGATGGAACTCTTGAATCCGTAGCTTCGAAGATTCTCTCGATATAGGGTTAATTCGACGTTGAATGCCTCACGGAGATGAACATGCGTGTAGGTTGCGTTCTCGCCATTCTTGCGGACTTGTTTGCGTTCGACCTCGTACGGTAGGCCTTCGCAGTCCAAGCAGCCCAGAACGACCTCGATGCTATCCGAGAAAATATGGATATCGATATCGGACCCCGTTCTAACATGCCCCGTATAGACGCTGCCAATCAATCGTGGGTGGAATTTGCTGAGAAGTCTCATAACGCGAAGCGCCGTCAGTCGCATATCCCGGAGGGCATCGAGACGCGACTCTCCTTCGAGGAGTCGAGCGAACGACTGGACAGCTTCGCGGATCTCGGTATTCGAAGGCAAATCGGCGGGTTTCACCCAGCCTTTGCACAATTGCCGAGCCGCTTTGTTTTTCGCTTGGTAGTATTCGGACTCTTGTCGAAAGTACATCAAACGCGCCGCTTCATGAGCGATCGCGCGCCGCAATTTAGAAAAATTCATCATGGCACCGCAGCGATGGCTGGATGGTCGGTGCATTGCATTCCGAAAACTGGAGATTCGGCCTTGAACACGATTGTCAGGTGCCTATCCCTCAACACCGACAAGCATACGCTGGGTCGGTGCGGTTTGTCCAGTGGTCTTCGAGCGAGCTAGATTGAGCTACTTCCAGTCGTAGAGTTGCAGTGATTTTTGCGTTCTCACGGCGATACTCGATCCGGCGACAGCGATGTGCCCCCACGACTCTTCGTCGGTGAGTTTGCGTTCGGAGAGGAGTGTAAACTCAAGCGGATTATGAGCGATCAGCCGAAGTTTTCCGGTTTGGTCGAGAGCGAGGATTTCTTTTCCGTTGCTGACCATGCTCCAATACTCGCCATAGGGGCGAGTCACCCAAGCTTCTTTACCGGTTTGCAAGTCGATGCAGGCGAAGCGTTTGTTGCGGAGATGCATGTAGAGGTAATGATCGATCACGATTGGTGATGACATGTAACCCTCCAACTTGTTGTCCCATCGGGTCGTTGATGCACCACTCTTTACATCGAGCAGGAGCGATCTTCCCCCGTAACTGCTGGTAAAGATACCTCCGTTCCAAACGGTGGGTGTCAGGATATTCATTCCGCGGAACGCTGCGACCTCGTAGCTCCACAGCTTCGATCCGCTATCGAGATCGACACCGGCGAGATAGGTTCGGGTTTGAACGAGGAGTTGTCGTTTGCCATCAACGTTGGCAATGACCGGCGATGAAAATGCACCGCTGCTCATCATGCTTCCATCATCGCCGAGCGCGCTCCAAACAATTTCGCCGGTAGCCTTGTTCAACTTGTGCAGACCTTTGCCCGCTTGGATGTAGAGGAAATCACCATCGATAATGGGAGAGCAGACCATCCCAAAATCAGGCACCTTGTCGAACTTGGTCCCGAAATCGACTCGCCACTTTTCTTCCCCGTTTTGGCAATTGAGAGCGACCAAGACATCTCGGATTCCTCCGACATAAATCGTTTCTCCATCGGAGACCGGGGTGGCTCGGATCCAGCTACCGTTTCTGGCAGCGAAGAAGGGGACGCTCATCGAACCTTTCCACTCGCGGTTCCATCGTGTTTCGCCAGTTCGACGGTCGACGCAGGTAACACGCTCGTTCCCACCTGCTGTTTCGGTGGTGAACACGGAGGAAGGGGTGATAATGGGGCCTGAGTAGCTGTCACCGAAGGGTACCGACCAAACCATTTTGAGATGGTCTTCATCGAGCGTTTCGGGCCATGTCGGGTTATCGATCAAGCTATCGCGGTTTGGCCCTCGCCAACTCAGCCACTGCGAGGAGTCCTCGGCGAGAGACGAGGGGGAAAGAGCGTTGATGGCACAGATGCCCGTGGAGCAGAATACCGCGAGCGAAAGGGCTGATAGCTTCATGAGCGAATCCAGAAAGTGAAAGGGTCGGTGGGTAGCGAGCCGAAGTAACAAAGGGATTGCTAGGTTTTCTCCCCTCAATCCAAAGGGAATTGCATCCCTGATGCGAACGGTTGGCGTTTGTTGAAACAACCGTGTGCTCGCGCTGAATTTTAGCCGGACGGCAACCCCTTCTTGTGGGGGTTTGCTGGGTGATTCCCTTTTTTTCAATTTTTTGGAAATCCTTTTTGGACAGAGGGGAAATCCTGACCTAGGGTTCGAATGGACGACATCCTTGGGGTGAAGTTACGGAGTTGAAATCCGTATGTTTTGCGAATCCACGTTCAGTCAATGGTTTAGTCAATGGTTTCAGGTATTCCGAATGCATAAGTTTTTGTCGAGGCATTCCGCGTGCAAACCGCGGCTGGGAAGAGATAGGCGACGGGGCACCGCGACGGTCGAATGCGCCATCGTTTTGCCCGTGTTCGTGTTGCTCTTGCTCGGAACGATGGAAGCTTGTTCCATGATATTCCTGCGTCAGTCGGTGGAGTTGGCGGCTTATGAGTCGGCGCGAGCAGCTGTGCTTCCGCAGACGACATTGGTCAATGTTCAGTCGGCGGGAGCGTCCTTGCTCTCGGCTCGCAAGGTTAAGAATTTTTCGATTTCGGTAAGTCCCACCAATTTTCAAACCGCAGCCTATGGGACTTTCATTCGCGTCTCCGCATCGGCGCCGGTAGCAAACAACAGTTTGTTTGGCTCGATCTTTTATAAGGACATGAATGTGGTGGGTACGGTCGACTTCATGAAAGAATACTGATCGCTTTCTTATCCGGTGATATTTCAAACCTCGTGATCTTCAACTTGTTGTATGGGTAACAAAAGCCATGGTTAGAAAAACTGTTAGGAATCGACGCGGGGGAATATTGCCATTGATGGCGATTCTCTTACCGATCACTTTGATGTTTTCTGCATTCGCGATCAACATCGCTTATCTCGAGTTGAGCCGTACGGAAATGTTTATCTGTGCCGATGCTGTCACACGAGCTTCAGGGCGAGATTTCGGAGTTTCAGGAGACAAATCGAGTGCGATGAAACTCGGGCGTCAGGCGGCAAGTTTGAACACGGTGGGTGGGCAAGCAATGCAGCTTGCAAACTCCGATTTCGTCTTCGGTGAGGCTTCGAGACCTGATTTGACGAAGCGATACACGTTCGACCCTAATGGGTCATTCCCGAACGCCGTGGAGGTTACACTTCGCAAGACTAGCGGATCGTCCAACGGTAGTTTAGCGATGATGATGCCGATGATATTTGGTGGTGTTTCCTCGATCGAGGCAACGAAAACGTCGCGTTCGAATCCTTTGGAAGCTGATATTGCCGTCGTACTCGATCGGTCTGGTTCGATGGCTTATTCGGCTACCGAAGTAGCCGATGGATCGGTCCCAAAATCAGCTCCGTCTGGTTGGACGTTTGGCCAAGCGGCTCCGCCGAACTCGCGTTGGCTCGATGCGGTGTCTTCGGTCAATGTTTTTCTCTCAGAAATCAACAAAACACCGATGAAGGAGTTGGTTTCGCTGAGCACTTACAACACGGATGCTGGTACCGACGTTGGGCTGACAGTAGACCAGTCTTTGATTGTCCTAGCGATGGATAAGTACACCAAAAACTTTAATGCAGGTGGAACCAACATCACTTCTGGGTTGGATGTCGGTCGATTGACGCTGTTGAGTTCAACGTCGCGGCCCTACGCAGCGAAGGTGATGATTATTTTGACCGACGGAATCAACAACGTCGGAACTAAAGCACAGTTGATCGCTGCTGCGAATCTGGCAAAGAGTAAAAACATCATCATTTATACGGTGACGTTCTCCAACGAAGCGGACAAGACCACCATGGCACAAATTGCGGCCATTGGGCTTGGTAAGCATGCGCACGCGACGTCATCGACAGAGTTGCAAAATATCTTCAAGGATATTGCCAAGGGCTTGCCGTTGCTCTTGACCCAGTAACTTTCCAGCAACCCCTGTCGCAGATCCATGGAATCAGCCTTTGTTTCACACCCTTGAGGAGTATTTTTCATGCTTAACGAATTGAAATCGGCGAAATTTTTTCGGACTCATCAACGTCTCCGAGGAGCGCATAGCGTTGAGATGGCGTTCATGCTGCCGATCGTGTTCGTCTTGTTTCTGGGTGGAATCGAGTTTGCAAGATTGCAGATTATCAAACATCTGGCTGACAACGCGTCGTACGAAGCGGCTCGCGCGGTCATGGTCCCCGGGGCAACCGTTGCCGAGGCGCAGGCGATTGCCAACAACGTGATGAAAATCGGTGGAATCAAAGGAGCCACGGTAACGGTTTCGCCCAATCCGATTCTGGAGACGACTCAGAGCATCACCGTAAATGTCTCGATTCCCACGTCGAATAATCTTTGGTCGGCGGCAACGTTTTCGAAAAACCTGTCGATCAGCGCGAATACATTGCTGGTCACCGAACGAGGGCCTGCGTCCCAAGTAAGCGCCATCGCGAGCTTGCCACCGCCTCCGGTTGTTGTTCCTACCACCACGATTCCTACCACGACAACGTCGACAACGACTGCTTCGACGACGACACCGAAGCCAACCACAACCACGACCACCCCAACAACCACGACCACCCCAACAACCACGACCACTACTTCGACGACAACGAAGCCGACGACGACGACGACGCCGACGACGACCACAACCACTCCACCCACAACGACGACGACAGCTTCGACGACGACAACGAAGCCGACGACGACAACGCCGACGACGACCACAACCACTCCGCCCACAACGACGACGACAGCTTCGACGACGTCAAATAGGCCGGCGACTACGACCACCACGGGCTCACCGACCCCGCCCCCCGTCCCTTCGACTCCGATAGTTAGTAAGCCGCCGACATCGACCACCACGACCGCAGGTACGGGGTCGGGCACCGGAACAGGAACAGGTGTCGGGTCCGGAACTGGTTCCGGTACAGGGACCGGCACCGGCTCGGGAACTGGCTCAGGCACTGGATCTGGAACCGGTTCTGGGACAGGATCCGGGACAACCTTAGCCTCCGGAACTGCTAATACTGGAACTACCACTACGACGACTGGTGGTGGCGGAGGTGGTGGCAGCACGGGTACTGGTTCCACGGGATCAACAACAACCTCGACCGCTCCAAAGACCACCACAACCACTACGGCGCCAACAACAACCACGACCACTACGGCGCCAACAACAACCACGACCTCGACGGCGCCAACAACGACAACGGCTCCAAAAACAACCACAACGACAACCACCACAACGCCGACGACGACTCAACCACCCACGACCACGACAACAACTGCTCCTAAGACCACGACGACCACGACCGCTACGACACCTACGACACCTACCACTACACCTACCACTACGACCACGACAACAGCCCCTAAGACCACCACGACAACAACGACGACAACGACGCCGACAACGACGCCGACAACAACGGCGCCGACAACAACCACAACAACGGCGCCGAAAACGACAACTACGACGACCCCACTACCACCCCCGCCGCCACTTTTGTGAGTGTCCTAGCTGGGAATGTGGATGCGGACAACAAAAAACGTGTTGCAATGCTAGCATTGCAACACGTTTTTCTTTTCAGGATTCGGCTTGACGAGAAGGGGTGTTTCGGGACACGTTGTTAGGGCACGCGGAGCAATGACTGCCCGCATGCTCCCGACATCCTAGGCGACCCAGTCTGGCATTCGGGATAGAATCAAGTCGCTATCGTATCGATTCGCTATCGTGTCGACTTTGGCGGCGCAGTTGCAGTTTGCGGTGCAGTTGCAGTTTGTGGTGCGGTGGAGTCATGAGGACTCTGTCGACCATCACGAAACCTGCAACTTTGCA
>CAIYZV010000318.1 GCA_903930765.1 uncultured Pirellula sp.
CCGGGAATCGGCGCAGGGCGAGAGCAGTTGAGGACAACTGCTCTACATTGCCCTACCGTAGAACAGCTGTCCTCAGCTGTTCCCACCCTGCGTTGGTCACAAGTACAACGTTTAACTCGTGATCAAGACCTTCATAGATCTGTCCTCTTGGTACCGGATCTTAGCTTTTAACGTCTTCCGAGAATCGGCGCAGGACGGGAGCAGTTGAGGACAACTGCTCTACATTGCCCCACCGTAGAACAGCTGTCCTCAGCTGTTCCCACCCTGCGTTGGTCATAAGTACAACGTTGACCTCGTGATCAAGACCGTCATAGGTTTGTCCACTAGGTACTGTAGTTTAGCTTTTGACGTGTTCCGGGAGTCGGCGCAGGACGAGAGCAGTTGAGGACAACTGCTCTACATGGAACTACCGTAGAACAGCTGTCCTCAGCTGTTCTCACCCAGCGTTGGTCATAAGTACAACGTTGACCTCTTGATCAAGACCTTCATAGATCTGTCCTCTTGGTACCGTATCTTAGCTTTTAACGTCTTCAGAGAATCGGCGCAGGGCGGGAGCCGTTGAGGACAACGGCTCTACATGGAACGAGCGCGCCGCAGAAAGCTGCATGTGCGATCTCACATCTTCGAGACGCAGACTCAAAAATGCCGAAACGCCCCTGAAATCGCAGCCAGAGGTGAATATTCAAACAGCAAAAACGGGGCGGAGCATCGTTGGGCGGGGGCAATGGCTGTTGGGAGAATAAGGATTTCACGGTAGAATCCTGTAGCTGTGCGAATGCAACCTTTCGATAAAGCCTACCTCCATGCAGATCCAACGAAATCCAACCCGTCCCGTCCGTGTCGGCTCCATCACCATCGGTGGCGGAAACCCAATCGCGGTCCAGAGCATGACCGCCACCCATACGACCAATATCGACGCGACCGTCGCCCTGGTCAATGACCTTCACCGCGCCGGAGCGGATGTCGTTCGGATCGCGGTCGACAGCGATAAGGATGCCGACGCACTCGCCGAGATCCGCAAGCAAACCACCGCCAATCTCTCGGTTGACCTCCAGGAGAATTATCGCTTGGTGGTCAAAGTCGCTCCGCATGTGAACAAAGTGCGGTACAACCCCGGGCACTTGTACCATCACGAAAAAACAAAGCCTTGGCAGGACAAAGTCAAGTTCATCGTGGAAGCCGCTGTGGCGAACGATTGCGCGATTCGCGTCGGTGTGAATTGCGGTAGCGTCGACCCGGCGATCAAAGATAAATTCGATCCGCACGATTCCATCGGGCCGATGTTGGCTTCCGCCGCCGAGCATTGCGAACTGCTCGATTCGATCGGGTTCACCCGCTACGTTGTCTCGCTCAAGGATAGCGATCCGAGTAAGGTTGTCGAAGTCAACCGCCGCTTCGCGGAAATGCGACCCGATGTTCCTCTCCACCTAGGGGTGACCGAAGCAGGCCTCCCTCCCGATGGGATCATCAAGACCCGGATCGCATTCGAGCAATTGATCGGACGCGGGATCGGAGATACCATCCGCGTTTCTTTGACCGTACCCAATTCCAAGAAGCCGATGGAGATCGAGGTCGGTCGCCAAATCATCGATGATATCTATCAAGGCCGCCTGCGGTCGGTGGTGGCCCTTGATCCGACCAAGATGAACATCATCTCTTGCCCGAGCTGTTCGCGGGTCGAGAACGAAGCCTTTGTCGAGCTGGCTCAGCAGGTCAAAGAGATGACCACCTACGCAAAAGACTACGCGATCACCATCGCGGTGATGGGGTGCCGCGTCAACGGCCCTGGAGAAACCGACGACGCCGACTTGGGCCTGTGGTGCGGACCGGCCAAGGTGAACTTGAAGCGTCGCAGCGAACCGATCGGTGCCTTTGGTTACGATGAGATCCTGCCCAAGCTCCGCGAAGAACTCGACGCGCTCATCGCCCAACAAAAAGCGACCACGACGACTCCCTAACAATGACACATCGCGATCAAAACGGTCTGAAGAACGAAGGGCTGCAATCCGATGGCCATCACGGGAACGTCGACTCCGAACGTCAGGTGTTGATCGAATCGGCAACTTGGATCGTCAAGGTCGGATCGCGATCGCTGACCGACGATGCAGGACGACTCGATCCGGACCAAATCGCCAACTTGGCTACCCAGCTGGTGGCGCTGACCCAATTGGGCAAACAAGTCGTCCTCGTCTCCAGTGGGGCTGTCGCTAGTGGGATGGGGAAACTCGGCTTGGCGTCGCGGCCATCGGATTTGGCGACCTTGCAAGCCGTCGCGGCGATCGGTCAAACGCACTTGATCCAAGTCTACGAGCAAACCTTTTCAGCCCATGGCAAGCACGCAGCGCAGATCTTGCTCACCGCTGCCGAACTCGACGATCGGGTCGCGTACCTCAACGTGCGAAACACGTTGCTCCGGCTCCTCGAAATGGAAGCCATCCCGATCATCAATGAAAACGATAGCGTCGCGGTCGATGAGTTGAAGACTACCTTTGGTGATAACGATCGGTTGGCAGGGATGGTCGCAGGTTTGTTCCATGCCAGCTCACTCATCATCCTCAGCGATGTTCGAGGGCTCTACGACCGCGATCCTCGCGATGCGGGTGCTATGGTTCTGTCCAGCGTGCAAAAAATCGACGAGAGCATCGAGGAACTCGTGCGGGATCGTAAAACCGGAATCAGCAAAGGTGGGATGGCGAGCAAGATCACGACGGCCAAGTTCGTCACTCACAGCGGCCAATCCGCGGTCATCGCATGGGGGCGTGAACCCGACGTCTTGCTGCGACTGGCCAAGGGTGAGAACCTCGGCACGTTGTTCATGCCCCAAGGCAAAACACTCGCCTCACGCAAACGTTGGATCGGGTTCTCGACACAACCCAGCGGATCGGTGGTTGTGGACGACGGGGCTGCAGCGGCCATGAAAGGGGGCGGACGAAGCTTGCTCGCGATCGGGATATCCGATGTCGAAGGGGATTTCAGCGAAGGAGATGTCGTCTCGGTCGTCAATCGCGAGCGGGTTGAAATCGCACGCGGGCTATCCAACTACAGTTCGAACCAAATCCGTAGGATCCGCGGTTGCCGCTCCGATCGTATTGCGCAGATACTCGGGCAGTGCCCCTACGATGAAGTCATCCATCGCGATAACCTGGCGGTTGTTTGATAGGTACCAACGATGCTTGAAATTTGTTACCGTGAAATACTTACTCTGAAATAGCTTCCGGGGACGACGCGTGGTGCCGTCGAACCGAACTTCAATAGCGATCCCTTATGCCGGACCAATCCTCGGAAAACCAAAGTCGATTCTGGGCAGAGCGTGAAAAATCGCTCTTGGCATCGTATGCGATGCGCTCCATCGATTCCGAGGGCCGCGAGCATATAGAGACACAGCATCCCTACCGCGGCCCATTCCAGCGCGATCGGGACCGTGTGCTCCACAGCGCGGCCTTTCGAAGGCTGAGTGGCAAGATGCAAGTCTTTACGGGCGACATGGGGGATTACCATCGAACACGACTGACCCACACCCACGAAGTCGCATCCTTGGCCAGGACCATCGGACGAGCCTTGAGGCTCAACGAGGACTTGATCGAAGCCATGGCGCTCCTGCACGATATCGGCCATCCACCCTTTGGCCATTGCGGTGAAGATGCCCTCGACGAATGCCTGAAACATCACGGCGGCTTTTCGCACAATCAATTCGCGCTCGACTTGGTGACTCGGCTCGAGGAACGGTACACGGCCTACCCAGGGCTCAATCTAACGCGCGAAGTCCTCTCAGGACAAAATTTCCGAAGCGACAAGCACGACGCGCAGACACAGATGCTCGAAATCCAGGTCGTCGATGCTGCCGATAGCATCGCTTACGATGCGCACGACGTGGATGATGCGATCAAGCTCGGGCTTCTCTCGTGGGACCAATTGTCCGAACTCGCGCTGGTCCAGCGAGCGCGAGGAGTCGTGCCGCTCGACCAGACCCCCGAGCTGCACCGACGACAATTGCTGGTTCACACGCTGCTCGATTTGCAGATGGAGGATTTCCTGACCTATTCCCAGCAAATCTTAGAGCGGGCGGATGGTCTCGATTCGATCGGAGTGCGCGAGGTGCAGTTCACCCTCCGAATGTCCCCAGGGTTCGAGGCGGAAAAGAAAGAACTCGAACGCTTTCTTTTCCAAAATGTCTATCGTCATCCCCGTTTGATCGATGTTCGGCAACGCGCGGCAACTCGATTGCAGCAGCTGTTTCTACTGCTCAAAGCCTACCCGAAACGCCTTCCGGATCGGTTCCAACGCCTTGGCGCCGAATGGGGGACCGAACGTGCCATCGGAGTCTATTTGGCCGGAATGACCGATCGATTTTGCGACGATCAGTACGTGTCCATGGTGGAAATGGGCCGATCCCAAGCCGCCGATTGGAGCTAGATTGCAAGCAAACTGTGAAAAAATCCAAAAAAAGAGATTGGCTGACCAAGATCGCTCGTTTCATGGCGAATGCAACGTATCATAAAAGTTTCGAGATCTCGAGGTCCCTGTTGTCCTTCGTAGTCATCGACGTTCTCCCTCGAATTGTTAGCCTCCCCTGC
>CAIYZV010000319.1 GCA_903930765.1 uncultured Pirellula sp.
CCTCCGCAAGAGGCCAAAAAACGTGGACGATTCGAGGCGACTTGCTAGTTGTTATGACCGAATTGCGCAATCCTATTTCGATCGCAAGCAACTCGACAAGGCTCTGGAATTCTACCAAAAAGGAGAAAAGCTAAGGCGAACCCTCGCGGAGCGCAACCCGAAGGATTTGCCATTGCGACGCGATCTGGCTTGGAGCTGCGGTATGTACGGAAAAATAGCGATGGAGCTGGGTAAAACACAAGAAGCGTTGAAACTCCTTCAAGAAGGCAAGGATATCTATCAAGGACTTGCTGACGCCAATCCACAGCACTCCGCCGATCAAGAAATGCTCACTTGGAACATGAAACTATTGGTTAGTTGTAATGAACAGATTGCGAAATCCTATATCGACAACAAGCAATTCGAGATTGCGTTGGAATTCTACCAAAAAGGAGAAAAGCTAAGGCGAACCCTCGCGGAGCGCAATCCGAAGGATTTGCAATCGGTACGAGATCTGGCCTGGAACTGCGGAGAACTGGCTCATGTATTGACGGAATTGGGGCAGACGGAAGAGGCGATGGAGTTCTGTCAGCAGGGGTTAGACATCTTCCAGCGACTCGCCGCCGACCCAAACAATACTGCGGATCGAAAAAGCGTCAAATGGGATACTGAACATCTAGCGCATTGCTATCACCGGATTTCGCTAATCTATATTGACAAGAAGCAGTTCGAGATTGCGATGGAGTTCTGTCAAAAAGCGGAAAAGCTGAGGCTGTCCCTCGCAGAGCGCAATCCCGAGGATGCACAAGCACAACGCGATTTGGCTAGCAACTTCGCCCGACACGCCTATCTATCGAAACAGCTGGGGCAGACCGAGGAGGGATCGGTATTCTGTCAACAAGCGTTGGATATCTATCAGCGACTCGCCGAAGCCAACCCGAATAACACCGCCGATCAAGAAAGCCTCACGTGGCAAACCGAACAAATGGCCAGGTTTCATGACCGGATCGCGCAATCGCATTTCGACGCGAAACAATTTGACAAGGCGCTGGACTTCTACCAAAGGGAAGAAGGGGTGTGGCGATCACAAGTGAAGCGAGCTCCCAAGGATGCATCATGGCAACGCAATCTCGCTTGGAGTTGCGGTAGGCAGGGAGTGGTCTTGATGGAACTGAAGCAGAGCGAAAAGGCACAGGAATCTTTTCAACAAGGCTTGGACATCTACCAGCGACTCGTCGAGACCGACCCGAACAATACCTCGGATGGAGAGAGCTTAGCATGGTACATCGAACAGCTGAAAGCCGCGAAGCAAAAAAAGTAGCCGCGATGTTTCACGATTACTTCTGCTGCACATGTGGAGAAACCGATAGTCTCCCACCGCTGCATAGACGCTCGTTTCATCCTTACGTGCCAAGGTGTGCTCCTAAGCACACAACGACATATGCTAACAACCGGCCATGTTTGAACGTTCCACCCACCGTGGTCCATCCGCCACCATGCGAAAGACCTGCGCCGGTTTGGGCAGTCTGGGAGGAAGCCTCACGGAATACTCGACGGCTCGCTGCGGACCGAACATGAAAATGGATCCCTTCGCATTAGCGATATGGGGCGCATCATTTGCAAACAGGGCGGCTGATTCGGTACGGAAGAAACTTGTCAAAAGTTTTTTGGGGTGGCATGAGTTTGGGTTGCGGGGTGATTCTTTCTTGACATAGAAAAAGTCCCTGCTACACTGCATTAGTGCACTAATCTAAAGGGTGTCTTCATGGCCATTTTGTTCGGAGAGTTTAAGAATGTTGATTGACCCAAAGAGTTCGACGCCGATATTTCGGCAGATCGCAGACCAGCTCCGGCAAGCGATCGATGCCAATGTCTACCGGCCGGGGGAGATGCTGCCATCGCTTCGAGCCATGGCAGTGGAGATCTGCGTCAATCCCAATACGGTTCAGCGCGCCTACGAAGCCCTCGAGCGGGAAGGGGTCGTTGAAACTCGGCGCGGCGTGGGGATCTTTGTCGCGGCTACCAATCGCGATCATCTCAACGCCGCCGAACAACGGTTGAGCAAACAGTTTTCGACCGCCATCCGCCAAGGGGTCAAGGCGCGTCTGACCCCGGATACCGTTCGTTCGGTTTTCGAGGATTCTCTTCGGCAGATTTTGGTGGAGGCGACGAAATGATCATGACGACTGACGCTCCCTCGGTCATCGAGCTTGATGGTGTGACCAAACGGTATGGTGGCAAAATCGCATGCGATGCAGTCGATCTCACGGTCCGTCAGGGGACCACTTTTGGCTTGCTCGGTCCCAACGGCGCCGGAAAGAGTAGTCTGATTCGCATGTTGATGGGTTTATCTCCGGCCAACTCCGGCCAGATCCGACTTTTTGGCGAGAACGCCAGCAAGCACAGCACCGCGTTGCGTCAACGCATCGGTTATGTTCCTGAGGTGCATTGCATGTATCGCTGGATGACGGTCGGTGAGATTCTTGGTTTTGTGAGCAAGCTCTATCCCCGTTGGGACGATGATTTGGCAAGCCAGATGCTGTCTACATTTGAGTTGCCGTTGACGAAGAAAGTCTCCTCGCTCTCGAAGGGGATGACCACCAAGCTCAGCTTGATCCTCGCCTTGGCCCACTCTCCCGACCTTTTGATTTTGGACGAACCGACATCGGGGCTCGACCCGATCTTTCGAGAGGAGTTTCTCGAGAGCGTTCTCCAGTGCCATTTGTGCAAAGGTAGGACGGTCTTTTTTTCCAGCCATCATTTTGATGACGTAGAGCGAGTTGCAGACGAGGTTGGTATCTTCGTCGATGGTCGGTTCATCGCTCGCGGCAGCATTGACGAGCTGCGCAGCAAAATCAAACGGGTTCAGATCGTGCTCCCGGACGGCAAGCTGCCAGCATATATCCCTGAACAGGCCGTGTTCCAGCGGTTGTCGCGCCGTGATTGGACGGTTACGGTCAGCCCGTTTTCCGAGGATCTTTTCGAGCAATTGATGTCCGAGAATCACGCGATCGGAGGCAACGTGGTCGATTTAAGTTTGGAGGATATTTTCAAAGATGTGATTCGTGGTCGTAAACGTCAGCTTGAGGAGATTGAATCATGATGGGGACACTCATCCGAAAAGATTTGAGTTTATTGCGCCTGTATCTGCGCAGCTTGGTCGGTGTGTTGATTGCATGTTTTGTTGCTGCCGCCATTTTAATCTTCTGGGATGTTCGCGAAGCGGGTCAATCGTTCGCAGATTCCCGATTCATGATTGCCTCAATCCTTGCGGGCGGAAGCCTGCCGGGGCTCATCGTCGTTACGATCTTCAGTGCCTTGCTGTCGGGTAGCATAATCACACTGGAGCGGAGCGATCGCTCGTCGCAGTTCCTTGCATGTCTGCCTCCCACGCGCCTCCAAAATTATCTGAGCAAA
>CAIYZV010000320.1 GCA_903930765.1 uncultured Pirellula sp.
ACCAGCCGATGGGCCTCGTAAGAAGATAGCATTCCTGGGTACCGTCGTTTTCCGACACTCCCACGCGCAGCATTTCCTGGATCGGCATTGCATGGGATACACCTGGGGCGGGCGCTGGCAATCTCCACGCTTCGACGTTGCGTCGGTGTATATCGAACAGCAGCAGAAGGAAGGCGATTTATCGCAACAAAGGATCGACAAGTACAAACTCAAACAATATTCGACAATAGCCGATGCATTGACTTTGGGAACATCGAAGCTTGCGGTCGATGGGGTGGTGATGATCGGCGAGCATGGCGATTACCCCACCAACGAAAAAGGGCAACGGAGGTACCCTCGCTACGACTGGTTCAAACAGATCGTGAAAGTTTTCGAACAGAGCGGTCGGAGCGTCCCCGTTTTCAATGACAAGCATCTATCGACCGTTTGGTCGGAGTGTGTCGAAATGGTCGAGGATTCGAAGCGTCTCAAGTTCCCATTCCTGGCCGGATCCTCGTTGCCTGTGACTTGGCGATTTCCATCGATCGACATGCCGGTCGACACGCCGCTCAAGGAAAGCGTGTGCGTTTGCTATGGCGGCGTGGATAGCTACGACTTTCATGGTTTGGAAACAGCTCAGTGCATGTCGGAACGCAGGCGAGGAGGAGAGGTCGGAATCGCATCCGTGACCGCACTGAAAGGAGATGCGCTTTGGGCGGAGATGGAAAAGAGTTCCCGCGAGGGCACACGGAAACTCTTCGTCGCCGCGATGTCGCGCAGCCATAATCTGCCCGTCGAAGGTGGCTTTCCAACCGATCCGGTCACGTACGAATGGGGCAAGAAAGTCATGAACGGCTCGATCGCTTACTTCATCGAACACCGGGATGGATTTAAGACCACGATGTTCCTGTGCCCTATCCAAGACTTCAACTATGCGGGAATGCGATCGGACAACGGGGAAATCATCTCGTGCCAAATGTACTTGCCCATGCCCACGCATGGCTCCACCACCGCCGATTTCTTCAACCCGCTGGCCAGGCACATTGAGACATTGGTCAACGAAGGAAAGACCCCCTATCCCGTGGAGCGGACACTCCTCACCTCGGGAATGGTCATAGGTGGGGTCGAGTCTCTATTTAGAAATGGGGATCGCTACGAGACGCCGGAGATGAAGGTGACATACAAGAACGACAGCCCACCAAGTTTCTGGCGCGAATAAGCATGCTGTTTGCCAGTTAGCCAAGGGCTAAGGATCGCCGAGAGGTATGCCGAGGACTACGGATCCGTGGGCTTGGGGGCGTCCAACTCTTTGCGCCACAGCGAGTCCGGTTGCACGTGTTTCTTTTCTGCGTCCTGCTCGATATTCTCACGTTCGTGCAGGATGAGGCGAGTGATTTGCTCTCGGGTATCATTGATGAGTGCCAACAATCCGTTGAGCATCGTAGGGCTTTGCCATTCACCCGACACGAAGCCTCGAACGGCGTCCGATTTTAAGAGAGCGAGCTCTTGTTGCAAACGGATCAGATCCACCAATTGCAGTTTTGCCGAGAGTTCGCTTTCCAGCGCCTGCTGCTCGATTTTGATGACGCGCATCATGAAATCGCCGAATCGATTTTCACGTTGCTGCCGGCGATGCTCCGAATACCACTGGTATAAGAAGAACGCAGCGCCGGCGAGCGTTGCCACGATCGCGAGTAGTTTTTCCAGGTAGTCGATCAAGTCGCTCGCGATCAGCACTTTGTTTCGATCGCGATACCGCTGAACGCCCGAGTGCAGCACGTACTCATTCGGTAAATCGAGCCACGAAGATTCCAGTCCGGGGATTATGTTGCGAGCAAAGTCTGTATTGAAAACACCTGTCAGCGTTCGCTCGATCGCAGCATCTGGGACTTTCGAACTGGCCACCAGGAGCATACGCGAACCGATGGTCTGCAGGTCGGATTCGGGAGTATCTGGATCCACACCATAACTGAAAGCGGGAATAACGCACGGTGCATAAAAATGCCGATCGATCTTGCGAGACTTCGATACAGCATCATCGATCGTCGAGGATTGCGAGAAAGCGATCCCGAATGGAATACCAACCAGTTGGTATCCGCGGTGTTCGATCAAACGATGCGCTAGCGGAGATGGCAACGTAGAGACCAAAAAAATCGCATCAGGCATATCATCGATCTGGGCATTTTCAAGTTCCGCGTGGGACATGTAATCCGCACGGACGAAGTCTTTCAAGTCATCCGTTGGTTCACCTTCGAGAACCTGCAACTCGAGAAAATCCAATACTTCTTCGGCGAGTAGTCGAGTGCCACTCGAACCCGTTCCGAGATGGACCTTTTTGCCTCTTAGGCTCAGCAAATTGTTTTTTCGGATCTCATCACCGAGCGCTGGTTTTACAACTACATGCAACGGCTCCGTCATCAAGGGACACAATTGGCGTACCCTGGATTGCTTGGTCGGTACCAGACCTCCTTGGATAAGCGCCAAATCGATCTTGTTCGCTTCCAGCCATTCCAGCGATTCCTCGGAACCATTGGATGGAACGACATCCAGCAGGATGCCTTGATCGGCCAAGTTGCTGGCAAGTGATAGAGCGATCTGGTGACGAGGACCAGCAGCACTTCCGGCCGAGATACGCAGTCGAACCGGGGGTGATTTCTTGAACGGCTGCCAGATCCAAAGCCCGAGACTGAGCAAGGCGAGCGCCGATGCCATCAAGAACAACTCGCGCCATCGACTTTTGCGATCCATCGCAAATCCCGTCGAACCGGTCTGAGGTTTGGCTTGATCGGAACTCATGCGGTTGACTCCTTGCCGACAAATCGCAAGGGGGTTTTATCTAGTTCGAAGCGAAAGGTTTCGACTCGGAGTGGAATGCACCAGCGAATCAGTAATGAGGTGGTATTTCGTCTTCCGGCCGCCGTTGTTCGCGTGAGGAATCGCGCACCAAACGTACATCCCCTGCAAGAATTCTCAGTTCGCGTTGCAACTGGTCGATTCTACGCGCTTGGTCGACGACAACCCCATCGAGGTCGGTGATCGTTTTCTGCAAATGCGTAAAAAGGACTTCCAATTCAACGAGTCGATCGTTGGGATTCTTCATCGGTAGCAGCCTTCAATGCTCGGTATCTCGTACCTTATGCCCAGTTGCTAGGTGCTAGGTGCTGCTGAAAGACGATTCTGTAAGCGATGATTTTCCGCCAATGAGCATCGTCAACATTCCGAAGCTCGTGGTGCAGCAATCGCTCACGAATCGTTCAGCTGTGTTCGAAGTGTACCTCGAACCCAGACAATTGAAAACGTGAGGCAATCGACGCATTCGTCCCCTGAAGAGCTGCTCGACGACTATTCGTCGATGTCGTCTTGTGCGGTGGCGGTGGCGATGGTCGCCGATCGTTCGCTTCGCTCGTACCCGAGAGACCGGATGACTTCCAGAATTTCGCTGCAGGTTGGAAACATGCGTCCGTTTTTACGCTTGTATTCGTCCATGGCAGCCATGAACTCGATTTCGTCCCCGGAATAGTCCCGTTCGCAGGTGGTCGGGTCGATCTGGCGACGTCGCTGGACCTTGGATTTCCGCTTCTCCTTCGCGATCATCTGCTTAACCTGCAGCTCGCTAGGGGTTTCACCGCGTCGATCACCGGTTCGGCGTTCATCGGCACGACGGTCATTTGCCCGACGATCCAAGGTTACGATTTCTTCGCCTGCTTTTTTCGATTTGGTCATTTTTCTACCCGCACAGTTTCCCCAGTAAGAAATTCCGATGCGAGCAGCACGCCTTCGCTGCCCCCTAGACTTTAGCCCACCCTTAGAAAGTGGCTCCCAGGAGCATGAGGAAAAGTTCCCCTGATTTAGCTCACACGCAAAAAAAGGAAGGATTGTGACGATTGTGCGAGATTACGGCATTCTTCTGTGAAATCGGTTGACCGGTGGAATTCCAACCGCCAAACTATCGGGCCAACAGAGGCTCCCAAGGCCCCCAACCCTTCTGGAACTGGGTGGGCTGAGCGGTATTGCGTGAGCTTTTGATCTGAGGCTGCATACTTTTCAGGAGTTCAATGAGTCATGTCTAGTCCGTCACCCGCGCGTTCGATACTGGAGGCGTGTCAAATCCGATCGGCGTTATGGCTTCATCGATCACTCGTCGCGACGATGGCTTGGGTGATTTTCATTTCCGGCGTTGCAATGGGCCAACAAGTCGAAAGGTACGGCGACATCCCAGCCGACTCGGTTGCGATTGCGTCGATCGACTTCCAGAAATTGAAAGAATCACCTCAGTTCCGAATGTGGCCATGGGAAGTCCTGAATGTCGCTTGCCTGGAACAATTCGGTTTCGCGCTCGACGATATCGAGACGATCGATGCCACCGTCTCTATGCCTAGCAGCGAGCCGGAGTTTGGTTTTTCGATCCGAACATCGAACCCCTTCGACATCGCGACCATCGCGGATTCCGTTGCAACGGGAATCGAAGTATCCCCCAAGGACGAAAGCTTGCGGTTTCGAGGACTCTATGAGTTGCCCATGCTGCGGATCGCCCAAAAAGATCCCAATCGGGTCTTGGTCGGCACCCAAGGAACCCTCCGTCGAATGATGAGCCAGCGGATCAAGACCGGAGGAAAAATCGTCGAACTGGTTTCCTCGCGGCAGTCCGACGTCAGGGTGGCAGTCAACTTGGTCCAAATTCGAGATCTCCTTCTGGGTCTGTGGATGACCCAGGAACAGCAAGTTCCCGAAATGTTTCGTGGTGATATCGAGAATGTAATTGAGTTGACAGACAATCTGCTGGTCGAACTTGAAGCCTCCGATTCCAATCCGATTCGTGTCAGCTTCGGAACGGCTAGCCGCGAATCTACGGAAAAATTGGAGGAATCGCTCCAAAGACTTCGAACTGAGGGTTTGCAATTCGCGCGGGAATCGGTCGAGTCGCAGCTCGCCTCAGAGCCCTCGATATCGGACGCCATGAAGCAAGCGGCTTCGAAGTATGCGGACCGAGTGCAGGAAACGTTTAGCGATACCTCGATGTGGTCGATCGAGGAGGATCGATTGGAGCTAAAAACCGAAACGTCGATGATGGCCAGTTACCAGACCATCGGTGTGATGACCGGGCTTCTCTTGCCTGCCGTCCAAGCCGCCCGGGACGCCGCACGTCGGATGAGTTCCAGCAACAACATGAAGCAAATCATGTTGGCGATTTACAATTTTGAATCTGCGTACAGAAAATTCCCGGAGCGCGTCACGCGCGACAAAGCTGGCGCCCCCTTGTTAAGCTGGCGGGTCGCAATTCTTCCGTATATCGAACAAAACAATCTCTACCAACAATTCCATTTGGATGAACCGTGGGACAGTCCGCACAACATCACGTTGTTGGAGCGGATGCCGCAAACCTACGCTAACCCTCAAGTCGAAGTCGCACCTGGATATACGGTATACTTGGCTCCGGTCGGCAAAAATGCAGGGTGGCTAGACAAAAACATGCGGCTGTCCGCGATCACCGATGGCACTTCCAATACGATCGCACTGACCGAGGTCGCACCGCACTTGGCCGTGCCCTGGACGGCACCTGACGATTTAGACATCGACGAGAATCCAGGTACCAGCTGGATGAGCGACCGTGGAGCCAACGTCGGCATGTTCGATGGCTCGGTCCGTTGGCTGCCCGCCGAACTCGCGGAAGATGTCCTTCGAGCCTTGATGACGATCAACGGTGGCGAAGTGATTCCGATGTTGCCGTAATTCGAAGCGAATGGCTCCTTTTTCAGGAAGTCTGTCCTCAAAAGGGGGTCGGTCAGTTATATTTGGGGTGTTCCCTTTGACCCTCCCGGAGGGCATTCCGGACACCGATTGCGAGCGGACGCTCGTATTGGCTCTCCACAGGCCCCCCGTCCACGTATCTACCACTCGCTAACTCATAGAACCTACTGACGTCATGCACGAATACTTGGCAACGTACTTTGTTCCGTCTAGCTTCACTCCGCCCAATGGTTTTCTTGTGTTGGCCGACGCGTCTGATGTTTTCAACATCGTCGGACAGCTTTCTTACGTTGCCTTGGCTGCGGTCGCGTTGTGGGGTGCGTATTACGTGGTATTGGTTTTTACGCGGGTAAATGCCAAGCGTTTCAAAACCGAACAGCAGCAGGATGAGTTCATCGATTCGATCGAGGATGATTTGAAGCGAGGTAATTTCGATGCGGTCCTAACCGCCTGCGAAGGGGACAAGCGAGCTTTGCCCATGCTGATAACCTATGCATGCAAGCATCGTTCGTTCGGTTATCTGAAAACACGTCAACTGACGCTCGATCGATTCCAGCGCGACGTGATCGCCGATTTGGATTACAGCATCGCTTGGATCGTGACGGTGATCAAAACAGCACCGATGCTCGGTTTGTTCGGTACGGTGGTAGGGATGATGGGTGCGTTCGGCAAGCTGGCATCGGCAACCAACGTGAACCCTACCGACTTGGCAGGGGACATCCGCGTCGCTCTCGAAACGACCGCGATCGGTCTGACCATCGCCATCCCGTTGGTTATGGCGATGGCGAGCATCCACAACCGGATCCGACACATGCAAGATTTGGTTGGGTCCGGATTAGCTCGAATTTTCGAAGCCTTCAAAATTGGTCTCGCTCGCGAAGAGCAACGCGGTGCGCGGCAAAGCGCTTAACGAATTGGCCATCGGTTCGAGTGCGTAAAACTGCAGTACAGGTCCAGAGAAGGTACGTTGACGTATGGACAAAGATTCCAATTCATTCAACCCTGAAGAGGCGGAATTGCGAGATGCTAGCCAAATCGCAACGCCCGTTGTCGCAGTGGACGAGGAGCCCGAACAAGTCGAACTTGCTGCGCGTCCTCCCATGGACGATGAAATGGATATCACCCCGATGATCGACATGACATTCCTGCTCCTGATTTTCTTTATCTTGACCTCCAAGATGACCGGTGAAAAATCGTATGAGGTACCACCGGCAAAGCACGGTAGTTCGATCGCGACCAAAAGCTGCGTCATGCTCAGCGTGACACGCGGTGTGAGCGACACCCCGATCGTTGCCAAAGCCGACGGCTCGGTCTTTTCCGACGATCCCGAGCAGCAATCGGCCGAAATCTCCGAGTATGTGCAGATGCAGATGGAAACCGGTGGCAAGACCGAAGTTTTGATTCGAGCTGAGGGGAACGTCACTGCCAAGCAACTAAAGAAAGTGGAACAGGCAGTCGCAGAAGTCCTCGAAGAGGGCAAACTGATCAACCTCTCAGTGTCGGAGGCCGGTAAATGAGTTTGAGCATCCGCTGCCCGCATTGCGCCGTCGTCCGCGTCGTCAATCCGCGCGTCCTCGGCCGAGAAATCCGATGCCCGACCTGCGATCAGCCATTCCGTGCCGATGAGTCCCTGTTGATTCAGGAAGGATCGCCGAACCCAACCGAGCCTTCAGCCTCCCAACCGCCGGCGACTCCAACGCCCCGCGATGGCAACGCGCAACCCCCTTCAAAATCCCCGCCACCCCCCGGTTCCACTAACGCTTCCTCCAAACCAGCATCGGCAGCAACACCATCAGCGGCGGCAGCACCCTCATCATCAGCGGCAGCACCGGTAACAGCCGGCTCGTCCGTTGCCGAAGAGGAAGAGCCCGAACAAGTCACCTTTGCGAAGAAGGAACTTCCCAAAGACGACATGGACATGACGCCGATGGTGGACGTGACCTTCTTGCTCCTAATCTTCTTCATGATCACCGCATCGTTCTCCAGCGAAAAAGTTTTCGAAAAGCCACCTCCGCTGTCGGACTCGCCCAGCACCAAACCGATGGAGAAGCCGCCGGAGGTCTACGATAGCGTTCGAGTTCAGATCGATGAGTTCAACGCGTACACCGTGATTTTTCCAACCGGTGACCAACGGGAAGCTAGCAGCAAACAAGACCTGCTCATGGCTCTCGGCGAAGCCCGTGCCGAAGTATCGACGGGCAAGGAAGATGAAAATCTCAAGTTATTGATCGACGCCCATGAAGAATGCATCCACGCTGCGATCGTCGCGGCACTCGATGCAGGGCGCGAAAAAGGATTTAACAGTTTCAGTGTTACGGTCGTGGAGGAGTTTGAGTAGCCAATGAGCGCACAGCAGTTCATCAATATGCTCGAGAGCAAAGGCCTACTCGACCCTGAAATCATTCAGGAACTCCACAACCAAGTGGAGCAATCAAAAGTCCGCGTCACGCCGGAAGCCATCGCTCGGTTGCTGGTCGATAATGGGCAATTGACCCGCTTCCAAGCCACCAAGCTGATCACCGAACTCAATGAGATGATCGGTGCGGCAGGAACCGATCCGTCATCGGCGGCTCTGCGAGGTGGACGCCCTGTGGAAATCCCTCCGCCCAAAAAAGGGGACTCGGTCGAGGACCTATTGCCACCCGATGAGCCCGAAGTCGTCGAAGTCGCCGAAGTGATCGAGGATCCTGTGTCCGAAATCGTGGAAGTGGTCGAGGCGGAGTCGACCGAAGAACCCACCTCGAAAAAGAGGAAAAAAAAGAAATCCTCATTCGCTGAAGACCCAATTTCCGAGGTCAAAGTCGCTCAAGCCCCAAAACTAAAGAAGCCCAACAAGAGCCCTTGGGAATCGTTCGGAATCGTGGGTGTTGCATTCATCGTTCTCCTCCTCCTGATCTTTTTCGTACCCCTCTACATCTGGTTCGCGAGAGGTTCCGCAAAAGAGTCATTCGACATCGCGGAAGAGCTTTTCAAAAACCGTGACTACGAAAGGGCGATCAAGCAGTACGAAACTTTTGCCAGCACCTTCACGACCGATGAAAACGTCAGCGTGGCTAAGGTCAAAGCCTCGATCGCTCGCGTTCGTCAGGATGCAGAGAAAAACGCAGATCCGACCATCGCTCTCAAGACCGCGCAGGAACAATTGCCAAAGATCGTGAACGAGCCCGGTTTGACGCTAATGCGTGTCGATGTAACCGACACGCTCCTCCGGATCGCTGAGAAGTTCGTAATCAAAGCGGATAATATGACCGGGACCGAAGATCGGAAAAATCTGATCGGCATGATGAACCAACAAATGGAACTGATCCGTGATCCAAGATACGTCGGCACTCAAGAACGAACCCAAAACGAACAGCGCATCAAGACGATCGAAGAAGGCCAACAGCGTGTGATTCGCGACATCCAGCAGAGCGAAGACCTCGCAACCACACTAGCGAATATGCAGCAAGCGATCGATGCGCAGGACGTTACGAAGACCTACGACCTGCGAAAGGAACTGATCCGTAAATATCCACCGCTCGAGCCCGATAAAAAGCTACTTGAATTGATGCAGGCAGCAACCAACCTCCAAAAGGGATTGGTAGCTAAATCAGGCACAGCACCGACGGTTAGCAATGAGCCTGCGACTCTCCCGAACGCATCCGCGGCGCTGCTGACCAGCCGGACGGGGAATTCGGTCGATAGCAATAGCAATGACGTCGCATTCCTTCGCGTCAAAGGATCCGTGGTCGCGATCCAAGTATCCAACGGTGACGTGCTGTGGCGCAAATACATCGGCCGCGACTGGAACTCGGAACCGCAGCGCATTGCACCAACCAGCGATAGCGATCCGATCATCGCAGTCGCATCCCGAGGCACGGTGAGTCGACTATCCGCAAAGGATGGAAGCCTCGTTTGGGAAAGCAAATTTCCAGAACGAATCCTCGAACCATCGGTCGATGGCGACGATGTTTTTGTTTGCACCGTCGGAGGTAACGTCTACTGCTTGGACGCACTCTCGGGGCAGTCCCGATGGGCGAAGAAGGTCCCACAACCGATCGACGTAGGGATGGGTGGTGCGGCAGGTAAACGCAAACGATACCTCCTCGGCAATCATTCGAACCTTTACGTCATGAGCCGAGGAAATGGCGAATGCGAGGAAGTCGTCTACGTCGGCCACAATCCTGGAACCATCGTCGTTCCGCCGATCTGGGTCCTCAATCAACTGATCCTCTTCGAAAATGCAGGGCCCGATCACTGCCTCATGCGGGTCTACACGACCAACGATGAAGGAGTACAGTTGACCCAAGCCCAGGGGCCGGTCCGATTCAAAGGCCACGTCGTGGTCGAACCCGAAGTGGCAGGCCGACGATTGGCGGTTGCCACCAACCTAGGTGAAATCGCAATCCTCGACGTCGAGGTCACCAACGCTAGAGACAAAGTGTTCAAAATGGTGAACTTGGTGTCCAACGAAGCGGCACCCAAAGTGACTTGGCCGTTGATGTCGGGGACCGATCTGTGGTTGGCCTCAAGCCGTTTGGCCTACTTCCAGATACAAATCACCGGCCAAAAACTCAATTCGATGTGGCTCAAGGATGACTTGGATGAGTTCACCTGCCGACCTACCAAAATCGGAGAAACCATCGTTCACAGCCGTATCGTTCGCGGTACCGGCGGTGTTCGTGTTGCCGCCGTAGACCCCAAGACCGGCAACCCGTTCTGGGAAACCGATATCGGCACTCCCGTCGCCTCGATCTCACCAGTCGGTGATTCAATGGTCGCCGTGACCTCCCAAGGAGCTACATTCAACGTCGACTCGAAATCCTTCGGGTCTCCAAAGCCCAATTTGCAGATTGAAAACATGGGCCGCAATCAACGCTCGATGATGTTCGCCAACTCGACGCAACTCGAGGATGGTCGCAGCGTTCTGCTCAACTCCGCCCAAGGAAGCCAGCTCCTGCTCGTCGATCCTAGCCGTAAAGCAGGATGGACCACCAAACTGGTCAATCTCGATCTCGCCAATTCGTATCCGATCACCGCCCCTATCGCCGTTGGAAATTCCCTCATCATCCCACTCGAAAACTCCCAGCTGCTGGTGATCGACCCAGAAAGCGGAAAACAGATTGGGACGGCGTTCCAACCTACCATCGCGGCCGGCGAACGGCCCGTATGGCTCAATCCGCTGCTTCTGTCCGACAAGCAATCGGTAGTCATCGCGGACCAAAAACGAAACCTTTACAAGCTATCGACAGGCAAGCAGCTTCGATTGCTCAACTCGCAGCCTCTCGAAAAATCGCTCAAGGGCCGGTTGGCTTCGCTGAACGATGTCATCGTCGGAATCTCTCCAGGTGCGTCCGGAGATATCATGGACTTCTACGAGAGTGGCGAGTTCAAGAAGATCGCGTCCCTAACGTTCGAAGGCCGTTTCGCATGGGGACCCTTCGCAGCGGAAACCGATGCAGGCACCATCGGCTTGGCGTTGAGCGACATCGAAGGACTCGTCGCATTCAACTCCGAAGGCAAGCAATTGTGGTCGACCCCGCTCCCGCAAGTCGTTTTGGTGGGCGCTCCATTGACCAGCGGATCCGATCTCATTCTGTCGAGCACCACGGGTGAGTTGATTCGCATCTCGAGCCGTGATGGCAAAGAGACCGCTCGAAGCACGGCAGGGGAACCCATCGCGGGAACACCCCGTATGGTGGCCAGTGGTTTAATCATACCCGGTGACGAGGGAACCATCATCAATGCGCCGCTTCCCTCGGAATCGAGCTCCAACCCGACAGGCAATCGCTAATGAGACGGTGGAGCGACGCAGAAATGATCCCTTCGGTTTCCAAGCTATCCTTGTCCCGATCTCGCCTAGGTTGGCTCTCATGTTTCATAGCCATTGTCGTCGCCTCGGCATTCAGCCCCCCGGCGCGAGCGCAGGACAACTATGACAAAATTCTTCAAGAGGTAGAGGTAGTCACATCCCTGCTCGACGAAGAGCCGTTTGACATCATCACCCTCAAGCCCGAAGCGACAGGCCGGAGCGTCAAAGTTGCCCCGGTGGAGATTCCCAATCGCCGTATGCCGACGGCAACCAAAGACACAGACAAACTCCAAGTAACGATATTGCTTTTCCCTTCCCGTCGCTACGAAGTCCTCTGGAAAGATATCGAAAAGGTCTCCTTCTACGAGCAGATGATTCTGGCCAAAGCCAAGCAACTGGTCGAACAGAAGAACTTTGGTGAAGCGTTTGAGCACCTCAATTTTCTGCTGGTGAACTACCCGCAAACCCCAGGCCTCCAAATCCTGAGGCAAGACTTCCTTTTCGCCAGCGCCGTCGAAATGGTCAAGCAGAAACGACTTGCCCATACATTGGCCGTACTCGAGGAACTTCAACGAAGCTTCCCGAACTACCAAAAGGAAAAAGTGCGCGGCTACATCACCAGCGTCTCGAGCCAACTCATCAAGTCGTACTTCGACAAGAATGATCTAGCGACCGCTAGGACGATGATCAACCGCCTCGAAAAGGACTACAAAGAGGATCCACTCCCCGTCGTGGAAGAATGGAAAGGCAAATTCCTAGACCTCGCCAAAGAATACCTCGATCGAGCGATTTCGTACCGCGACCAAAAGGATTTTATGAACGCTCGCCGCGAAGCGACGAAGATGCTAGAAATTGAGCCCAACATCGAAGGTGGTCGCCAACTCCTCAACGATTTGCTCAAAGCGTTTCCGATCACGCGGGTTGGCGTTTTTCAAACCGCTGACACTCCAGATACCGCGGCGCTAGCCAATTGGCCAGCATTCCGTTCTGGACAATTGATCAGCCGTCCGCTCTTTGAGTTCCGAAATACCGGTCCGGAAGGGGGACAGTACCGATTTACCCTCGGCTCGTTCCAGCAAAGCGACGATCGGCTCGAACTCGATATGACCATTCAGAATCCTGGACAAGGTGCGATCCCCAACAGTTTGAATCTATCCCAATCGTTCCTTCGACGCGCAACAGTAGGGAACGAGGATTATGTACCCGGCTGGGCCGCCATTTTTGATTCGGTATCGGTCTTCGGTCCAGAACGTCTGAAAGTCCGATTCCGTCGCCCTCACGTTCTGCCTCAAGCATTCCTCCAATGGCCTATCGAAACACAGATTGAAGACGCACCGCCGCCTGGGGTTCTATACCGTTTTAAATCTCAAGACGGCGATACCAAACGCTTCGAATGGGCTTCATCGAACAGTGCCGCAGATTACCAACCGATCGAAATTCACGAAACGCTTTACACCGATCCTAGCCAAGCCATCAACGACTTGCTTCGCGGTGAAATTGAGATCATCGATCGCCTCTTCCCCGCCGATGCGAAGCGGTTGGAAGCGTCGATTGTCTCTAAGACGATCAATGTCGCGACGTACGCGCTACCAACAGTCCACATGCTCGTTCCTCGCACATCCAATCCCTATCTCGATGACCGCGAATTCCGACGTGCGCTTCTGTACGCGATCGATCGAGAAGGAATCTTGCGAGGGGAAATCCTCGGGGGTACCGAATCCGAGCAGAGCCGCGTCATCAGCGGCCCGTTCCCTCGCGGGACTTCGGAACAGGACCCTATCGCTTACGCGTACAACAACAGTATCGAGAACCAAGCGTACGATCCGCGGTTGGCCAAAGTCCTCATGCTGATCACCAACAGCAAACTAAAGATGATGTATGAGAAACGGAAGGAACC
>CAIYZV010000321.1 GCA_903930765.1 uncultured Pirellula sp.
CTGGAAACCTCATGGAATTAAGTGGCTTTATGCATCCCCGTATTCTCGGTTGGTGATGATGCCAGGTTGTGGGACAGGGTAGATCCCGTCTGCGTTAGCACGGACCGGAGCCTGGCTTTCGTAGGTCATGTTCTCGAGATCCGGAGCGAACTCATGCTCGCAATTGAGCATGTCGTCGTAGGTGATTTCGACGCCGGTGTGGGCAGCCATGCGGCCCATGCTGGTGACGACGCTGGCCTTTACTCCGCGTTCGACTTCGTTGTATGGCAGATCCTTTCGAATCGCATTGATCAAGTCGTTCCATTCGAGTTGGTACGGGTTCGGCTCCGATTTTGGACCTTCCCATAGAACATTTGCCTTGGTCATATTTTGGCCCGAGAAAATTCGGCATTTCGCAGGAGAGTGACCAGATGCAGAGATAATCGCGCTACCTTTGGTACCGTGGGCATAGCTGGCGAACTCATTTCGACACCCGGGAATCGTGCGCCCGTTGACGAACATCTTGGTACCGTCACCGAACGTGTATTCGATCGAGTACGTATCGAAGTTTTGGTCGACGCAATCATTTCTGTAGTGCCGTCCTCCAGAAGCTTGAGCCTTTACGGGCCAATCTTCCTTCATCCAGCAGCATTCATCGATGTTGTGGATCAAGAAGTCGCTGACTGCGCCACCGCTGGCCCAAAGAAATCCATGGAAGCGTCCAATTTGATACAGGAGTTCATTCATGTCATCGGGCTTTTTGGTTGCGGCAGCAGACCCAGTTGGGCCAGCCATCCGGTAAGCGCGTAACATGAGGAGATCGCCGATTTCACCATTTCGGATTCGGTCGAGAAGTTCTTGGCGAACGACGCAGTGGCGGCACATGAGTCCAACACCGACCTTGAGGTTTCGTTCGACCGACTTTTTGCCCAGTTCAAACATCTTCTTGCTCGACGGACCGTCGACCGTGACTGGCTTTTCCATGAATACGTTCAAGCCCTTCTCGATGGCGTACTTGAACATGACCCAGCGGAATGCGGGTGGTGAGGTTAGGATCGCAACGTCACCAGGACGCAAGACGTCCATGGCTTTCTTGTAGCCGTCAAAACTGACGAATTGTCGATCGGGTGGAACGTCGACTTTCTTGGGAAAGTTCTCTTTCAGTTTGGAGTAGCTGCTGCTGAGACGGTTCTCGAAAACATCGGCCATGGCGACCAATTCGATCTCGCCGTTGTCGACTTGAAGTGCGTTTTCCGCCGCTCCAGTTCCACGGCCACCGCAGCCGATCAAAGCGACTCGAATTTTGTTGTCTTCGGCAGCGTGTACGGATCGAGACAAGGTCGAGGTAAGGCCGGCAGCGGCTGCGAGGCTCGTTCCGGTCTTGAGAAAATCTCTGCGATTGGCAGAGCTGTTGGTGTCTGCGTTATTGTGGCCGTGGGAGGATGTCATGTTTGTAAGCTCCGGTGAGAGAAACGTGGTGGGGATGAAGTTAGAGGTAAAGATGCAATGGAAGTGATTGAGTTGAAATTGGTAAGGGCCAGTCAAACTTGGATGGCCCTCTTCCAGAGAATGAATAACGTTTAGCGTTCGAGCGGAACAGGGCGTTCTTTCTGAATGGGTTCGGAGTATTCCCAGAACGTATTTTTTTCTTCTTCGGTTGGTTCGTTCAGTGGGCGTACTACCCGAAATCCAACGTGAAGTGCGTCGGTCAAGTACCAAATACTGACCGGCGATTGTGGGTCTTGTGCAATCCAGTCTTCGGTAGAGCCTTCGCGGGAGGCGCTGCGGCACAATTCCGCGGCTTTGTCCCAGCCACCTCCGCGAACCACGCGAGGGTAGAGGGTCTTCGGTACGAGCAACGGATTGACCTTGCGAAGATCCAATGGATATCCCTCAGGAATGTGCTGATCGAGCACCCATTCTGCCACGTTCCCATGCATGTCGTGCAAACCCCATGGATTGGGCTTTTTGAGTCCAACCTTGTGGTATCCTTCGCCCGCGTTGTCGGCGAACCAGGCATAATTTTCGAGTTCCGCTGAATCATCGCCGAACGAATAGGTGGTGGTTGTCCCTGCGCGACATGCGTACTCCCATTCCGCTTCGGTGGGCAAGCGATAGTAACGTCCAGTTTTGCGGGATAGCCATTTGCAGTACGTGCGCGCCGCATGTTGAGTCATGCAGATTGCTGGGTATCCTTGTTTGCCCATGCCGAAGGTCATGTCGGTGTACGGTTTGGTCGGTTGGCTCTTTTGGAACTCATCGGCCAATTCATCGCGGACCGTTGCCTTGACTTTGTTGACCTCGCGATAAAAGACGTCCAAGTCGGACATCCAGACATCGTAGGCGTCCCAAGTGATCTCCGTTTTTGCCATCCAGAATGGACCGACGCTTACCTCATGGACAGGCCCCTCATCGGCGAGTCGATTCGGCTCGCTATCGGGACTACCCATCGAAAAGGTTCCGCCCAGTATCGGGATCATGTCGATCTTCGCTTGAGAATGCTCAATCTTCTCCGAATACCGCTTCATCTCTTTTTCAGAGGACGCTTCCGCCTCGGGTACACGGAGGAGCGCTTCCGAGGTGTCTTGCGAGAAAACCCGCGTGCCGAGCAATGAGACTCCAAACGAGGCAACGAACAACAAACGTTTCAAAGAAGTGTCCTTGTTTATGGGTAGGCTCTGCGAGAGGTTTACAGGTAGGCTCTGCGAGAGAGCCACGATGTAGCACGATGTAGATGGTTGAACCTCGCGAACGACCATCGCGTGCTCCCTGTGGAACAGCGATGGATGTCGCAGAGATTTTTGAACTGGGTCGATGGGTTTTCGAGAACTAGTTGCCCACAGCCTGGATCGAGATGTTTCGGAATCGCACTGGATCCGAGTGTCCCGCAAACCCGATGTGGCCGCTGGTCCGTTCCTTGCCTGGGTGCGGGGTATTGGCCATGTACTCGTTGATCGTCGACAGATCGGCGTCGAGAATGCGAGTTCCGTTCAGTTCCACTTGGATCTTCGATCCAGTTACCGTGACGACTTCATGGTTCCATTGCCCTACGGGACGCAGGTAGCCTCGTTTGGCAGCGGCCATTCCGTAAGCGCTCCCGTGGGCTTGGCGTGGATCGATCTTTTCGTAGTTCGGGTGCCCATCGTCCAGGATTTGCAACTCGGTCATGCCGACATAAGCTGCGTCGCCGTGGCGCAAATCCTTAGGCAGCTTTTCGATTTCCTCAACGCTTGGGTATCGGATGGCGAGCCCGTTGTTACCTGCAGGAGGGAGTTGGAAATCGACGCGGAACACAAAGTCGCCGTAGCTCTTTTCGGAATAGAGAACCCCACCCTTGCCTTGCATGCATTGGATGGCTCCTTCGGTGACGGTGTAATTACCATTCGCACCCTTCCAACCCGAGAGGTCGGTCCCATTGAATAGCGTTTCGAACTTGCTGGAAGCCTTGGCCAAGCCCGCTTCTTCGGATTGACTGAGTACCTTGTTCGCTTCTTCGGCCGAAAGCTCTTTGACGCTGACATTTCGGAAGCGGATCTCGGCGCCGTGCGTTTGCAGTTGGATTGGCCCGCGAGCGATTAAAGGCATGCCGGGTGCGAAGTAATCGTGTAGCCTCGCATCGACGACGACTTCTTTGTCGTTCAGCCATACCCAGCAATGTTCGCCCACCAAGCGGATTCGCATGGTGTTCCATTCGCCGATAGCTTTATCAGCCCGAACGAGTGGGTCTTTACCGGCCCAACCGGCTGGGTTGTTCCAAAGGCCACCGCTTCCCTTTTCATTGCCGTTCTTGCGGTTGTTTTCCGCATCGGGGTCCCAGATTTGAACTTGTGGAATACCGCGGAGGTAAATCCCTGAATCGCAGCCGGCTACAATCTTGTAATCGAGTGACAAATCAAAATCGCCGTATTCGCCGTTGGTGGTCAGATAGGCTCCTTGCCCGTCGTTGACGATTTCGTTCCCTTCCACTTTCCAGTGGTCTGCGATTTCTTGATTCCATTTCGCTTTGTCGGCATCCGGAGTCGTGCTCCACTTGCGAGGGTCCACGGTCGGTCGACCATGCCAGCCACTGAAGTCCTTGCCGTTGAACAGCATCACGGTATCGGCGGCGTTCGTCCAATCCGTGGGCAGCAATACCGTAGAACAAGTCGCAACGCAGACGAGGGTTGCATGGCGAAAGGAGCGAATACAACAAGAAAGAATCATCGATCGACGCATAGGAAATATCTGTGGGGTTAGAGAACCAAACGGAGGGAGGCAAGGCGTGCTACGTGGGTGGGAATGGGTACCAATTTCTCGGAGCATCATTCGTTTTACCCGGAGAGTGGTTTTCCCTGCAGCCCCGATTTTAACAAGAATATTTCGCAGGTGCCTACTTTGAAAATACCTTTCCTGCCCCGAAGCTCTCCTTTTCCGAGCCGAGAAACCCAAGAAACCTCGCCACGGATCGAATGGATGAGAGCCCGCAATGCTCCAACTCCGTTAAACTAGTGCGTTTTAGTCCCTAGCGGGATTCCGTTCCGTATCCTTCGTGCCCACCTCTGGATTGATGAGGCCCCATTTGGCAGTGCCACTTGCAATCGACGTACAAAATCTCTCGAAAACCTACCGGGAGGGACTTCTCTTCCCACGGGTTCATCCCGCGCTCAAGGGAGTTTCGCTTCAGGTAGGCCAAGGCGAAGTGTTTGGGTTGCTCGGTCCGAATGGTGCCGGGAAAACAACACTCATCAAAGTCCTTCTCGGGATCCTTCATCCATCGCGAGGTTCTGCACAAGTTCTGCAATTACCCGCGGGAAGCAAAGGAGCCCGGCGCAAGATCGGTTATTTGCCTGAGAATCTGATTTTCCCGAGGCACCATACCGGTCGAAGCGCCTTGTATTTTTACGGCCGTCTCAGCGAAATGACCGACGCAGAGATTCGGAAACGCGAGGCGGAGTTGTTTGAACTGGTCAGCCTCAGCGGTCGGCAGCACGAAGCCGTTCGCAGATACTCCAAGGGGATGCGACAACGTTTGGGACTTGCCCAAGCCATGCTGCACGACCCGGACCTGTTGATTCTGGATGAGCCAACCGATGGATTGGATCCGATGGGACGCTCGCAAATCCGCGATGTTCTGGATCGGCTCAAGAAACGCGGCAAGACGGTTTTTCTCAACAGTCACATCCTTCAGGAAGTCGAGCTGATCTGCGATCGCGTCGCGATCATGGCTTTGGGGCAACTCCGCGCCATAGGCACCATCGATGAACTGGTTCGCCAACACACGGATGACTCCAGGAGCAGTTTAAAGATTGAAGTCATCGGAAATACGCAATCGATCGAACGCATTCTCGCTGAGGTCCCAAATCTATCAACAGCTGTACCGCACTCGGTCTCCCCAATTGTGACAGAGGGTGGGCCCGAGGCGTTGACGCGGATTGGAATTGCATCGATCGATCAGCCGGGAGCGGACGCGGTCGTCGACTGCCTTCGGTCGCACCAAATCAGTATCCTGCGACTCGAGCGCGCTCGCCCGAGCTTGGAACAGGTGTTCATGAACATGGTCAATACTGCAAATGGCGATGTCGCTCCGCGAGATCCCTGTCCACCCCGCTAAAAACAGATCGGTTCGCCGCACATACGGAACGTTATGAAGCCTTACATCGCCATCCTTTACGATAGTTTGATCGAATCGATCCAGTCTCGGGTCCTTTGGATTCTTTTGGCTGCCTGGACTTTGATTCTCGTTGCCCTGTTTCCGCTGTCGTTGTCCGAGGGGGAGAGTTATCGCGTTCGGATGGGTGAAATCACGAACGCCAAAACGGTCCTCGACCAATTGGCAGCGGCGTCCTCTGGGAAGGGGACGCGTTCACAAAAGCTGGTCTATGCTGCCATCGATCAAGAGTTTCAGAACTCGTTGCGAGATCGCCAAAAAACAGGTCGTCGGATTTCGGTAGGT
Organism: uncultured Pirellula sp.; assembly: GCA_903930765.1. Classification (GTDB taxonomy): domain Bacteria; phylum Planctomycetota; class Planctomycetia; order Pirellulales; family Pirellulaceae; genus JBKCUI01. Next base: position 5,912 of record CAIYZV010000321.1, read on the forward strand.
AGATTGGTAACGGCCCTCAATACCGTGATGGATAAACCGGATTTGTACGATCGCGATGCGTGGCCGACCGCCGAACGCAGGACGGAGCTGAAGGAGTTGATTAACCAGGAGAACAAAAGTCCTGACGAATTGCAAAAACTCAATCGCCGGTTGCTCGATCTCGCGTTCCCTGGTTCGCTGCGGTCCTCGAGCGGTCAAGCCACTTGGATCACGTATGCGGGGATGAAATTTACCGATCCACTTCCGTTCACCCTTCGGCAAATCCGTCCGTTCATCGAAGCCACCCTCTTTCCGTTCATCATGTGGGTTGGATTGGGGCAGATCGCGATGATGATCGCGATCGTGATCACCAGTTCGATGATTCCCGACATGTTTCAAACCGGTTCGCTCCATTTGTTGCTCAGCAAACCGCTGTCACGAAGCTTGCTTTATTTGAGTAAGTACCTCGGCGGTTGTATTTTCGTGGCCCTCAATATTTCCTTCTTGATCGTCGGCCTTTATTTCTACTCTGGGATCCAGTTGGGGATTTGGAACCAAGGCATCCTGTGGTGCATTCCGCTGTTCATCTTTGCCTTCATGGTGTTTTACAGCGTGTCCGCACTCGTCGGATTGATTTGGAAGAATCCGATCATCTGTGTTGTCGTCACCGCGCTTTTTTGGGGTGTTTGCTTCACCATCGGTACGGTCCGCAGTCTTTCGGAAGCCTTTTTGCGAGGCCCACCGACGCTGCAGCGAATCTTAGCGGTTGGAGATACGCCGATCGTTGCGAACCAACAAGGTCGCATTCAATTCTGGAACGACAAGGATCGCGTGTGGCAAACCGGTTTTGGTGAAGTCGACGGCCAGAGGGTGATTGGGCCGATTTGGCAAGCCGAGGAATCGTCGCTTTACTTCGGCCGAACCCGATTCATCCCGTTTGGATTGGGAGGGGGCGAAACGATTCGTCTTGAGTTGGCTCGCATCCCTGAACTGGGTAAAACTCCGGATGCAGGCCCGAGCTCAGAAGTGACAGGTAAGAAACTATGGGACGATTCGCGCCTCGATTCGGCGCCGGATCTTCCCGCAGATACGTTCGACTTAATCCCGTGGAAGAACGGATTCCTCGCTGCCTCCACCGATGGGATTTATTGGTTTGATGCCGAGAGAGCCGCCAAAGCGGACCAGCAAAAGATTTCAGTCCTCGGCTTTGAAATGAAGATCCCCCAAGCCAATGAAACGTACAAGCGATTGACGGAGGCGGATTGGGGGTTGCGGAAACCGATTGCGGTTGGACTTTCTAATTCGCTCGATGCGCTGGTATTGGTTTCTAGAGACAAGCTCATCGTTCTGAAAAGCAACGACGATAAATTCGAAAAGCTACGGGAAATGCAGCTCGATATTCCTGCCGAAGCGGTGGTGAATCTAGCGGTGTCGGATTCACTTGCTATCGTTTGCGCCAACGCGGAAATTCCTGTCGTCGTGAATCTCGAAACGATGGAGTTGGTGCGAGAGTTATCCGAAATTGGCAAAGCCAACATCAAGCGAACGGGGGTGGCCAGCGATGGTCGCGTGGCGTTGCTTTCGACCGATGGCGATCTTTGGATGCTCTCGCCCGATAGCTCCGAGGCGCGGGTGAGTGTGAGCAAGCCATCGATCTCCGGTCAAGGCGATATATCGACCATCCACTTTGATCCCTCCAATCGGCTTTGGGTATGTCATAACGTCAAGCAGATCGAAGTGCACAGTCCGGAAATGAAGCCGACGGGGCTGTCGTTTTATCCGAAGAAAACCACGCCGGAATGGATTTACGACTACGTCATCAATCCATTTTATCTCGTAAACCCTAAGCCTGCTGCGATCAATGAAACGATTCAGTACGTGCTTCGCAACCCCGAAAACAAAGTCAACGTGATCGATCGAACGGACCTCGATATTCCGCAGGTCCAGCGAGATCCGTGGCAACCCATTTGGAGCAACGGGATTTTTATTCTGGTGATGCTCGCACTCGGTTGTTGGCAGCTCTACCGCCAGGATCTGTAGAAGTTATGGGGAGATATCAGATTCCAGACGATCGACTCCTCGCGCTGGAACTCGCGGGTGTTATCGCGAAGGGATAAGTTCGTGATGGATAACTCTGAGTTGTCTCCCGCTAGATCTTGCCCAGGAAGATCGAGCCCTTTCGGCTTGATCGATTCGGCCGATTGATGGATAGTGCTTATTCAGCTCCATTGGAGAGGCACCTTGGATCGGCGGGCGGACTGTGGTAACGATATCCCTTTATCTCATTGCGATTGTTTTGGCCAATTTGTCGTCGACGTTTTTTGGTCCATCGGCATCGATTGCCAACGCGTTCCTGTTCATCGGACTCGATTTGACGACTCGCGATAAACTCCATGAGGAGTGGAAGAATCGCGGGTTGGTGTGGAAGATGGGGTTGCTGATCGCCGCTGGTTCGTTGCTTTCCTACCTGATCAATCGCAATTCCGCGCAGATCGCCATCGCTTCGACCTTGGCGTTTGCCGCAGCGGCACTGACCGATGGGGTCGTTTATCACTGGTTATCGGATCGAACCAAAATGCAAAAAGTGAACGGGAGCAACGCGGCGAGCGCGTTGGTCGATAGTGTTGTTTTTCCAACGGTAGCCTTCGGATCGCTGATGCCGTTGATTGTCATCGGCCAATTTGCGGCAAAATTCTTCGGTGGTTTTCTCTGGTCGATCTTGCTGCGTTATCACAAAGAAGAGCCGACGCCGATCCTAAGCCAACGCCGATCCTAAGCCAACGCTGTATCACGAGGCGGTTGCTGCCGGGCGAGGTTTGAACCTTCGCAAGCTTCCGAAGCCGATCCAGGGAAGTCCTGCAATACGAGTCCCGTATTCGTAGTATTCGTCCCCGATGAATCGCAGCAAGCGTTTGTCTTTGAAGTAGCTGCCGGTGTAAATATAAGCTGTCCAGACCGCAGTCAGGATCGCGTGGTCCCATGTCATCACGGGCGTGAACCAAATCAGTCCCAAAAAGCTCATGTAGACCGGGTGCCGCATGTAGCGAAATGGACCACCTGTCACGAAGGGCCGGCGAGGAGGTTTGGACTCCGTGACCCAGTACCACCATTGGGAAAGCCCCGTTTGGTAGCCAAATCCTGTCCAGTACAAACTGTACAGAAGGGCGACCCAGGAAAGATAGAAGCAACCCAGGATTGCTTGTTCGGCAATCCCTGAGGCTCTCCAAAGGACCTGCTCGCTTCCTCCCCAGTAATGGAACATGACCAGGAGAGTGATGCAGGTCACGCAGCAGTGAATGCAGCCGAGCAAGCCTCCGGGAAGCCATTGCCTAAGCCACTTCTGTGTTGGTGGGGCGAGTAAAACGCTGTGAGGGATGGCGAATCCTGTTGCGAGCAGCGCGTCCATCCACCACCATCCATGATGCAGCGATGCGGCGCCGTACCGCAAGAACAAAAACAAGTAGACCACGGTGACCAGGAACAGCAACTGTGTACCGATACCAAAGGTAATGCCCGCCGTTCGCTGCAGGGTTCTTGCTGAAGCTTTCGGAGCCGTTGTTGTTCTCAAGGGTGTCGTAAGCGAGGCATGTTCGGCATTCCTGATCGCCACGTTTGGGGCACTCGCAGGATTTCCGGAGGTGGGCGCGTTTGGCACATTGTCGATGGCTATGTCGATCGCTATGTCGATCGCCGCGTCGATCGCCTTTGGCATCAGCCTTGCAGAAGCCGTATTCATCAATCCTTTTTCTCCGCCACAAAGTATCCGTACTCCATCGCTCCTGATTTATAAGCATCGAGGATCGCTTGGAAGTGGTCTAAAAACAGAGTGTGATTCTTGCCGAGGATCTTGGCCAAATGCCGGACTCCAGAGCGGTTGACTCGGTCTAAGCAAATATCCCACGTCTTCTCGACGTTTCGAGTCCATATCCCTTTTTGCGTGACTTCGAGCCCCGCTTGTTCAAACCATCGGACATAATCGGATTGCGCCCCGAGGGACGGGCAAAACATCCCTTTGCAGACGGCAACGGTTTGCTCGGTTTGCTGTTCGTTGAGTGGCAGTTCTCCCGATAGCCATGCGCACAGGGCAAATCGACCACCAGGTTTTAACCAACTGGCTGCTTTTCGAAAGAAGGCGGGTTTGTCGAACAAGTGTTCGGTGCATTCAACGCTCCAAACCACGTCGGCTTGGCCGGCCGGGAACTCGACCTTCTCGGCATCTGCGCGAATAAACTCGGGCCGAGGGCGGACAAAACCCGCGCGGGCTGCGAGATCGGCGTAGGCGCGCTGCACCGGGCTAAGTGTCACCCCCGTAACGCGGCATTGTAGGTTTTTCGCTAGCCAAACACTCGAACCACCCATGCCGCAACCGATGTCATACACTCGGCTTCCAGATTCGATTTTTGCAGCGTGAGCCAACCGCTCGGTCAACTGGATCTGTGCACGAGACGATGTCTCATTCGATTCCCAGTATCCATGATGGATGTGTGGTCCCCAGAAGAGTCTGTAGAAGAGAGTGGTGATATCGTAGTGATTGCGAATCACCCCTTTTTGAACGTTTGGAAACTCAATCATGGTGCAGGCACCAGCCAAATATCTCCTAAGATCATCAACTCGTCTTTGATACCGACAGCCCCCAGCATCTTGGTGTAAGGCTTGATGCCGTAATCGGTCTGAAGGATTTTGAATGAACCACGGACGTGGTGCCATCCATCTTTCTCTTCGAGGTCGCATCGGATCTGTAGGTGTCGCGTTGTTTTATGCAACGTAAAATCCCCTTCGAGGATGTATTCTGGAAGCTTGCGGTTGGATGTATTTCCAGTTGCATTGACCCGAACGTTCTCGAATTTTGCTTCCGGATAGCGATTCACGTTGAGGATCTCAGGTCCCAACATGTTCTCATTGACTTTTCGCCGGGTCGCTTCATCGATGGTGCTCTCGACGTTGAGTACTTTTCGGGCGGTTTCGGTGTCCGCGATGAATGACTTCATGTCAAACACCAAGCTCCCCGGTTCTTTGGATTTGATGGACAATCGACCCGATTTGAGTTTGCCTTCGACCCCGTGGGTATGTCCCAGCGAAGTTGTTCGATCGACGAAGATAAATACGCGGCTGAACTCCAAGTTCACATCACCAGGCTTGTTCGCGGGTTGCGTTTGCTGTGTTGCCGATTGCTGTGTTGCCGATTGCTGTGTTGCCGTTTGCTGTGTTGCCGTTTGCTGTGTTGCCGTTTGCTGTGTTGCCGTTTGCTGTGTTGCCGTTTGCTGTGCATCTGCAATCAAAGGTGTGAGAATCCAAAGCGTGCACGCAATAGACATTCCAAACCAAAAGTGTTGAACGACTGCGTTTGGAGTTGAGAGGTATGTATTGGCTGCACTCTGGTTGGCTGCACTCTGGAGGGAGATGCAGTCGCTTGGACTCAGATTCATGTTCCACGGCATGTTCCACACTGAGTGCAACACTGATGCGAAAAAATTTCTCAGTAAATAGCCTCCCGTTGCCACAGCGAAAACCCTCCTTAGTGCCCGAGCTAGCGTGTACAATGCGCATTATGGTCAACGCGATCCATAGATCGGTTCCATTGCGATCAACGCAAGTTTTTTAAACTATACCAAGTTGGACTCGACGTTTGCTAGCCGAAACAGCCTCGACGCGAAATCTATTCCTGCAGAACGAGAGTCGGCTCGATGCATGGAATTGCGGGCCATTCATGATCGTGTTGCGGGTCGGTCGTGTTTCTTTGTTAGGAATGATAACTATCGATTGTCCGCAATGTGTATTTAACACATCGGGTGATGTTACAAGTCGTTTTGTTGCATCTTCGATTTTGTTAAAGCGAGTAGCGCGTCAGGCGTTTTGTACCCGGGTAAGGCTACTTTTTGGCCAGCGGCGTTTGGGTTTCAGCGGGCATCTTACAAGAAAGCAAGGTGCACCGAGTAAGCCGATGAATCATGGTAAGCCTATGAATCATGGTAAGCCTATGAATCTCGGAGGTTGCTGCAGCAATCAAAATGCATGTGGTGCGATCATGGTCGCGGGATCTCCATCGAGGAAAGCAAGGTCCGGGCACGCACGAGCAGGCAACAGGGGCCGTGACCGATGAAAACGCGAGTGCTCGTCCCGGAGTTGATGGATGATCCCAGTCTGTGTCCAAAAGAGCATGCAAAGGCACTCCGTGGGCTGCGGCGAATCAATGCGTTTTCAGGGACGGTCGATCAACTGGTACGAGAGATCTTGAGTGTTGCCAAGAGCCTTTCATGCGATGAATCCGACAAACCCATACGCATTCTCGATTTGGGATGCGCGAATGGGGAGATAGCGATGGGTGTCGCCCAGCGGTTATCAGGGCGTATCAATGCCGAGGTTATCGGATGGGATATGAGTTCCACAGCGATTGAACATGCGCGAGCACAGCAGCAACAATCCGCCGCGTCTCGCGGGTGTAGCGTTCAATTTGAAGTGATGAACGTTTTCGATGCGGTCGAGTCGATGCCTTCGCGCTGCAGTACCCAGAAGCGGTCGGCGCATGGAATGGAACCGTCGCAAACTCAGTCCGATCCCCATCGCGAAGATGTGATGGTTCATGATGAGGATTTGCCTTTCGATATCGTTTACTGCACACTATTCTTGCATCATTTTGACGATTTGTCGGCAGTCGAGGTGTTGGGCGCGATGAAGCGACTAGCTCGGCGCGCGGTGCTCATCGATGATCTGTGCCGAACATCGCTGGGATGGTGGCTGGCGTACGTGGGTTGCCATCTGTTGTCTCGTTCTCGCGTGGTTCATTTCGATGGTCCACAATCGGTTCGAGCCGCGTTGACTCCTGGAGAAGCCCAAGCATTGGCAGCCAACGCAGGGATGAGCGATGTCGCGATACGCCGACATTGGCCGGAGCGATTCATGATGCGTTGGGAGCGTTCCTCGTGATGGCGACTCAACTATCCAACGATTCGAAAATGATTTCTTCGGCAGATGAAGCACTCAACGTTGCCCGCGAGGTTATTGCGACGAACTCTGCAACGATTGCTGCAACGATTGCTGCAACGATTGCTGCAACGATTACTGTGGCAGAGGCGGAGCGGGTGACCTGGGACCTCGTTGTCGTTGGTGCTGGTATCGCAGGTTCGACGACGGCGATCTTAGCGGCCCGAGAAGGACTGCGTGTGCTATTGATCGAAGCCAAGCGATTTCCTCGCGAAAAAGTTTGTGGTGGTTGCCTTAATCCGCGAGCGATCGACTATTTGAAGCGACTGGGGGTTGCAGAGGAATTGCAGGGGCAAGGCACCATCGCTCTCGGGCGACTCCATGTGCAATTCGGACGCGATCCACACTGTTGGCCCATACCGAGCTTGTGGAGCGTTCGCCGCTCCACTGTCGATTCGATTTTGGTTCAAAAGGCAATCGCGTCGGGAGTTCATTTCTTGCCAGAGACGGTGGGAATGCTCCAATTGCTATCTAGCGATTTGCCATCTAGCGATTCCGTGGCGTCCAAGCGCCTTATCACAGGTGCTGAGCATGTTGATGACGGTCCCGGATCGAGCATTGCTCATGAGAGTATCGTACCTGAGAGTATCGCCCATGAGAGTATCGCAGTGGAAGTTCGACCGGCCGTGGGAGGTCAGCGCTCGTCCTCGAGACGATTGGTTACGAGAGTCGCTGTGGTTGCTTCGGGGCTGAATCGATCGCCTCTTGGTGGCACCCTGCAATGGAGTTCCACTGTCGCATCTGGATCGCGCATTGGGGTTCAGTGCATGTTGCATGAGTCGGAGTTGAGCAAAGACAGTTTTTTGATCCATAGTCCGATGTTTCAAGACCAGCAATCGCTCCATATGCTGGTGGCCCCGAACGGTTATGTGGGACTGTGCAAAACCGATGGTGGTTATTATGACATTGCAGCTGCGGTGGATCCGACAGAGGTGCGCGGAAAAAACTCCATTCCGGCCACGATAGACTCTATCGTTGAATACTGCGGATATCGCCCCGACGCCGTGTGGCACACCAAGCCTTGGATGACCACACCTCATTTGACGCGAGCCTCAAATCCTGTGGCCGTACCGCGTGTTTTTTTGGTCGGGGACTCGATCGGGTATATTGAACCCTTTACCGGTGAAGGCATGTCCTGGGCGTTGGCCAGTGGGTTTGCTGTAGTTCCCTTGATCGCTTCGGCGATACGATGTAATTCCTACGAGGATTCATCGTCCAAATGGAATCAGTGGGCGATTCAGCAACGTCGTTTTTCGCAATCGGTATGTCGTTGGGTCGCCAAGCAGGCCCGCATGCCGCGTCGTGCCCAATGGGTGCTTCGTGTTTGTGATTGGTTTCCTCCAATTCGAAATTGGATTGTTCGCAAGGCAACGCAATGACATTACCATTCAAGGAAAACACGTTGAGCGAGACTCAATATGGGCAGTTGGCGAGATTCCTCGCCACGGCGACGGCGATTCCCGAAGGGACGGTCGCTCAAGAAGAATCGGCAATCTTGGCTCAGCAATTGAACATCACCGAGCGTTGGCACAAACTGCTCCCGACGTTGTACCGCAAGTCGGGAGTTCTGCGGCGTTCGAGCGTACTGCTGGACCCGAGCGAAGGGGATTTGTTCAACCGCCAGAGCTTCTATCAAGTTGCCTCTGCCGAGCGGCCTTACGGACCAACAACGGCAGAGCGAATGCAAGCCTACAGCCAGCACGCAGGGCCGTTGCTCGAGCGTGCCGCCAAAGAAGCGTTAAGCCATGCGCGGTTAAACGCTGCGTCGATAACCCACCTGATCACTGTTTCCTGTACTGGATTCAGCGCTCCGGGAGTCGATCATCATTTGATCGATAGGCTCGGGTTGCCTATGCATACCCAACGAACTCATGTTGGGTTTATGGGGTGTCATGGCATGATCAATGGTTTGCGAGTGGCTGAGGCTGTCGTGCGCTCACAACCTGATGCCATCGCGATGGTGGGGGCCGTGGAACTGTGCAGTATCCATCAGCAGTACTGCGACGATAGCGAGCAAATCGTTGCCAACTCACTGTTCTCCGATGGTGCTGCGTGCGTGATTCTCGCCGCCGATTCCGCCGACGCGGGCTTTGCCGACCCCACCAGCGGGTCCGGTGTTACTGCACCGTGGGAAATTGTTTCAAGCTTTTCGTGCAAGCTAGAAGAGACTGGGGACATGATGAGCTGGAAGATTGGCGATCATGGTTTTCAGATGACTCTTTCTCCGCGGGTTCCAAAGATCATCGAAGAGCGGTTGCGAGGGCCGATCACTCGTTGGCTTTCGGAAAACCATGTCGACATCGACTCGGTTCACACCTGGGCGGTTCATCCAGGCGGGCCTCGGATCTTGGATTCCGTAGCCACATGCTTGGGCCTCTCTGAAAAACAGATCGAACCATCTCGAAATGTATTGGCCCATTATGGGAACATGTCCTCCCCTACCGTTTTGTTCATTCTGGAGAAAATCGTCGCCGAAACCGATCCAGGGGAATACTCAGTGATGATCGGTTTTGGCCCCGGACTCCACACCGAAGCCCTCTTGTTGCGCCGAATTGCATGATATGAACTCCGTCGACCTTCTCGATCAGTTGGTTCGAATCAACAGCGTGAATGCGTTCTATCCTGGGGGGCCCGGCGAGGCTCAGTGCGCCGATCGCATCGAACAATTTTGGAGATCGCTCGGGATCGAGTGTTGGCGTCAGAACGTGCTGCCAGGACGCGACAATGTAATCGCTCGCATCCCTGGACTGGATCCGTCGAAACGACTGGTCCTCGAAGCCCACATGGACACCGTTTCTGTGGAAGGGATGACCATCGATCCTTTCGACCCAAAAATAATGGACGGCTGCATGTATGGGCGAGGCGCTTGCGATACCAAAGCTGGACTCGCTGCCATGATGTGTGCGGCGGCACGCGCCTTTCAGGATCCAGTACCCCCGCCGGCCGAGATCTGGATGGCGGCTGTGGTCGATGAGGAGTTCTCATGCCAAGGCGTACTGCGGCTTTGCCGAGAGCTTACCGCATCGGCAGCAGTTGTCGCTGAACCGACCGAGATGCGGCTGGTCATCGCAAGCAAAGGTGTGCTGCGTTGGCGGATCGTCTCCCGTGGTCGATCCGCCCACAGTTCCAAAGTCCATCTCGGCTTCAATGCGATCCATCCCATGGCCAGGTTGCTTCTCGCGATCGAGGATGAGCATGCTCAACTTGAAGGGCTAACGCACCCACTTTTGGGGCCATCGACAGCCAACGTTGGCATGATTTCGGGGGGCGTCCAAGTCAACTTTGTGCCGGATCAATGTGCGATCGAGATCGATCGTCGATTGCTGCCGATTGAAAATGTTCAGGAGGTGCTGGCGAGTTACCAACGTATCATCGATCGTGTCGCATCTGCGGTACCAGGGGCGCGGTTTGAGATGGAAGCTCCCATGCTCATCGATCGCGGACTGGATACGTCACCGGATGCTAGGATCGTGCAGACCGCTGGTCGAGTTCTCAGGCAGTTGGGTGAGAATCCTGAGCCATCCGGAGTTGCATTTGGAAGCGATGCGAGCAAACTAATGCTCGCCGGGGTCGATAGCATCCTGTTTGGACCGGGGAGTATCGATCAAGCCCACGGGGCAGTTGAATACGTGGATCTCGAGCAGGTCTTACGCGCAGAGCAGTTTTATTACGCACTCATCAGGGAGTTTGGCGAATGAAGACGAATCATGGTTACCTTTCGATCTCTCGGCGGCATTGGCTGGCACTTGCGTCTGCGGTTGTCGCTCGCCCCGCATATCTATTCGCCAAACCCTCAACCGTCGATCCCGCCGCGCCAGTCCCCATGTCGGACTCGATCATCGATGCCCACGTTCACGTTTGGCCGAAGTTCGGGACGCTGTACCCACTCGCATCGGAGTTCAGCGAAAAAGATGTTGTGCCCGCGTCGTTCACACCGGACGAACTGTTCAGCCATTGCCGGCCGCTCCAAGTGACACGCGTTGTTTTAATCCAGATGAATTTTTTTGGATTCGACAACACGTACATGCTGGATTGCATCGAAAAGTACCCGGGAATCTTCTCGGGTGTTGCCGTCATCGATCATGATCAGAGCGATGTGAAGGGGACCATGACCGATCTTCGCAAGCGAGGTGTGCGTGGGTATCGCCTTTATGCAAACCGAGCCAACGTGGCCCAATGGCAAAACTCGCGGGGAATACGCAGCATGTTTGAGCATGGCGCTGAGACGGGACAAGCCATGTGCATGCTTTCGGATCCCGATGCAATTCCGGGAATCGAAAATCTTTGCGAGCGGCATCCAAAGACGACCGTGGTCATCGATCACTTTTCACGGATCGGAATGCGGGGCAGCGTGCAAGAAGATGAATTGAATGCTTTGTGTCGCTTGGCAAAATATCCTGCGGTTTATGTGAAGACTTCTGCGTTCTATGCATTGGGTGCAAAGAAAGCACCCTATACCGATCTGTTGCCGATGATTCGGAGGCTCAGGGATGCGTTTGGTGCGGAACGACTGATGTGGGCGTCGGACTGCCCGTATCAAGTCGACGCGCCTCATACCTACGGTGCCTCGGTGGAGCTCGTCCGGGACCGAGCGGATTTTTTGAACAAGGACGAAAAGAGGCAGATTCTTTCGGGCACTGCCGAAAGAGTTTTCTTCGGTCAGTAGTCGTTAGAGCATCGTCGCAGCGACTCGCATCGCGAATCGGATCTGAGCCACGCGTGTGAGCAAGTGGCGACTGGACGTACGAACCCGCTTTCCCCCGATGCTAGTTATGATCAGGACCCTTGGAGCGAGCGGTTATGTCGTCCCTCCACCCGGCGTTCACGCTTAAGGCTCCAACATGCCCAACTCCATTTGTACCTCGGAAATGGATTCTAAAATGGATCGCGAGAGAAACGCGAGGTCGTGGTCGCTGATGTTCAGCGGCGGCAATATGGGAAGGACGTTGCCGAGAGGGCGCAGCCAAACGCCTTTGTCGAGCAACCTTTTGCATATTTTAGCGCTGATCCGTTCGTTCCATCCGAAGGGTTCCTTGGTTTCGCGGTTCTTTACCAAGTCGACTGCTGCCATCATCCCCAGTTGCCGTACGTCCCCAACGATTTCAAGTTCGTGCAATGGGGCTAGGCAATTTTGGAAATGAGCCGTTCTAGGCGTCAAATTCGACATCGAGTATCGGGATTGAAAAAGGTCCAATACGGCGTTTCCAGCAGCAGCGGCCAAGGGGTTACCACCGTAGGTGTGCCCGTGGAAAAACGTTTTCATCTCCGCGTGGCTACCGAGAAACGCATTCCATATTCGCGTGCTGCACAACGTTGCGCTCATGGCGAGATAGCCACCGGTGAGGCCTTTGCCCAAGCAAAGAAAATCGGGCAAAAGCGAATGATCGTTATGGATTCCTTCGTGCTCGATCGCGAACATGCGTCCGGTGCGTCCCATCCCAACGGCGATTTCATCAGCGATCCAAAGAACCCCAAATTCTCGACATAGCTCGGCCATGCCACGGAGAAAACCTGGTGGCTGTGTGACGAATCCAGCGGCACCTTGAATCATCGGTTCCACGATGACTGCAACCGCTTCGTCGGCATATCGTTCGAGCAGTTTGCGGTACTCGGACAGGTACCACTGGGAGGCTTGGGCTGGATCCATGCCCGCGGGGCGTCGGAAGGAGTCGGGGCATGGGCCACGTAGAACCTCAAATAGCAGCGGTGAAAAAAGCGATTGGAATCTCGATACGCCGCTCACGCTGACCGTCCCAATCGTGTCCCCATGATAGGCATCCCCTAACGCGATAAACTTCGTACGCTCCGGGGCGGGGGTAGCGCATTGGCGCCAGTATTGAAAAGCTAATTTCATAGCCACCTCAACGGCCGATGCGCCATCGCCGCTAAAGAAGACATGGTTCAGTTCACCGGGTGCTAAGGCCGCCAATCGCTGCGCCAATTGGATGGTCGCAGGATGGCTCATGCCTAAGTTGGTTACATGAGCCACCCGATCCAGTTGATTTCGGATCGCGGCATCGATCTCGGGAACTTGGTGTCCAAATAAATTGCACCAGAGTGCGCTCGTACCATCGAGATAGCGTTTGCCATCGATATCGGTTAACCAGCAACCTGACGCGGAATCGATGATCAGCCCATCGTATTCCGACATCTGAGAAAACGCATGCCATACAACGGCTTTGTCGAGATGACGTAAATCGTCGTTCGCGAGTTTCTTCGTGGGTTCCATAAGAAAGTTTATTCTTGGGATGCCAAGCGGGCGGTTTGAGTTTTCATGCACACGCTTCGACAATCCGTTTGGCCGATTGCAGGATCGTATCCCAGTCCTTTTTTTCCACCAAGTTGGCAGGGCAGAGTTGTCCACCGACCCCTACGGCGATCGCACCCGCGCGTAGATACTCGCCGGCGTTGGAGGCATCGATACCCCCTGTCGGCATCAATGGAAGGTAGGGGAGAGGTGCTAGTACATCCCGGATGTAACCTGGGCCGAGCACCCTGGCCGGAAATACCTTGACTATGTTAGCTCCTGCATCCCATGCGGTTGCGATTTCCGTGGGCGTAAATGCTCCTGACGCGATCGGCACCTTGCGCTGGACGCACACCTCGATAACCTGCACGGATGTGATCGGCGTTACCACGAATTGAGCTCCTGCATCGAGGACGAGTTTCGCTTCTTCGACGTTCCGCACAGAACCGACTCCGATGCACGCTTCTCCATTTTCGAATCGTTTATCTTCGTCGAGAAGCCGGCGGATCCATCGCGGAGCGTCGGGGTTGGTCAAGGTGAACTCGAGGCACCGCACACCTGCGTCGAGCAGCACATTGACCAATTCCTGGGCATGGTCGAGTCGCTCCAAGCGGATGATGGCTACCAGCCGCGATTTCTTTATTAATTCAAAGGGCATTTGGTTTCGCTAGCAATTCCTTCGAGGGTGTACCTGGCAAGATTTACTGATTGTATCGGTTGTTCCGGTCGATAACATCCACGAGCCAGTACCGAATCAAGCTGTGGGTCCAATCGCTCGCGTTGAAGTTCAACCCGTTGTGAATATGGATGAAGGATCGGCGCTCATAATTTATCGAGTTCCAGCAACAAAGGCTGGCTCGCTCATGGAAGTTTCAGTTTCTCGGGGGGGAAAAATGGAAGCGTCTCTACGTTGGAGCGTTGGTCTCGTAGCAGTGATTGTATGCCAAGTTGGCTGCTGCAGCGTCCAGATGAATTGCGGTGCTCCTGGTTGTCGAGTCACCCCGTGTTCTTCGGCTCACCCCGGTTCTTCGGCTCA
>CAIYZV010000322.1 GCA_903930765.1 uncultured Pirellula sp.
AATTGGATGTGCAAGAGCCGATTTCGGTCCAAGCGATCGACACGGTGGGGGCTGGGGATGCGTTCTCGGCCGCATTGATTATGGGGATCCTCAACCGCGTTCCGCTATCGGAATCCCATCGACGAGCGGCCCTGGTCGCTGCTTATGTCTGCACCCAGCGAGGTGCGGTACCTCCTCTGCCCCAAGGGCTTTTTTAGGACTTATAAAAAAGGCTCGGCCGGATAAAATGCCTGAGAAACGCGAGTGCCTCAGGAATGATCAACAGATACGAATACGACATAGTGGTGGTTGGGGCCGGGCATGCCGGCACAGAAGCGGCTGCCGCTGCGGCACGTGTTGGCGCACGCGTCGCACTTCTGACCGGGAACCTCGATACGGTCGGGCAGATGAGCTGCAACCCAGCGATCGGTGGGGTTGCCAAAGGCCAGATCGTTCGAGAGATCGATGCGCTCGGTGGATTGATGGGTGAGACGATCGATCGCACGGGGATCCAATTCCGGCTGCTCAATAGCCGCAAGGGGCCTGCGATGCACTCACCCCGGGCTCAAGCCGATAAGAAAGCGTATCAGTTCGAAATCAAACGCCAGATCGAAGAAAACCCAAACATCGATCTGTGCCAGGAACTGGTCGAAGAGATTCTCACCGAGACCGTCGATGGCCAACAGCGCACTGTCGGTGTGCGTGTCCGCGGCGATGCATGCTTCCTCGCTCGCGCTGTGGTTCTCACGACGGGTACGTTTTTGCAAGCCATCATGCACACCGGGGAAGCGAAGACACCAGGTGGCCGGGCCGGAGAAGGCACAACCTCCGGCATCAGCCAATCGCTCCACCGCTTGGGTTTTCGAATCGAACGCTTCAAGACCGGGACACCTGCTCGCCTCAACAGTCGGACGATTGATTATTCGAAAACCGAGATCCAGCCAGGGGACGAGGTACCTCAGCCATTCTCATTCATGACCGATGCGCTGCCCCATCCCCAAATGCCTTGTTGGATTACGTATACCAACGAACAAGTCCACGCGTTGATTCGGGCCAATCTCCATCGCGCGCCCATGTACACCGGCCAGATCCGCTCGTCGGGACCTCGCTACTGCCCGTCGATCGAGGATAAAGTGGTTCGGTTTTCCGACAAGGACAGGCACCAACTGTTCCTGGAGCCTGAGGGACGTTCGACGCAAGAGGTCTATGTCAACGGGATTTCCACATCCCTTCCCCGGGATGTTCAAGACCAAATGTTCAAGCTCATACCGGGGCTTGAGAAGGCGCAGATCATGCGATACGGGTATGCGGTCGAGTACGATTTTTGCCCGCCCGACCAACTCTATCCTTGGCTGGAAACCAAAGCGGTCCAAGGGTTGTACTTTGCCGGGCAGCTCAATGGGACCACTGGCTACGAAGAGGCTGGCGCGCAGGGACTGGTCGCGGGTGCGAGCGCGGCGCTGCGACTGAAAGGGCAGGATGGCCTCATTCTGAAGCGCGATGAGGCCTACATCGGTGTGCTCGTGGATGATCTCGTTACATGCGGTGTGGATGAACCTTATCGCATGTTCACGAGCCGCGCCGAATACCGCATGATGTTGAGACAAGACAACGCGGATCGTCGCTTGACACCGATCGGTTACAAACTCGGGTTGGTGTCTGAGGATCGGTACCGCCGATTCATTGAAAAGACGGAATGCATTGAAGCGGCACGCCGAGCTGTGGCGGCCCTTCGGATCGGTGATGTTACCGGCGACCGATTTTTGAAACGAAATGAAGTCACATGGAAGCAACTTCACGAGATGTTTCCGGAATCACTCGCCCAATTCCCGGAAGAGATCGGTTTGCAGGTCGAGTACGACACGAAGTATGCGGGGTACATTTCGCGACAGCAGGTTCAGGTAGAACGGCAGCAGCGAATGCTCGATAAGCAAATTCCAAAGAACTTTGATTACGGAGCTATCGTCAGTTTGCGGAATGAAGCGAGGCAAAAGTTTTCTCGCATTCGTCCCTTGAATTTGGATCAAGCTGGCCGAATCAGCGGGATCACTCCTTCGGATGTCGCTTTGGTTTTGGCCTACCTCGAAAATCCGAGATTGCGAAATCTGGCGCAGGCGGAAAAAGAGGATGGTGCCGAGTGAATTTGGACGCGATCATCGTCGGTGCAGGGCTTTCTGGATTGATTGCAGCCAGGAAATTGATCCGCGCGGGCCGAAGGGTCCTCGTGCTCGAAGCATCGGATGAAGTGGGGGGCCGAATCCGGACTGACTCCAGGAACGGTTTCCTATTGGACCATGGCTTTCAAGTTTATTTGACCGGCTATGAAACAGCCGCACGCGAATTGGACTTGAACCGGTTGCGGTTGAAGTCATTTTCAGCGGGTGCGCGAGTCCGCGTGGGCCGAAGTTGGTCCCTCGTTACCGATCCCAGTCGCTCCTCTGTGTCAAACGTTCTTTCGGATGCAATCCAAACATCGCTTTCGACGGTCGCTACGATTTCCGACAAGTGGAAACTGCTGGGGTTTCGGAATGGACTGATGAAGAAACATGTCGATGAGGTTATGGCAACTCGTGACATACCGAGCGTCGATCGGTTGCGAGAGATCGGGTTTTCGAACTCCATCATCGAGCAGTTCTTTCGTCCCTTTTTTGGAGGGATTTTTTTAGACCGGTCACTAAGCATTCCTTCATCGAGGATGGAGTTTATTTTCAGGACCTTCAGCAAAGGTTTCGCAGCGTTGCCTGCGGAGGGGATGCAAGCCATCCCGATGCAGGTGGCTGAAGAGATTCCGAACGCCTCCCTCCGTTTGCGAGCGACCGTTGCCAAGGTCCAACCGGGGAAGGTAGTTTTGGCGGACGGTACCCAATGGAATGCCCCGTCGATTGTGATCGCCACCGAAGAGCCGACGGCGTCGAAGCTGTTGGGAGTGAAATCAAGTAAAAGAGATGGACCACCCGTTGCTTCGACAACCTGTTTCTACTTTTCCATCGATCGTGCGGCGAAGCATGTGCCGGTGTTGATGCTCAACGGGAACCCTTTCGGTCGCATCCATCATGTGGCCTTTCCGAGCGATGCGCAATCCAGTTACGCTCCATCCGGAAAAGCGTTGCTGAGCGTGAATCTTGTGGGAGAGCAGGATTTGGTCTCTGACGAACTATTGGCGGCAGTTCGAAGGGAACTGGTCGAATGGTTCGGCTGGGAGGCTGAGCTTTGGCGGCACGAGCAAACGTACTCGGTGCCGTTTGCGCTCCCGCGCCCAAGTGGTGAATCGATTTCTTCGTCAGTGTCCCCCCAGAAGCCTAATCCCGTGATCGGTGAGGGACTTTATCGTTGCGGTGATTATTGCGATGTCACGGGAGTCGGATACGCGGGGAGCATCGAAGGTGCGATTCGGAGCGGTTTAGCCGCTGCAGATTCCGTGTTGCATCAGCCGAGATGAAGCCCGGCGGTATGTCCAGTGCTCCAGGCGGCTTGGAAATTGAAACCGCCGATTGGTCCGTCAAGGTCGAGGATTTCGCCGGCAAAGTATAGTCCGGGGTGTTTGCGGCTTTGCATGTCTTGAAAGTTCACTTCTCCAAGTGCAACGCCACCCGCGGTCACTTCGGCTTTCGGATACCCTCGCGTTCCCTGGATCGGTACTGAGCAGCCTTTGATCGTCTCGAGGATTTGAGTCCGGAGTTTGCGAGGTAGCTCTGCCATATGTGGGTCGTGCACTGCGCCGAGCTGACCGAGGATGGATACGGCTAACCGTTTGGGGATCTTTTGACTCAGAACGGTCGAGATCGCTCGGTTGCTTTTGTGCGATTCATCGAGAAGCCACTGCTCGCATTGGGCGAGAGACTCTTTAGGAAGGAGGTCGATCCTCAGGGATAATTGGTCCTTTTCATCGCGATCGGAAAAGCACCGCGATACATTCATCGCGGTTGGGCCGCTGCAGCCTGTATGTGTCCAAAGGAATCCACCTCGCGACGCATTCCGTTCGACTTTGATGACCGCTCCGTTTTCGGAGGCGAGGTGCGCCGTGACCAAGGCATCGTCCAAGGTCAGGCCGCTCAGTTCATGGACCCATGTTGCGTTGGAAACCAAAGGGGTCAGCGCTGGGCGGAGTGGGACGATCGAGTGTCCCATGGCTTCCGCCCATGCATACCCATCTCCAGTCGTTCCGCATTCGCGATAGCTAAGCCCTCCTGTCGTTATCAAAACCGTCTTGGACCATAGCTCGAACGAGGAACTGATGGTGTGTGCCGTGACGTCAAATCCTTCACCGGAGCTAGAGGGGCGCACCGAATCCACCGCACAACCAGTGATCAGCTCGGCCCCGTGCCTCGCCAATCGGCGAACCACGGCATCGCGAACATCGATCGCATGATCGCTCACTGGGAAAACCTTACCTGTTTCTTCGACTTTGGTAGCGACCCCTTCGGCTTCAAACTCGCGCACGACGTCTTGCGGGGATAATCGGCTGAGTACGGAGAGAAGAACGCGTCCTTGTTTCCCGAACGCTTCGGCGATTTTTCGATTGTCGCAGTTATGGGTAATGTTGCATCGGGTCCCACCCGACATCAGAATTTTCACCCCTGCCTTATTGTTTTTTTCCAGCACCAAAACGTGTTTGTTGCGTTCTGCTGCGGTACCTGCTGCCCACAATCCCGCAGCGCCACCTCCGACGACGATCGCGTCCCATCGTGTTCTCATTTTGTATCGCTTCGTCGATTGATTCGTCGAGTAAGTGGATTCGTCGCCTGCGTCAGCCTCCAAGTTTAGCTTGAGTTGGACAGAAGATCGAAGGCACTTTTGGGATTTTCGAATCGTTAGGTTCGATATGGAAGATGCCAAAACGTGCTCGGACTTTGCATGCACGCAGAGAGCGGCTTGGCTATAATGTCAGGCTCGATATATCCTTGAAGTAGCGACCAAGGCTTCCATCATCTTTCACTTTGGCAAACGACGAACGAAACTCACCATGGAACGACGGAATTTTTTAGGGTCTAGCCTTGCGGCAAGTGGTGCCCTTCTCGCAACGTATCGAAATACCGTGGCTGCATTGCAAGACGCACCCACCAAGCGAGTTGGTTTGATCGGTACCGGTTGGTATGGCAAAGCGGATCTGTTTCGACTGCTGCAAGTCGCACCGGTGGAAGTGGTGTCTCTCTGTGACGTCGATAGCAAGATGGTCACCGAGGCTGCGGATATGGTGAAGGAACGTCAGAAGTCTGGCAATCGGCCTCGGACCTATGGGGATTATCGCAAGATGCTCGCCGAGAAAGATCTCGACATCGTATTGATCGCGACCCCGGATCATTGGCATGCGTTGCCGATGATCGAGGCGGTGAAAGCGGGTGCCGACATTTACGTCCAGAAGCCGATCAGTGTGGATGTCGTCGAAGGCCAAGCCATGTTGGCTGCGGCACGCAAGTACAAGCGGGTTGTGCAAGTGGGAACCCAACGCCGCAGTACGCCGCATTTGATCGAAGCAAAGAAAAATATTATCGATGCTGGACTGCTCGGAAAGATTTCACATGCGGAGATTTATTGCTACTACCACATGCGGGCGAGGGAAAACCCACCCGATCAAGCACCACCGGAGAATCTCGATTACGAGATGTGGACCGGTCCTGCTCCGATGCGTCCCTACAACAAACTCGTGCATCCCCGTTCGTGGCGGGCATTCAATGAGTATGGAAATGGAATCCTCGGTGATATGTGCATCCATATGCTCGATACAGTCCGATGGATGCTGGATCTCGGCTGGCCTACGGAAGTCAATTCCAACGGCGGTATCTATGTCGACAAAAACTCCAAGGCGAACATATCCGACACTCAAACGGCCACCTTTCAGTTTCCCGAGCTAAACGTCGTCTGGACGCATCGCACCTGGGGAGATGCACCCGATCCTGCGTATCCGTGGGGCGCGACCCTTTACGGTGAACGAGGAACGCTCAAAATGAGTGTGATGAGTTATGACTTTATTCCTCGAGGTGGCGATGCCAAACCCATTCACAAGGATGTGGCTTATGAGTTGGATCAGTATCCTGAGGACAAAACCGAGAAGGATCTTGAAAAGCACGTTGCCCCGGCCATCCGAGTCCATATGCTCGATTTCTTAAAGGCGATCACCGAGCGAGGCAAACCGGTAGCGGATATCGAACAAGGTCATATTTCGACAGCTGCGTGCATCCTAGCCAATTTGTCGATGCAATTAGGACGATCGTTGCGCTATGATCCTGCCAAGAGCATCGTGATCGGTGATGAACAAGCCACCTCGATGCTTCGCCGTCCATACCGAGCTCCGTGGACGCATCCAGAAGTAGACTCGGTTTAAGTAGTAGGCCCGGTGTGAGTAGAGCCGGTGTGAGTAGACCGGCACTCGCCTGGGGCAAGGTCGACAAGTGGCTCGTCCAGCCGATTTTTCGTTATTATCGGCACCTTACCAACCTCCTGAGAGCCAAATATTGCCTCGAACGAGGCATCCAAGAGGTCGATTCAAGTCTCCTGGATGACTCGGTCGAATGGGCGCGTGTACACTACAGGAACATTCATCGTGCCTAAAACTTGGACACACACGGCTACCGAATCACCATTATCTCAAAAGTACCCATGACACCATCTCGCACCAGCCAGCTTGAGCGGAAAACCGCAGAAACGCAAATCGCATTGCGTTTGAACCTCGACGGAACTGGCAAAAATTCCATTCGAACCGGAGTTGGATTTCTCGACCATATGCTGGTTCTCTTCGCGAGGCATGCCCTTGTGGATTTAGAAGTGCATGCCAATGGCGACCTCGAAGTCGACGCGCACCACACGACCGAAGACGTCGGTATTTGCTTGGGACAAGCCGTTCGCGAATGCTTGGGTGACAAGGCTGGTATTCGCCGTTACGGGCATATGGTCCTCCCCATGGAAGAAACGTTGGTAACCTCAGCCATCGACTTCAGTGGGCGATCCTACTTGGTATTCCAAGCCCCCATGCCTTCGCCGAAGATCGGAGACTTCGATAGCGAGTTGATCGAGGATTTTTGGCAGGCTTTCGCGTCGAACGCGCAGTGCAATTTGCATATTTTGCTCCATTACGGCAGAAATACGCACCACATCGCCGAAGGTATTTTCAAGGCCACGGCGCGTGCGGTCCGCATCGCATCAGAGATCGACCCCCGTCAAACCGGCATCCCGAGTTCCAAAGGAGTTTTGTAAATGACTAGATCGTTTGTTTTTTCTTCGGTGGCGACTGCGGTCGGGGTAGTTGGGCGTCTGTTTATCGGACGTCTTTTTATCGGGGGCCTGTTGATTGGTGGCTTGCCGGTAGGAGTGTGGATGGGAGCAGGGGTGGTCATGGCGCAGGATACGGCGCGTCAGGACGCTCGGGTCGCCGAGCGTTTTCAAGAATGGATCGATGACCAATGCGTTCGTCATCCCATGTTTGCGACGTATTTGGGGAACCACGACTACGATCATTTGCTCGATGACCTCTCCCCGAAGGCTCGTGAGGAGGATGTTGCGAACGACAAAGCCGTACTGAAACGGCTTGAGCAGGACTTCGATCTTGCGAGTCTCTCTCGAAACGCTCAAATCGATCTGGAGATCTGGAAGCACTTTCTCGAGTATCGCGTCTGGCAATCAGCGAATTCGAATGACTACGCCAATGATCCGCGGGTGTATTTGACGTATGCGTCCGACAGTGTATTCACGTTGCTCACCCAATCGACGCTGCCGCAGCATCGCAACGTGGAAAATGCAGCATCGCGGATCGGAAAAATTCCTGCCATCGTCGAGGCGGCAAAACTTTCGATCGGCGAGCCACCGCAAATCCTTACAGAGATCGCCATCAAACGAACCGATGGTGCGATCTCTTTTTATGAAAGCGATATCTTCACGCTCTCTGGCGAAGCTCCTCAGTTGAGTCAGCTGCAGGGGCCATGCCGCAGCGCGGTGGCGAGTTTGAAGGAATACAAACGATTCCTCGAGCAAGAGGTCCTGCCTCGGTCGAAAGGGAGTTGGAGAATCGGCAAGGAAAAGTTTGCTAAGAAACTGGAGCTTGAACTCGACGCAGGGCTTACCGCAGATGAGGTCATCGCAGCGGCCAATTCCGAGGCGGATCGGGTTGAGCGTGAGATGTACTATGTGGCTAAACAACTTTGGTTTTCGGTGTTCCCTGGAGTCACGTTGCCCCCGGATGACGAAGCCGGACGGCGCGACACGGTCCGCCAAGTATTGAGCGAGCTCGGTAAGGAGCACGGCCAGTCGGATACGTTGGTTCGGGATGCGAAGCGAACCGTTGCTGCCATCAAAGAGATGATCACGCAGAAAAAGATCTTGACGTTGCCCGAACCCGATCAGTGCGACATCATCGAAATGCCCGAGTTCCAACGAGGATTTTCCGCGGCGTATTTAAACCCGGCGCCGGCACTCGATCCCAATGCGAAAAGCTTGTATGCCATCTCGCCCCCACCGTCCGATTGGCCTACAGAGCGTCAAGAGGCGTTCTTCAAAGAGTACAATAAGTACATGCTTCAGGTTCTCACCATCCATGAAGCCTATCCTGGCCATTATGTCCAATTGGACTACTCCAACAGGAGTCCATCTCCGATCCGAAAGATTCTTTCGTCGGGAGTGTTCGCCGAAGGCTGGGCGGTTTATACCGAACAGATGATGCTCGATCAGGGATATGGCAATGGCGATCTAGCGTTGCGTTTGCACCAGCTCAAGTTCTACCTCAGGGCTGTACTCAATGCGATTCTGGATCATTCGATGCATTGCACCGACATGACCGACGATCAAGCCATGCAGTTGTTGGTGGGGCGCGGTTACCAAACCGAAGGAGAAGCCTTTGGTAAGGTTCAGCGGGCGAAGCAGAGTTCGTGCCAGTTATCGACCTATTTCGTCGGCCGAACGGCTTTTTACCGATTGCGGCAGAATGTACAGCGAGCTCGCGGTGATGGGTTTGAGCTCGGTCCATTCCACGAACAAGTGCTCAACTGTGGAACGATTCCGGTGAAGTACCTGCCGGAACTTGTGAAGTAACCGACGGTTTGCGGCGGCTCACAGGAACTTGCTAGCTGAGTTCCATTCGGGAAATTATCCGCTTGAGAGGATCCTCGCGCAGATCCAAACCATGAAGCAGCCCCAAATCGCGAGGGCGATAGAGGCTGCAAGGAAACGGGTGCGATCATTCGGAGCTGGCATCGTTGGCGAGCTCAAATCGAGGCATGAATGCGGAATCGAAATCGTATTGGTCGTCGAAGTCCTCTCGACGATCGGATTTGCTTTTCCGCATCTCTTTGATCCGGATTAGGTTGTAAACAATCTCGCCGAAATCCCCAGTGTTGTGGATACCCCAACTGTTGAGTACGGTTTTCGCCATGTAGCCGTATTGTTCCAACGCATATTCGCGAATGGCTTGGCAAAGTTGCTGACCTGTTAAATGGTGGTCGGCTTTGCCTTCTTCACCTTCGGTTGCTTGAGGCGGCATTTTCATGATCCGCTGAGCGTAGGCGAGGCTTTCGCGGACGAACTGGTACGCTTCGAGCTGGTATCGCTGGTCTTGTTTCAGCAATTCGACCATCGCCATCACATGTTCATTCATCAGGGTTCGACTCCACGTTTGATCACCGAGAGACAGTCATCGGCGGAAATCAAGATTCGGCGATTGTCTTCGGTGGAGACCAGCAGTTGGTGAGCTAGCAACTCCACGGCAATTACTTTAGCACGTCCATCTTTCGTCACAATGTCGCTTCCCGCGGGTGGGAGCTTCTTGACGAGCTCCTCGTAGTGATCGTGCTCGTACCGGAGGCAGCACTTCAATCGCCCGCATCGGCCGGAAATTTTATTCGGGTCCAAGGTTGCTTTTTGGAGTTTTGCCATGCGCATCGAGACCGGCGGCATTTCGGAGAGATGCGTGTTGCAACAAAGGGGCTTGCCGCAATCCCCGTAATCCCCGAGGAGTTTGGCTTCATCTCGAGCGCCGACTTGTCGCATCTCAATCCGCGTGTGGTATTTCGCGGCGAGTTTCTTCACCAATTCGCGAAAGTCGATACGATCGTCCGCGGTGTAGTAGAGCGTCAACTGCTCGCCACCGATTATTCGTTCGACATCGACCAAGTCCATTTTCATCCCCATGCCTTCGATGATTGACTTGCAATCGTCAAAGTCCTTGGGGATCGCATTTTGGAGTCGTAGACACTCCTTTTGATCTTCCTCGGAAGCGAGGCGTTGGATCGAGCCACTGGAGAGATTCGCCGAGGCGGCCGCGTTGGCTTCCGTAATTTCGATGAGGACTTCTCCCCGTTCCAAACCTCGGTTGGTTCGGGCGATAACGATGTCCCCGCGTTTGTGCTCCGCGCGTGCATTCATCGCGTACAGCGAGCGATTGATACCGCAGCGAACAACATAACGCGACATGGAGAGGATTTTGAAAAAAAGGAGGGGAGAAGTAGGAATCGTCCCGCATCATCTTACCCGCAATCTTTCTCGATGGGTATCTCGAGAGCTTTTAGGGGGTCAGGTCGATGACCGTTGTGTTGGCGATCAGGTCGTGGATACAGCGACGGTCCTCTCGGAGGACGTAGAAGCTATCGACGATAAAATAGATCAAGCCGATGCAAGGTAGACCGGCGATCAGCCCGTTGACGAACACTCGGAGGACGCCGCAACTGAGGAATCCAGCCGGCGCTCCCGTTTCAAAATCGACGACCTGGGTGTTGACGAAGTACTTGCCAAGCGTCTGGCTGCGAGTCACGAGGAGCACGATTTGGAGGATAAAAAGAGCCAAACTGCCCAGGATTATGATCGCCCATCCCGCCACCAAGAGGGAGGCGGATGCTGGATCCATTTCGACCTCGGCGCCTCCTGCTGCTGCGGACTGATTAGCTACATTGACCACGGCAATAATCATCGGAATGATCGCTGGAACCACGAATAGCAATGGTACCAATGTGTCGATAAGCCAGCCGAGGAACCGCTTGCCAACGCTGGCGAGTCGCAAGACTTTACCCTCGCGCTGCCGTTCTTCCATGCCGTAACCGGCGGTGCTCGCCTGATAGGGATTGTTCGCCATGGAGAAGGCATCATTGGGGTTGTTGGTATTCGACATACGATCACCTGTTTTCGCGATAAGAGTTGTTGCGATTAGACGTTTCTGTTGGGAGTGTGGTCACCCGGACTGGTAGGCACTCAAGGGCCGGACACGATCCCGTGCTTTTGGAGCATTTTTAATACTTGTTCCGCGAGTTCGATCGGAGTGGCTGAGCCACCCTGCAATTCGAGTTCAGGAGCCACTGGGGCTTCGTAGGGATCCGAAACACCTGTGAAGTTGGGGATTTTTCCAGCCAATGCCTGCTGGTAGAGCCCCTTCGGGTCTCGTTGCATGCACACCTCCAACGAGGTGTTTACAAAGACTTCGAAGAAGGGTGTCGATTCTTGGCTCTGGTCTTGATTTGTGACCCAATTTCGAACGCGATCCCGGTCCCTACGGTAAGGGCTGACGAAAGCCGTCAAGCAAATCAATCCTGCGGAGGCCAGCAATTGTGTTACCGCACCAACCCGGCGAATGTTTTCTTCGCGATCCTCAGGAGAGAAACCAAGCCCAAAGCGATGGGCGAATGCCTCGCCATGAATCGGGGATAACATTTGCGGTGTCGCGCATAGCCCGTGCCGGATGTTGTCACCGTCGAGTAGGTACGAATGAGCACCGCGCGCGACGAGAAGTTGGTCAACCGCGTTTGCGATGGTGCTTTTTCCGGATCCGCTCAAGCCGGTAAACCAAACGACACACCCGCGTTGGCCCAGTTTTTCGGCGCGCTGTTGGCTGGATACCGAGGCTTGGTGCCAGACGACTTTGGGATCCGTAGTCATATCATCTTGTAGCCGTAAGGAGTGTAGCCGTAAGGAGCGTAGCCATAAGGGATTGGTAAAGGGAACCAGTTGTGCAAGGCTACGCGGGAATAGGTTGGCAACCGACCGGAACAGGAGCCGACCACTTCGTAGCGGACGAGTCCGTTCCCTGACTCGATCATCGCCAATCTCGAGCTATTCGAAGTGCAGTGCGGTTCGGATCCGCACCAAGGCTTCTTGTTCGGGTTTTGAGACGGCTCCCCACCCGAGCAGCCCGCCGCTCGCCTCTGCGATTTCATGAATTTCCGCCATCAGCGTTTGCTTGAGCGATTGCCCTTCGCTGCTCTGCAACGCACCGAACATTGTATCGGCGTAGGTTTCCCACGCGGAGAACATCTCGTCGGTTGGTTTTTTGGTGAGCCACGTCTCGAGGAGTTCATCTGCCGCAGAACCCCGTTGGATGTACTTCGACGCGATTGCTCGGACCGCCGTAATTTCTCCTGTGTCTGCTTTGCCGTCAGCCCATGCTACTGCGATCAATGGGAAAACACGCATCGCCGCCAAGGATGCTGGCGTAACCCCGAGCTTCAAAAGGGACTCCAACACTTTGGTGTCGTGGATGCCAGTTGTCTCTCGGATCTTCGAGATCGCATTTTCTTCACCTAGCTTTTGCTTGAGCCCATCGATGAGCTTGGAATCCAAATTGGAGAAGAATGCATTTTCCAGGGATCGACCTCGGTTCTGGAGTGCATCGGAGTCAGGCATAGCAGCATCAATTCCTTTAATTCGGCCGTTGGTATGCGAGGCGAAGGCCACGCGGAAATAGTAACCGCAGTAATATACACTCGAAACCGCGGCGGTAACTAGCGGACATACGACTCGGAAGGATTACGCAACCTGAGAATTCATGTTCTAATCCTTGGGATGGTACGCTGATCGCGGAAAAGCTTGGCGACCACCGATCCACCCAAGGGGGCTCGGCACACGGTACACCGGCTGACACGGTTGGAAGTGGGTTCTTTTTCGGAAACCAACACCGCCGACTGCAATCGCCTACCTGGCCAACCAGGAATTATCGATCGCCAGACTTTTCGGGAGCCCCCCAGTAAATAGCACCCAGTAAATACCACCCAGTAAAAAACCTTCACCGTTGAATCCCTAAAACTGCGACTGAAAAAATGACAACTGCACCGGCCAAGCCCCGGACGATGTTCCAGAAAATCTGGGACAACCATGTGGTTCACCACGAATCTGGCAAACAAGCAATTCTGTACATCGATTTGCATTTGGTACACGAGGTAACCAGCGCTCAAGCGTTCGAGGGTTTGCGTTTGGCGGGACGCCGGGTGCGAAGACCTGAGAAGACGATCGCGACACCTGACCACAATGTGCCAACCACCGATCGGTCCCTCCCGATTGCCGACCCCATTGCTCGGCAGCAAGTCGATACGCTTCGGCAGAACTGCAAGGAGTTTGGCGTTCGACTTTACGATTTGAACGATACCCATCAAGGTATTGTCCACATCATCGGACCGGAACTCGGGTACACGCAACCCGGGATGACGATCGTTTGTGGGGACTCCCACACCGCGACACATGGTGCTTTTGGTGCTTTGGCGTTCGGAATTGGAACGAGCGAAGTCGAGCATGTGTTAGCGACACAGACGCTCTTGCAATACACCCCGAAAACCTATGAATTGCGCATCGATGGGGAATTAGGGCCTGGCGTCACTGCCAAGGATTTGATTTTGTACTTGATCGGCAAGCTGACCACCTCCGGCGGAACGGGGTATGTTCTGGAGTACACCGGCGAGGTGATCCGCAAACTGAGCATGGAGGAGCGGATGACGGTTTGCAACATGTCGATCGAAGCGGGAGCACGAGCTGGTATGATCGCGCCTGACCAAACCACATTTGACTACCTTCGTGGCCGTCCATTTGCTCCGAACGATTTTGACCGAGCGGTCGAGATTTGGAGGAATCTCCCCTCCGATTCGGGAGCTACCTACGATCGTGTCGATCTCTATCAAGGCCGAGATATTGAGCCGCAGATCTCCTGGGGTACGAATCCTGGACAAGTCATCTCGGTTAACCAATCGGTTCCTCGTCCGGAGGATTTCGCGGATGAGACGGAGCGGAAATCGACCGCGAGCGCCTTGGAATACATGGGGCTCAAGGCCGGTGTGCCTTTGACGGAAGTTTCTATCCAGCGCGTATTCATCGGCTCGTGCACCAACGCTCGAATCGAAGATCTTCGAGCTGCGGCAAAGGTCGTAAAGGGGCATCGGGTAAGTAGTGCCGTCAATGCCATGGTGGTCCCGGGGAGCGGACAAGTCAAACGGCAAGCAGAGTCGGAGGGCTTGGACCGAGTTTTCCGCGAAGCGGGATTCGATTGGCGCGAGGCTGGTTGCAGTATGTGTTTGGCCATGAACCCAGATCGCCTGGAGCCAGGCGAACGTTGCGCGTCGACCTCCAATCGAAACTTCGAAGGCCGCCAAGGCAAAGGTGGGCGGACCCACTTGGTATCCCCCGCGATGGCCGCCGCCGCCGCCATCTCCGGTCGATTCACCGATATCCGGCAGTGGGACTACCGCGCTTAAACGGGACGAACCAGCTTAAGCATCGAGCTTAAACATAGAGCGTCCGAGCGAGTCTTCTTGAACCAAGCCAAAACCAACATCCTGCATAACGAGAAATTGCGAAAACCAATTCTAAAAGTCCATGAAACCATTCACTAAACTCACCGGTACTGTCGCCGCCATGGATCGGGCTAACGTCGACACCGATCAAATCATCCCCAAGCAATTCCTAAAGCGGATCGAGCGCTCTGGGTTCGGCCAATACCTGTTCTTCGATTGGCGGTTCCATGAGAATGGCGCAGCGAACCAAGGATTCGAACTCAATCTGGCCCGGAACTCCGGTGCGACGATATTGATCGCCCGCAGAAACTTCGGTAGCGGTTCGTCCCGCGAGCACGCCGTATGGGCGATCGAGGATTATGGCATCCGTTCGATCATCGCTCCTTCGTTCGCCGATATTTTTTACAACAACTGCTTTAAAAACGGTGTGTTGCCAATCACGCTTAGCGAACAGCAAGTCGAGGAATTGTTCCAACGCCACGCAGACGATGAACGTTACGAACTAACTGTCGATCTTGAGAACTGCACGATCTCAGATGGCAAAGGATTCGTGGCTTCGTTTGAAGTAGAACCGTTTCGAAGGCACTGCTTGCTCCATGGACTCGATGATATCGGCATGACGCTCGAGCATGAAACTAAGATCACGGCCTTTGAAGAGAGTCATCCGGTTTTGAAATAGGCATGCAGAACTCGAAAGAAACCGATACCTATTGTTCGCCGCGGCTGCAGTAGTGGGAGGAGTGCTATGGGATCAACTCGCATTTTCCAGGCCGTTCCTGTCTTGCAGGTGGCCGATGTGGCTGCAAGTGCGCATTGGTACCGGAATACGCTCTCTTTCGATGCGGATCCATTTCCTGCCAAGCCGCCTTATCAGTTCGCGATCCTTCGGAATGGGGATACGGAATTGATGCTCCAGCGAGCCGAAAAACCGGCCTCGAGAAATCCTGTCCCCTACCGTTGGGATGTCTATCTTAGGCTTGAAGGAGGAAGGATCCGAAAGCTCTATGAAGAGCTCTCGGAATTGGTGATCGTCGAAGGAGGACGCATCCAACGACGGCTTGAACGCATGTTTTACGGCTTATGCGAGTTCGAGATTGTCGATTTGGACGGATACGCCATTTGCCTTGCGGAACCACTTCGGAACGATTCGGATTTGCCAACACCGGAAGTCTAAGTCGCTCAGCTAATCTAAGTCGTTCAACGAATCGGTGCGGACGCGGGTTCCCGGTGGAAGCGATTCCGTCTGCCGGAGGAGGCTGTCCAAATCATTCCGTTCGGGAATGACAATGCCGCGCATTTTTTGTGCCTCGATCCTCGTGGAGGCATCCCCAGCGCCTCGCGAATCCTCTGAGATGGAGACGTTATCGCCGAGCACCACAAATCCATCCGCGGATCGGAAGCGTTGGGAATCGGAGTCGCGATAGCCGCGATAGACGATCCCGCGGTACACCAAGCAGCGATCGATGGCAGGTTCTCCTTGGAGCGTTTCCATAAAAACAAGTGGAACGTTCGGTGGATCTGTTGAACGCTCTGAGATCAAATCTACGTTGGGTTGGCCATCAGCAGATTCTGGTTCAGCAGGTTTGAGCACTCGGCCGATCGAATCCCAAGGTAGGGAATAATGATCACCGACGTGAAGTATGCCGTCGATGGATAGGATTGTCAGCCATTGCGAACTCCAACCGCGATGGTGGGGGTTCGGTGCCACTGAAATGCCGTTCACCCAAAGCTCGGTGGATTCACCGGACGCGATTTCTAAGTCGCAAAAATATCGACGACTCTCAGGTGCTATGTCGACTCCGGATTGGATCCATCGCAGCCTCAATTTCCACTTGCCATCGATTGCTCCGAGTCGAAGTGAGACTCCGTAGTTTTGCGCTGGGACGTAGGCATGGCTGTCATGAGCGTTGATAGGAAGATTGTTTTGAAGCGGAGCGTGTATCGATTTAAGGAATTGATCGAGCGAAGCGGATTGGTTGCCGGCCGACCAATGTCCCATGAGTACGGCTTGACGTAGGAACTGATCCGGTGTCGGTGAGATGAGTTTATCGTTGACCCATAGTTGTCCATCGCGGATTGCAACATCTTCGTATGGAAGCCCTACAACCCTTTTCACTTCACGAGGTTGGTCGTTTGCCGTGTTGATGATGACGGTATCAAAGCGTTGGATCGGCGAACGGTTCCACCGAAGTGTGCGGTAGGCAATGCGTTGACCGGATGCGATGATGGGTGGGTCTGGTGGTTCTAGCTTTCGGTTGCAGCCCATGCACCGGACTTCGAAACGAGGGTTCCAGCTATCGACCGCCCAACGATTGGAGAAGTTGCATTCGGGGCAATCGATAACGATACGCGGCCCCACTAGGGTCGGTTCCATCGAACTGCCCGCTATCTCTGCCAGCAACGGCTCAGATGCTTTGCGTAAGAGCATTAGCCCTGCTAGGGTGACGGCCAAGCATAAAAAGACCAGCAGTCCCGTGGACGTGTAAATAAACCAGCGACTCGATCGAACTGGCGGTGGAAGCATCATCGAGAGCCGATTCGATAGAGTCCACCTTCCGTCCGAATGACCCAGTCGTTGTCGATAGTCGCATAGGAGGCGAAGGCCCGGCCTGGAAGTTGATTTCGGCTCAGTTCTTCCGGTTGTTCATCGATCCTCAACACGATCGCTTCGCCACTTTCGCTTTGAAGAAAAACCAAGTTCCCATTGATCGTCGGCGACGCGGAGTAATTACCCCCGATGCGTTTCTGCCAGAGCTTTTTCCCGTCCGTCGCGCGAACGCCCGTCGCGATACCACCATCGCTCACCATCACCAGTTGATCTCCGACCGGTGCAAAAGATGGAGTGTTTGGGATTCCTCCCGAGAGGGTCCATCGCACATGCGAATCGGTAACATCACCCGTCCCTGTTGGATCGATGGCTAGGAGTTTTGGGGCCATGTAGC
The DNA here is from genome assembly GCA_903930765.1 of uncultured Pirellula sp. GTDB lineage: Bacteria > Planctomycetota > Planctomycetia > Pirellulales > Pirellulaceae > JBKCUI01. Next base: position 17,387 of record CAIYZV010000322.1, read on the forward strand.
CCGTACTCAAGTAGACCAGGCCTTGGTGGAAGAGTGGACGAGGAATGAGCGAGAAACCGTCGTAACGGACCGACCACAGTACGTTTCCCGTATCTGGATCGAGCGACTGCACAATGTCGGAGCCTGGAGAGATGATTTGAGATTCTCCGTTCACTTCGATGAGTTGTGGCGTTGCGAATGAAAAAGGTCGCTCGCATTGGATGCCCCGCGGAGTTCTCCAGACTTCGCGACCCGTTTTTTGGTCGAGGGCGACCGTGTACGAGGCATCGGCCCCATCGCAGGTGAAGACCACCAGTTCCCCAGCGAGAATGGGGGAACCTCCATTTCCATGGACGGGTGCGTAGACATGATCTCGGTTTTTCCAGATCACCGCTCCGTCGAGGTCGGTGCATGCGGTGCCTTGGTGCCCAAAGTGCAGGAACAACCGATTGCCCTGCACGACCGGTGTCGGGCTGGCATGGGAGTTCTTGTTATGAATGCTCGGAGCCTTCGCGTCCTGCTCAAAAATCGTCTTCTCGAACTGAGTTTTTCCGGACTTGCCATCGATGCATATCAACGCCAACGACTTCGAGTTATCGGGATTTTTCTCTGCCGAGTCATCGTCGCATGCGGAGGTCAAAAAGATGCGATCACCCACGATCACCGGGGATGACCATCCCAGCCCTCGGACGGGGGCGAACCAAACGATGTTCTTTTCTTGGCCAGGTTCTGCGGACCACGCAATAGGGAGTTCAGGATTTACCACCATGCCATTCTGCAATGGTCCACGGAATTCGGGCCAATCCCCATGGCAACGGGAACTCGAAGCTCCGGTACCTAGTGAGAAGCCGACTAGCGAGACCATAGCAATGAGAATGGTCTTCCAGTTGTGATACCACGGTCGGAGCGGGGTGCTCTTTCGCGACATTTCTCGCGACGCTCGCTTAAAAGCCAGAGACGTAGCAACCGATGCATTGAAGGTTGGCTTTTCACATCGAGTCGTCGAGAGTTGTGTCCCAGGATGCGGAGCGAGCATGTATATTGGTCTCATCAGGTGAGTTCTGTGTTTCGAGGAATTGTTTCGATGAATGTTGTGCAAATGGCTGTCACTAGAATTTGGCTTCAGTGTGTTGTAATCGCGATTGTAACAAGTGTTTCGTTTGCAAACCTCGGGCGCGAGCAACGCTCTCATGCGCAGGAAAACAAAACTGCTTGGGTGACGCTGAATGAAGATGCCAAGGTAACCTTGGTCGCCGAAGGATTCAAGTTTACTGAGGGGCCCACGGTCAATTCGGAAGGAGAGGTTTTCTTCACCGATCAGCCCAACGATCGGATTGTGAAGTGGGGAAAGGATGGCAAGGTTGCTGATTTTCTGAAGCCTGCGGGGAGAAGCAACGGAATGTACTTTGCCCCCAATGGCTTGCTGATCGCTTGTGCGGACCAAGCCAATCAAATGTGGGAGATATCAAGCGATGGAAAGCACCGGGTATTGTTTGAGGGTTTTGAAGGAAAGAATCTAAATGGTCCCAATGATGTTTGGATCGATGCCAATGGTTCGATGTACTTTACGGATCCGTACTACCAACGACCATGGTGGACCCACCAGAAGCCGCCGCAAGCCAAACAATCGGTTTACAAAGTGGATCGCGATGGATCGAATATTGTTTGCGTCGACGATGCATTGGTCCAGCCCAACGGTATTATCGGAGACTCGAAAAAACGTATTCTGTATGTGGCAGATATCCGCGATCAACGCACGTACCGTTACAACATCGCAGCCGATGGTAGCTTGCTCGACCGAAGCGTATTCTGCAGGCAAGGTTCCGATGGGATGACGATCGACGCGGCAGGCAATGTCTATTTGACGGGATCGGCAGGTGTCTACGTTTACAACGAGGCCGGGGTATTGATCCAAACCATCCAAGTCCCTAAGCCTTGGACGGCCAATGTTTGTCTTGGCGGGAAGGATCGCAAAACTCTTTTTATCACCGCTTCAGATTCGGTATATACGATCGAAGTCAAGCATTCGGGGGTCGGCTCCAAATAAGGGGCTTCTAAGGAAACCTCGGGTTATTCAGGAGTATCGATTGGTGCGGTGCTGGTGCTGATTGGTAGATCGCGGTTTTGGGTGGGCATGATGCGTTCGATGGTCAAATCGGTCACGGCGGCTTGAACGGAGCCTCGCGTCTCGAAATAGAGTTCCAGTCCATCGTCGCGGGTGACCATTCGGAACAAGCTGATTCGGCGCCAAGTGCTCTCCGAGCGATCGTAGCTTGAGATCAATTGTCCCAAAGATTCACCACCGCAGTTGTCGCAAACGAGCAGACCGCTTTGGGATTGGTCTACGGGTGAGGAAATTTGCACGAGTCCTTCGATGTGGACTAACGATCCTGCTGGAAACCGCATGCGAGGACTCGTTACGCGCATCGACGCGCCGGCATAGCCACTCGGAATCGGTTGTCCGGTTCGGCTCGATGCCGACAGAAACATTGTCGGGAAGCCTCCCGGGCCCACTTCGGGAGTTATCTTGATTTGGCTATCGACAAGTTCCGCAAGGCGATGGTCGCTGCGCCATCCTGCTGTGTTCCAATTCTCAAGGTTGGAAAATGGGACGCCAGGTAAATCCGTGCGCTGCCATGTTCTCCCCTGAAGCACGCGGTCGAGTTCCCAATGGAGAGGAAGCGACAAGGGGGAGGCGATGAGCGGGCTTGAGGAACTGCTTTCGAATTGCCCCGATGCGGTTTGCCACGAAGAACGAATCACTCCTTGGGAGAGCAAACTCGCAAGTTCTGCGGCTTCACAGGCGCGCGCCAATTCGGAGCGGGATAGAAAATTGCCTGCCGCCCGCTGGGCGGATTGTGCTTGTCGGATTTGCTCCCACGCCGGATCTGAGGCGGGAAGCTGCCTGGCGACCAGAGTCATTTGGGCGATTTGCAAGATCTGGGATGCGGTGTCGATACGACCTTCGACAATGGCCGGCCCCAATCTGGAAAAAGTATTTCGCAAATACGTGATCGGACCGTTGTCGACCACCGAGACAATTTGCTCCACCAATCCAGGGCGATCGATCGTCACCACCATGCCACCAGGGGTCGCTTGGGTGGCGCAGCGTTGCAAATCGCAATGGGTGATTCGATAGACTTGACGCGGTTGACCAGAGACAGGAAGTGTGATCGAAATCCGCTCGGGCGCGGGAGCCGGACTGCAGATTTGATCGGAAGGACCGGCTGCCACGATCAAGACCAATTGGCTGTTGGGAGTGTCAAGAATGGAGGCGGCATGATCGGGCGAGTTGACTTGGATGGAACGCCATTGCGATTCCCCCGCTTGAATCCAAGGCATTAGTAGTTCCACCTCACGGTTGAGGTGCGTGTAGGAGTCAGCTCGCGCGACCGCGGTTTCATCACCCGCATCGAGGGGTGCTGGGGAGCGAAAGATCCATCCTCGAGATCCGTGCATAATGCTACGGATGAGTTGAAGGCGAGCTTGGAGGCGATCGTGGTCGGGCAATTGCCATTGTTCATAACCCAAGAGTCGCGAAGTCATTGCACGCTGAGCAACCCATTCGCTTGATAGTTGAGTCCAGATCGAAGTCAGTGGTGCACCCCGTCCTGCGATAGGCCTTAGGTCGGACGCGAGTATCTGCGAGGACTCCTGGCTCGATCGAACGGTGGTCGCGAGTGGGATCGGAACCGAAATCCAGTCGCTCAAGCGGCTATAGGCACCGTACATTTCCCACGCTTCTCCGATCAGAGGCCGCGTCATGGTGCGAGGGTAGCGCGACATCAACGCTACCCGATCGCGCGCGCTGTCCAATTGCGATTCATTCAGCGCCAAACCTAAGAGCCATGCATTCACGTTTTTGTACTGGTCGGCTTGAGCTTCTGTGGGTACCAAATTGGGCGGAGGCATGATCAACCCCATCCCCGTCTCAGAGGCTTGTTCGATGACAAGGGGATCATTGTTCTGGGATGTTAGGACACCATTGAAGCCGAGCGATTGCAGGTACGCTAAACTTTCGCCTTGGTGTTGGATCCAACGGGGAACACCGGTTTGGATCGTGCGAAGTTGTTCCGCGGTGGGGGTATCGGTGGCCCGCAGTCTCCCCCGCTCGTCGATGGTTTCGGCCATGACGCCTGGCGCGATCATGCCATCGACCACCAAATCGTCAACTTGGAGTTTGGTGGCCCCTGGCAAGCCAAACACGTTGAGGATGACACCATCGACGTAGGGTTCGCGAAGATCGACTTCGGGACCGAATCGACGCCTCAGAAACCGTTGCCGATCCTCAACCATCGGAATGATGTTGGATATGGACGAGGTGGACCAGCGTCCAGCCCCATCATGCGCGGTCCCGAGAATGACTTCAGTTAGCGGAGCGTGCGTGGCGGGGTGCCGAGCGTGTGGAAAAATGATCCTGAAGCCAATCCGCATGCCGCTTTGCGCGCTGCGGATCCGAATGGTTGCGTTGAGTTCCGGAATAATCGCGCATGGTTCGATCGGGTAAACGAGGTAGACAAACGAACCGTTTCCATGAGCCAATTCAACGGTTTCCACGCCAGGCTCGCCTCGCTGCGGTTTCCCAAAAACCGCTTGGGCGTCATCCTTCCACAATCGAAAGCGGGGTTCGCCGCCGTCGAATGCGTCGATGTGCTGGGATTGGCAAGTAGCCGAAAGCAGGGCGACTTGAACAAAGATCGCAACTAGAACGATTTTCCAGAGGTCGCGAAAACGAGCAAAGGTAGGGCGTTTTCGCTCCCCGTTGGAGTCTTCCTTCGAGGCGCGCACGAGCGGAAACTCTTCTGCAGTCGTACCAAGTGGACAACGTGTCGAGTTTGTGCAACAAAAATGAAAAAGTATGTGGAGATGAAGCAACATCCCTCGCATCCTTGCAAAAGGTGACGCAAGTCTTTCTTGTATCAAGACTTGCGACGCGTTTCCAGGTCGGTTCGCGTTGCGTTCTGGCAACAAGCTGTGACGGCTAGAAAAAAGCTGTCAATCGTGCCGATTTTCCTAAGTCCTTGACTGGCATAGATTTACCAAGCATGTTAGGACATCACGGGTGTGCTTCGGCACCGAAACTGCAATTCTTTAATTTCAGTTCGAGGCAAGTCCTAACCCGCACAGTCCTTCGCAATTGAGCCCAGGAGACATCATGAGCCAAGCCGCACAATCGACCGACAACCTTGTCAATGATCTTCCAAGCGAGTTGGTAGATCTCCAAAAGGTGATCGATACACTTCCCGTCGATCAACGCCTCTTGGTTCAGCCCGTGTTCCAACGTGTGGTTGAGAGCACCAATCGTCGCCGCAAGATCCTTCAATTGGTCCAAGAATCGATCGGCCAACTCCGGTTGGACATGAAGTACTTAGTCTTCGACTTGGAAGCTACCCGACGCGAGCGAGATTCTTTTCAGAAGCAAATCATCGATTTGATGGGTGAAGGAGCTGAAGGCGACGAAGGCAACCCATCGAACGACGACCGCTAAACATTCCCCTCAACAAATCCCAATAGACTGGGAAAACGAGTCCATTCCACTTGGGCTTGCACCGTGCCAAAACGTTCCGGATTGCATTAAGGTTTCACGAGTTCGCCAGCTCTGAAGCCTGAGTTCCCCCCTCGAACTTGCCCTTGCTGCGATCAAAAATCGTGGCGAGACCATCCGGATAACGTTGCACATTCCAGTTGAATTGCACCAAAGAGCCGGCTCGGAACCTCCGCCTGAGCCGGCTCTTTTGGTTTGATTCGAGCATGTTTTTGGCATACTCTTTTCTAGGTTTGCCCTACGATACCTTGAGGTTGAGAGCATTCTCGATCACCATAGAGAGGGTTTACAAGGGTAGGCTTTTCACCCGAAATGCCTCACGCGTCGAAACCGTGAGGGTTACCCTGCTGTCCAATGCGGCGGCGGGTTTGGCCTACTGGTCTGGATTTACACTCGCTGATTTCCGCAAATCGCACCTCTCACCTCTCACCTCTCACCTCTCACCTCGACATCGGGGCGGGAGGCTACTGAACCGATACACCCAACACGCTGATAGCCACCATGGAGTTCACGCCACAATCGTTAATGCAACGCTGCATCGATTTGGAGCTGGCGACGCCCGCTCAAATCGATCGCTTGTGGGCGGATCTGCGCACCAATCAGATATCCCTAGAGGATACGAAGGGGCTTTTGCTGCGGAAAGGCGTTCTTACCAATTTCCAGTTGGATCGGATGTTGACCGGTGAGAGACTCGGTTATTACTACGGACCATACAAAGTCCTGTACATGATCGGCGCCGGTACGTTTGCTCGCGTTTTCCGCGCGGTGCACCGCGATTCTGGAAAAGTTGTGGCGATTAAAGTGTTGCGGCGGCGGCACCGGGACCAAGTGGTTCAGATTGAGCAGTTCCTGCGCGAAGGCCGCATGGGACTCGAGTTGCGGCATCCCAACATCGTGACGATCTATGAAATCGTCAATGATCCGCGAGCTCCTTATCTGGTGATGGAGTTTGTCGAAGGAGAAACGCTCCGCGAGATTCTCAAGATTCGCGGCAAATTCGATCCGCAGGAAGGATTGAAGATATTGCATGACATTGTCTCGGGGTTGGATTTCGCGTTCCAGAAGGGGATCACCCACCGGGACTTGAAACTATCCAACGTCTTGGTGCATTCGAGCGGCCGCTGCAAGTTGGTGGACTTTGGTTTGGCTGCGCTTGCGGATACTTCGTCTCCAGAAGCGATCGCGGATTGCCCGAGCGCGCGAGCGATCGATTATGCGGCGCTTGAGCGTGGAACAGCTGTGCGGAAAGGGGATCCTCGCAGCGATATCTACTTCGTCGGCTGCATGTTCTACAACGTCCTCTCTGGCAAGACCCCGTTGACGGAAACCCGAGACCGTTTGATGCGTTTGAACGTGACTCGGTTTATCGATGTTCCACCCTTAGGTGAAGTCGCACCGGGACTGCCGGAAAGTCTCTTGCTGATCTGTTCCAAGGCGATGGAGTTCGCTCCGGACAAACGGTATCAATCCCCAAGCCAGATGTTGGTCGATATCGAGAAAGCCATGAAGCAACTTCAAAATCCGGACGAAAACCGTGTTGAGGGAGCTGGACGAGGGGCTTCGGTGGAAGCCTACGATGCGGAAGAAATCAAGGAGGGGATGGGCAAGACGGTGATGGTCGTCGAGAGCAAAGCCGAATTGCAGGATTTGTTGCGTGAAAAGTTGAAGAAGCGGGGTTACCGAGTTTTGGTTTTTAGTGACCCCGAGCGGGCAACCGCAAAGTTTTCTCCCGATGAAGCGTCCGCGATCGATTGCGTTGTCTTGTGTGCCGTGGATTTGGGGAATGAAGCCCTTGAAGCGTTTAATTTCCTAGCCGAACAGGAGCATACCAAGCATATCCCTGTTATCATGCTGGTGGATCCAAAGCAGCAGCATGTCATCCGGGGGGCGAATACCTCGAGCAAGCATGTGCTGTTGCCGATGCCGCTTAAGGTTCGTGCATTGAGACAGGCGCTGGTTCGGTTGATCAACAAGCCTGCTGACTCCGTCGCGAGCTAGTTCCTCGCTTCGATCGTTCTTTTGACGGGAGTCGTCCGTATGGTGCTGTATCAACGGGGCCTGACTTTTTGTTTTGGTGTGCTTTGTTTTAGCGTTTGCTGCCTGCTTCCTGCAACTCGAGTTTGGCCGCAGGAGAGTCCATCGCAGTCGTTGGAAGTTGCCAGCGATGTTGAGTCGGCGAATCCGCGAGATTGGTTGCCGGACTCGACGGTTCTCTACGCCCAAATCGCTCCAGTTTCCGAGTGGATGGAACACCCACTGCGAGAATGGTTGGTCGAAACCGAAGCTTTCAAAAAGATCTGGCGTTCCCCCGAAGTCATGAAAGCGCGAGGGGGGATCACCGTCGCCGAGTTCGCGATCGGGTACAAGCTGGACCGGCTTTTGAGAGACATCACCGAAGGTGGCGTCTATGTCGCGATCGATCGTGAGACGAAAGGCATTGTGGTATTGACGAAAACGAAGGGAGAGGAGTGGCTCTCGAAGTACCTTGAAAAAGCCCTCGACTATGTCCGCAAGGACGCCAAGTCCAAGAACCAACCGGAACCGATCGAGTCGGCTCAGTATCGAGGGATCGAAGGGTATAAATTTCAAACTGGTATCTTCGCTGCTATCGGGCCATGGCTCATGATCACCAATCAAGGTGATTTAGCAAAGGCGGTTATTGATCGTACCGTTGACCCCGGATTGCCGACGCTGAGGCAAGCTCGTTGGACCGCAATTGCGGATGCGACTTGGTTGCGTGACGCGTCGGGGACAAGTCAAGATCGAGGTACTGCGACTGCGAGCCGTTTGGTGAACTTTGAAGTCGATTTGGCGACAGTGCGTTCGGTCATTGGTCAAAATGATTTGTTCAGCGAGCAGGCTAAGGATTTCGGGGCCGAATTGATTCTCGGCGGAGTGCTTTCCGTTCTACGGAACGCACCGGTGGTTGCTGGTAGCCTCGACATGGACGCATCGGGTATTTCGATCGCGTTGAATGCGCCGTCGGAGGAGCAGTGGTTCGCCGAATCTCGCGAGTACTACGTCGGCCCTTTGGTATCCGGGCGAGCTCCCGCCGCCCTGAAGATCGACAGCATCGCAACGCTCGGGACTTACCGAAATCTCTCGGAGATGTGGCTGCGTGCTGGCGATCTGTTCAACCAAAATGTGAATGATCAACTTGCTCAAGCCGACAATACGTTGACCACGTTGTTCTCCGGCAAGGATTTCGGCACCGATATCCTTGGGGCTATTGAACCGGAGCTTCAGTTGATCGCGAAGCAGCAATCCTTTCCCGAAGATGGGCTTCGTCCAACGGTGCAACTCCCCGCGTTCGCCTTTGTGGCAAAATTAAAAAAACCGGAAGTCATGCGTCGCGAATTGAAGAGGATATTCCAAAGTTTTGTAGGTTTCTTGAACATTACCGGTGCGCAAGAAGCCCAGCCTCAGCTTGATTTAAGCATGGATCGCGTGGGTGATAACCCAATCTATTTCGCCGAATATATCCGCGATGCGGATCGGCCTTATGAGAATGGACTCCCGATTCAGTTCAACTTTAGTCCAACCCTCGCATTCCTCGGTGATCACGTGATTCTCGCGAGCTCCGTCGCGCTGGCCCGTGAACTGCTCGATGAACCTTTCTCACCATCGGAGGCAGACGTAAGCCCCACGGATGTGCATACGTTGTTCCGTGTGGATGCTCAGGCATTACAAGCGATTCTCGAATCCAACGAGAATGCAATGATCACTCAGAACATGCTTGAAAAAGGCCACAGTCGCGCGGAGGCTAAGCGCGAGATCGAAACGCTGCTGGGGATCCTGAGTTTGTTCAGAAGTGGTACCGTGGAAATGTCCTTTCAAAACAAAGCATCCCTATCATTGCGAGTCGACGCAATGATCGAGCCCAAGTGACATCAATGACCCGCGATTGAATTGGTCAAAGTACGATGAGCGAAAAACGAATCGATGACACGCATGCCCGTGTTTCACAAAAGCTTTCCGAAATCGATCCTGAGATCGCTTGGCAGGCATGGCAACCGTCTCCAGAGATTCCGTGGAATGCTGAACGGGCACGGCTCTTGTTCCGCCGAGGAGGCTTTGGAGCGAGTCCCGAGGATTTAGAATACGCACTCAAGCATTCGTCGAGCCAAGTCGTCGATCGGATGCTCGGGGCAGGGATGGGCAAGAAGAACGAGGAGTTCGAACGGGAGTCAAGCCAAATCGCGTCGTCGGTTCGCGCGGGTGGGGATGCGGAACGGTTGGGCGCGTGGTGGTTGCATCGGATGATGCATTCGCCGAGCCCGTTGGTTGAGAAAATGACGTTGTTTTGGCATGGTCATTTCGCGACTGGCGCCGATAAAGTCACCGATTCTGAGTTGATGTACGCGCAGAATCAATTGTTTCGAAAGCATGCGTTGGGGGACTTTCGAGAATTGGTCCACGCAATCTCTAAAGATGCCGCGATGCTGATTTACCTCGATAGCGAGAGCAATCGGAAAGCGCACCCCAATGAAAATTACGCTCGCGAACTCATGGAGCTGTTTTGCTTGGGGGAAGGGAATTACTCCGAACAAGACGTCCAGGAGTTGGCCCGTTGCTTTACTGGCTGGGAGGTCCGTCGAAAGATGTTCCGATTCAATCCTTACCAGCATGACTCCGGGATGAAGTCGTTGCTCGGCAGCGAGGACATCGAGTCGGGCGAGACAGCGATCGACGTCGTACTGAGGCATGCGGAGATGCCGTTTTTTGTTGTAGACAAGCTGTTCCGCTTTTTAGTCTGCGATGAGCCCCGGCCTTCCAAGTCATTGCTACAGCCTTTGGTGAATCGATTCATCGAGTCGGGATATAAAACGGAGTCGGTGGTGCGCCAGATTTTGGAGAGCGAGTTGATGCTATCGTTATGGCCCGTCGGAAAGAAGATTCGATCGCCGGTGGAGTTTGCGGTGAACCTGACTCGGGGCCTTGATGCCACCACCAATCTCGATCGCTTGGCCAAGGCATTGAAGCCCTTGGGTCAAGCGTTGTTTTTCCCCCCAAATGTCAAAGGCTGGGATGGTGGGCGGGCGTGGATCAACTCCTCGACCTTGATTGGGCGATCCAATTTTGTCGTTGATCTCTTGGGGGATGGCAACACCCGATTCCATGGAGGTGCGTTGGATGAGTGGGTGAAATCACAGCGTATTTCCTCGTTGGATGGCTGGATGGAGTGGTTATCCGATTCCCTTTTGGCGATACCTTTAAAACCTGATGAACAGCTTCGATGGAAAGAGCAGATTACGTCGAGCACCAATGCCAATCACTGGCGAGCAGCCTTGATCACCCTTTCCAGAAACGCAAAACTTCAGCTTTCGTGAAGTTGCGATTTGATTGCTAGAAGAGTTTGATTCGGTGGAGCTTTAATCGGCGGAGAAATGAGGAGTTCAATGAAGCGTAGAACATTCGCAACGGGAGCTATTACTGCAGCTGCAGGCTTGGCAATCGATTCGACCTGCCAAGGCCGTTGGATGCGGACTTTGGCGTCTGAATTGCATGCGCGAGCATCCTCGCTCTATCGATCCGATCGGGTGGTGGTCGTGATTCAATTGTCGGGGGGGAACGACGGGCTCAATACCGTAATTCCGCATCGACACGAGTTGTACCGTAAAGCCCGTCCGAAATTGGGGGTTTCCTCAAGCGATGTGATTGAGGTCACAGACGGTTTGGGGCTTCACCCGTCCCTGAAATCCTTAGACCGGGTTCTATCAGATGGTCGGTTGAGTATCGTTCAAGGGGTTGGGTACGAGTCACCCAATCGTTCCCATTTCGAGTCGATGGATATCTGGCAGTCCTGCCGGCACAAAAAAGATCGCGCTCCATCGGGATGGATAGGTCGCTGGATCTCGGAGTATCAAGCCTCCGAGCGTCCGGATTCGCTCGGTGTTCACGTCGGGGCCGAGTCGTTACCAATGGCATTTTTAGAGCGAGGTGTCCAAGTCCCATCGGTTGCATCGCTGGAGCAAATGAGACTGAAAGCCAAGGTGGAGCAAGTTGGTTCCACGGACGTTGGTGGGGACGTCGCATCCTCACTGATGAAGGGAGACGAGCGAGGTGCATCCGAAGGAGAGGATGCCGAGTTGGGGCTGTTAGGGTTTGTGGAGACGAGCACCAGCGCAGCGATTGCGGCGAGTGAAAGGCTCGAGATGACATTGGCCCAAACTACGGCGCCTACCGGTTTTCCATCCAGCCGTCTCAGTGAAAAGCTGCAAGTGATATCCCGATTGATATTGGCGGGTGTAAGCACGCAGATTTATTACGTAACGCTGGATGGTTTTGACACACACGCGAATCAACCTGCAGCGCACGAAGCGCTGTTGCGACAATGGTCCGAAGCGGTCGCTGCATTTACCGCCAGGATGAAAGAAGCAGGACACGAGGATCGTGTGCTGGTGATGACATTCAGTGAATTCGGTCGGCGAGTGGCTGAAAATGCGAGTCTCGGAACAGACCACGGCGCGGCGGCGCCGATGTTTCTCGCAGGCCCAAAACTTCCAAATTTGCTGGTCGGAGATCATCCCAGCTTGAGCGATTTAGACGATGGTGACCTCAAGTTTGGTATCGATTTTCGCGCAGTGTATGCCGCGGTGATTGAAGATTGGTTGGGGACATCGAGTTTAAAGTCGCTCGATGGCGATTACCGCCAATCTGCCACCGGATTGCAGTTATTTGCGAATCGATCCTGATTGACTAATTGCAATGATTTCACAAGTTGAGCGAGGCTGAACGGTGCTCCTATACTCCAGTGATCTGTTTGAGAAGCATGATACGGGTACTCACCCTGAATGCGTGGCTCGCATTCAGAACGTGAATGCGATGCTCAAAGAAAAAGGTTGGGACGATCGATGTGTTCGACCCAGTTGGATGGCAGCGAGTCTTGAGCAATGCCGACGAAATCACGACAGCGAGTATTTGGAGCAACTGCATCGGTGGAGCCGCGAGAATGCGGGGCGTGTTGAATCCGATACGTTGGTGTCTACGGGATCGTGGGATGCCGCAATGGTCGGGGCTGGCGCTGTTTGCGACGCCGTGGATCGATTGTGGGCCAAGCAAGACAAGGCAGCGTTTTGTGCGATTAGGCCTCCCGGGCATCATGCGCTCAAAGACGCGCCGATGGGCTTCTGCGTCTTGAACAATGTATCGATTGGGGCTCTGCATGCCCGATCGCTCGGGTTTGAACGCGTGCTCATTGTGGATTGGGATGTGCATCACGGGAATGGTACGCAGAACTCCTTTTGGACCGATCCTCTCGTTGGGTTTGTCTCGATCCATCGCTTTCCCTTTTATCCGGGGACAGGGACGCGGGAAGAGCGAGGCGCAGGGGCTGGGTTGGGAACGACAGTCAATATTCCTGTACCCGCAGAGACTCCTGCTAAAGATTTTTTGGCCATGTTAGCGGACGAGACAGAGCGACTCGCGAAGGCATTGAAGCCTGATATTATCTTTCTCAGTGCGGGCTTCGACGCCCATCGCGCCGATCCTGTGGGTGGGCTGACGTTGGAGTCGGAGCACTACGAAGAAGCGGGCCAGTGGATTGCGCAATTGGCCAATGACTATTGCGGCGGACGATTGGTGTCCTTGCTCGAGGGGGGATACCACTTGCAAAAGATGCCAGAGTGCGTCGATGCGCACTTGGCTGGTATCACTAAGGCAGCGTCGTCATCGTCACCGGAGTAAAAACGCCATCATTCTCGTCGGCGATAAGCTTGAGAGTCATAAATCCAACATTGCTATGCAGGAGTACCGTATGGATAGGAATCAGGGTTCGATCCTTTCCTTGGTCGTCAATTTCGTGATTGTAAATCTGAAGCTCACTCAGAGTGTTGTCACGGATCTCACCGTCTGACAGCAAGAAGATTGCGTCTGGTTTCAGTTGCATCGCAATTCCGATCGATGAGGCGGGCAGCGTATTGCTACCGTGATTGATGGAACCGACCCACTGATTCAGTCGGTAGATGTTGTCCTTGGTTGGCTGAAGGAATTTGCCGGTTGGCGGAAGTTTCCCGAACATCGGATGGGCTTGCGAATCGAAGCTGATGACGAAGAACTCTTGGTCGGGAGACAGGCTCTGGATCGCGCGAATCAGTTCCCGTCTCAGCGTGGCCCAGCGTGTTCCTTGAAGCATGGATTTCGAACTGTCGATGACGAAGACAAACCTATGCCCGGCTGCGTAGGTGCCAAAGAAGGACGCACCAGGTTTTGCATAATCCACTTTGCCGCGTCCTTGGGACGCACCGTCGTCGATTCCGTCACCACTCGCCGCTCCATCCGCGAAGATCGCTTCGGACGCTTCTGCAAACGCACTGCTTTGCAAATTGGAAGGAAGGTTGTTCGAGGCATTCACGGATTCAGCAGCCACGAGCGACTTAGGAATGGCAATCTCCAATGCTTCGGTCGATGGAGTGGAAGGCGGGGGAGCTCCCGCGTCGGATGCGGCCGTTTTCGATGCGATTTCAAATTGGGTCAGTTCCTCGGAAACCGAGTCTCCGCTGTCGGACAAGCTCAAGGAGAAGTTCGACAGCTTTCCTCCCGACCCGACCAGCATCATCAGGGACATTGAGACGAGAAGTGCCAAGTGAACGCAGAGGCTCGTCGTGAAGGCGGATATCGATTGAACACTTTTCCTAGATAGACCATGGCGTGGGGATGACTCGGCTGCGGAACTCGATTGCGAAACTTTTGATGATTCGATCACCGCGGATTCGATCACCGCGGATTCGATCACCGCGGATTCGATCACCGCGGATTCTTTCATCGCGGATTCTTTCATCGCAGTGTTCGCAGTAGCCTGCTTCTTCGCCGTAACTGGCATGATGTGGTTCATTGGCGGTTACGGAGTAGGTTTCTGGAAGGGTGACTTCTGGGGACGCGGGATGAAGCGATAGGTTCCCTCGTTTTCCGAAGCGAGCGTTCGCATGCTTTTTTCAAACTCGTCTCGAAAAAAATGGATGACATGGATAGGTACCTTGGGTCCTCCGTCGGATAGAAAGTCTTTCGATCGATTCATCTCACGGACCTTCGCCGTCCAGTCGTCGACTTTGGTGTCGCCGTCGAAAAGTAGGAAAATGCCATCGGGTTGCATCGCGATTGCGGCCTGGAGTGCATCGATAGGAGGGCGTCCATCCTTTTGAATCCTAACTTGCCCGATCCATTCCATGGTCTTGCTCAGATTTTCTGGATTTGCTGGAATCGGGCGAGTTTCGGCATCCTGGCCCCGAAAAGTCATCGATTCGAGTTCCCCACCAAAAAAGGAAATGTGGAACCGTTGCTTCGGCTTCATGGAACTGAGGGAACGAATGATTTGATCCTTGGCCGCTTCGAAAGCCTTGTCGCGTCGCATGCTGGGGGAGCTATCGACGACATAGACGAAGGTATTTCCAACCGCTTTGGAGCCGAAGAACTCCGCTCCTTGCAAAAGTTTTGTCCCTGCCGACATAGCGGATTGAGATTGCCCAAACATGGAACTGGCCAAGGTCTCAGCAGTCATAGGGGGTGGGCCGACCGCCAATTTCTCGAGTGACGATGCGACTTGAGGGTTTTGAACGAGTTCGGAAGGGGGAGTCCATTCGGGCGTTGGGATCGAAGTGGACTCCATCGCATCGAGGCTCGTCGGGGATTCCAGGGGTGTTTCGAGGATAACGTCATCGGTTTCAATGCTGGAAGCAGAGATGGACAACACGGCGCTGGGGCGTGTCACCGCGATGACCCAAAAGCTGAATAGAACCAGTAAGCAACCATGCACCAAGATGCTGACCCAGATATCTGGTGATGCGATTCGGCGACGCTTTGTTTTCGGATTAGGCTTTGCGAGGCTCTCTCGATGGAGCGTCTTGCTAGGTCGATTTCTAGGATCCGGTGCGCGATCTGTTTTGGCGGCAGGGCTATTGGCATTGGGGGGCGACCAATGGAGTAGCCTTTCTTTTGCTGCGAGTTCCATCACCGCCCAGGGGCTCGATGTGGTTGAGGTTTTCCAAGGGTAACCAGCAGCGGCATCGAATGTGCCGAACAAGCCTCCTGGAAGGGACGGAGATGCGATATGTTCGTGAGATCGGTCGTTGCGATGGTGGGTCAGATCCGGAGATTCCGGAGATTGGGTGTATCCCGGTTGTTTGGGGGCCAACTCGACGGTTGTTGCAACCATCAAATTGCTGACGGTTCCATGCGAATCCAGCGTTGAGGGATCGAGCGGGGAAGAGTGGATTGGTGTCGTGGTGGGAGCGATACGTTGGTCCAACCACACCCGGAGCCTCGAATCGTTTCCTTGTTCGGCTTCTGAGATAGCTTCGAGCAGGGTTGCGTAGGCGGCGCGGTACCTGGCCGCTTGTTCTTGGTATTGCAAGGTTGCCAATGCGAGTCGGCCTCGTTCGAGGAGGCCTCGGTCGAGTTCTCGCATTGGATCCTTAGTTGGTGAGTTAGCCATTCGCACTCTGAGTTCGCAATGAACGATTGGGGCCTACATCCCAGGGTAACCACCTAATTCTTGGGGATTCGAGTCCAAAGAGCAAGCAGCAAAGTAGCGAGAAATCGGTGGCGAATGCTGCGATTTGGTGGGAAGCCTAGGGGGGCGATAGCTTTGATTTTAGAAGGGACCGGCGAGAATCTATGCGATCGATGGTTGCTTGTTGTTGGGTCACGATGGGAAGTTGGTCGAGCCAGTTGATCAGTTCGTTGACTGCTGTTTCGTCACCGGTTTTCTTCCAATCAAGGCATTGAGTGATTGCAGATTGGGCGGTGATCTCAAACAGGGTTTCCTCGAAATCGTTGGGATTCTTCGCGTCTTCAGCAGCTTCCAGGAGATCTGGAATCGGGAAATAGAACTCCTTGAGAGCGAGTTGCTGCACAAATGGCCATAGAACCGTTGCGAGGCTCGGGTTTGCGTTGGACCATGCTCCCCAATAATCGGCTCGGTCGGCATTGGTTTGCTTGAGTGCCTCGACAAGGGTGCTCGACGGATGGGTCTCGGAACGGCCAGCGAGGGTGGTGACGTGCCAAACCGGTGCGCCGGATATCGTCTTGAGATGCTTGAGGACATCGGTTTGGGTGACGGACACAGCGGGTCCCAATGCCGTTTTCGTGAGGACGATTTTCGTGCCAGGAACTCGACTGTAAGAAAACGTTCGCGTTTGAAAATTGTTCGGGCTGAACTCGGTACCTTGAATCAAGGCCGTCGAGAATAAAAACATGAGTCCACCGAAAAAACACACCACAAGAATGAGCAGTATCGGGATTAGATACGAGTTTCCGGATTTCTTTTTGTGCTGGTTCATGGTGCCTTTGAACGGCGGAGGCAACGGGTGGCAAGCAGTCAATAGCTCAAGTTTTTCTGCAACAGCGATACAGAGTTTAACATTTCCTTGCGTTTCGAGGCGGACTTCTTCGACCGCACCGGAACATTCAGGGACTTGCACGCGGACCCGCGATGGGCATGATGAAGCGATCCCGCCTTCCGCTCGACGTGCCGCGGTGGAAGCCGTTTTCCGGACCCTATGGAGTTTTCCAATGGCCCCATCGAAGAAAAACGCGACGTACTCCGAGTCGCAGGCTCGGGAGGTAGAAGCCGTCCTTTTTCTATCGCGAGAACCGATTTCTGCGAGGAAAATTGCCGCGTTAACGGGACTTCCCGATCCCACCGCCGCTCGTTCGATGATCGAGTTGCTCAATGCAAAGTATGACGCGGGCGGGCGGGCATACCGGGTCGAAGAAGTCGCCGGTGGATTGCAACTCCTTACGCGGCAGCAGTTTGCGCCTTGGTTGCGGCGATTGGATCTGGTTCCGCAAGAGCAAGTTTTGAGTCATGGAATGCTGGAAACGCTGGCGATAATCGCTTACCGACAACCGATTGTCCGGGCGGAAATCGAGGCCATTCGCGGCGTGAACTCGGATGAGGTGCTGCGGCAGTTGATGCAGCGAGATTTGGTAAGGATTGCGGGTCGTCACGAAGAATTGGGCCGTCCCTATCTTTATGAGACAACCCGTCAATTCTTGCAACAATTTGGGCTTCAATCGCTCGACAATCTCCCACGAGTCCAAAAGATTCGGGCGGCGGAAGCCGAAATTGCCAATCGACGAAGCGACCCAGTTTCCGGTGCCCAGATCCCGTTTGGAAGTTCGGAAAAAACTTAGGTTTTCGTGAACCTTGAGTTGACCGCTAGCACATCGCGCCGAAATCGTTAGAACAGTAGAGTTGGTAACAGGTTACAAATCGGTTTTTCGTCTCCAGGAATTGTCTCGAAAGAAGCAAGGTGTCCACCGTGAAGATGACGTTCGCTGCCTATGCGTTGAGTGAGCTCGCGGGTAATGCGTCGGGTAATTGGTCAAGTTCCTCCTCGTCGATGGAGCCTGCCGTTGCTCCTATGTTCATGTCGGATGAAGACGATGTGGACGAAGAAGAGTTCGACGACGAAGAAGATGAAGAGTTCGATGAGGAGGAAGAGGAGTTCGACGACGAAGAGGAAGAGGAGTTCGACGACGAAGAGGAAGAAGAGTTTGACGACGAAGAACTAGACGACGAATGGGAAGAAGTCGACGAAGACGACGACGAAGAGGAAGAAGAGGAGGAGGAAGAGGAGGAAGAAGAGGAAGAAGAGTGGGACGACGAGGAAGATGATTGGGATGATGACGACGAAGAAGATGAAGAAGAAGACGAAGATTGGGATTGATCGTCCTGCCTAACCTCATTTCGATCCGTGGATTATTCTCAACCGTAGAACTCCACAGGTTGGTTTTGCGTGAAGTAGCGGTTGTCTCGCTGACCAACACATTGGCTTATTGATTGTGAACCCCGTGTGGTCTCTCGCACGGGGTTTTTTGTTGAAGAAAGTTAGAAACACAAGACCGAGGTGACGCTTGCATGCCAAACGCAACGTGTTTCTTAATTGGGTATTCGTTGGTATTGATTTCAGAGTGGGTTCGTTTCGCGTCGCGAGGTGAGCAGTCCGCTCGCTGGGCGACTCGAGTTACGTTGGGGCTGTTCGCGGTTTCGCTGATAACGCACACGCTCTACTTGTTGGATAGGGTCCAAACCTCGACCGCATCGGGTGATGGTTTCAAGCCGTTTGCAACGTGGCACGACTGGGTTATTTTGCTCGCTTGGGGTATATCGCTATCGTTTGCATTCATGATGTGGCGACGAAGCGACAAGCAGATCGGTTTGTTTGTTCTTCCCTTGATTCTACTTCTGCTGGGCTTAGCGATCGCAGTTCCCGTTGCTTCGCCAATCGCTGGCGTTGCCAGCACTGTATCTTTTTGGAGATTGGTGCATTCGGCGGCGATGCTTATCGGTACTGTGCTGGTGGCCATCGGATTTGCTGTGGCGGCGATGTATCTGGTGCAAGCTCGACGGTTGAAGCAACGGGTTGCCGGCGGTAACTCCATCCGCCTTCCGTCGCTTGAGTATCTCCAATCGACGGGGCGGAATTGCATACTAGGTAGCGCCGCGGCGATTGGCTTTGGTGTGGTCAGCGGTGCGATTATGAATTTGACTCGCGACGGTCAAGTCGCATGGACAGACCGAGGGATTATTTTCACTGGCGGTCTATTTGTTTGGCTTTGTATTGCGGCGATTGCCCAGTGGGTTTCTGCAAATCGCGGGCGAGGTGAATGGACTGCGATGATGAGTATCCTGTCGTTCGTCATCGTGGTGATCGTACTGGCAATGGTGGTCACGGCACCTCACGGAGCGGGTGAGCAAGCGCCTGCAGTACCAACCGTTGAAGGTAAGCAAGTGGATGTTCGCTATCCGAGGCAATGCGTCGCTTCGTCGGTTTGTGTCCAAGTAGGGACCGGACCAAGGGGGCTTGCATGAAATTACGGATGATTGGCTGCAGCCATCACGGTACGCCGTTGGAGATACGGGAGCAGGTCGCTTTCGGAGCGGAGCAACTCGAACCCGCCTTAGTGGGATTGCGGGAAAAGTTCCCCGATTGTGAATCGGTCCTTCTCAATACATGCAATAGGGTGGAGTTGTACGTTGGGCATGAGGAAGGCACGAGTCTACCGCCATGCGACGAGTTGGTCGAATACGTGGCGGACTTTCATCGAATCGATTCCCGCGTCTTCCGGCCTCATTTTCAATCGCGTGAAGACAAGCATGCTGCGGAGCATCTGTTCAGCGTGGTTAGCAGTATCGATTCGTTAGTTGTTGGCGAGTCGCAAATCGCCGCGCAAGTCAGCGATGCGTACGAGCGTTCGCGGAAAGGGGGATTTGCTGGTCCGACCATGCATGCTCTTTTCCAGCATGCCAACATGGTTGCCAAGCGCGTGACAAACGAGACCGAGATTCATCGACGACGGATCAGTGTTCCGAGCGTGGCGGTAAGCGAGATCGCTTCTGAATTTTTCGAGCGATTCGAGGATAAGCGAATCGTCGTAATTGGAAGTGGTGAGATGGGAGTCGAGACCCTGCAGTACTTGATCGATGCAGGTGCTTCCAATATCGATGTGATCAATCGTTCCATGGAGCGGGCTTCGACGGTGGCCAGCCGTTTTTCGGTGCGTGCACAACCGTGGGATCGGCTCGAATCGTTGCTGATTGGCGCTGATCTCGTCGTGAGTACTACGGGAGCGACAGAACCTGTGGTCACCGAGATTCAGATGAAGAACGTGCTCAGCCATCGGCGAAAGGGGAATCTG
>CAIYZV010000323.1 GCA_903930765.1 uncultured Pirellula sp.
ATAGCATGTGTTGCGGTTTTTAGTGAGGCGATTTTTAGAGATCTGTTGGAACCGATCCTGCATCATTGTGTTCTCGAGGATCAAGGAGTCGTTTGGGCTACCTTTTGCCCATCAGACTGCCCATCAGGTTTCCCATTAGGCTGCCCATCGGGTTGTGCAGAAACCGGTGGCGGGGGGACTTGGGCGATGGACAGGACGTAATTGACCAAATGCCACAGGTCTTCCTCGAGTAAACCTTGTTCTTCGCGCGATTGCACGATCGCGGCCGCAGGCATCGGACCGCCTGGGATTCCGTACCGAATGCGACGATAGATATCCATCGGGTCGCGTCCCCCTCGAAGATGCCCTTCGACGATGTTTCGCGGTTTGATGATTTGCGGTTTCATCCCCCCTAACGCCATCAGTGGTAACAACTCATCGACGTTGGTCGGTGCGATGTTGATATCGACGGTCCATTCCTTGGTCCAATTGTCATAGTCCGGTGGCTTCGTGCCAATACCATTGGCTTCTAGACCGTGGCACTGCGCGCAATTGGTGGTTCGGAAAAGTTCTTTCCCCTTCTCGATGGACTGCGCGAGGGCGGCGTCGTCAGAAGCGACTGCACCTACGAGTGGAATCTCGGCCGTGGGAAACTCCTCGAAAGAATCCTCGGCGGCAATCCATCGGTCGGCGACTTGGGTTAACGCTTCCTCCGCTGCATCCTTGATGTCGTCCAGTTTCCCATCGTTGGAGGAAGCGGTACGAAGCAGACGCCTTTCGACATCCCCGCGAATACTCAAGTAAACAACGTAATCGACCAACGCTTGGATCTGCTCGTCCGAAAGCTTGTCAAAGATCGGCATCTGCGTCCCGGAAAGGCCTTGTTTCAAAACGCGAGCGATATCTTCCTTGCGTGGCTTTGCAGCGAGAGGCGTACCTTTGAATTTGAAAATTCCGGCGCGGAAATCGCGAGGGTAGGGATCTTGGCTGGCTGCCACAGATCCGCGGCCTTGGCCTGTGTGGCCGTGGCAGGACACGCACTGTTGGGACGCGTACAATCCCGGATTGGTTGCTGTTCCTGCAGCGAGTTTCAAGTTTTCTTCGGTGAATAGGTCGGAGTAATCTCCGTCCTTGAGCAACTCCGGAATCTTGGGATCGTGTAGTGTCCCAAACCATTGGGTGAGTAAGTCCTTGGTTTGGAGTAGCGAGTCATTGAGTTCCACCTCCTCCTTGATTTCCATCGCTTTTGAGAAGAGGTAATTCGGTTCGTGAGAAGCCATCGGAACCGAGTTCGCATCTCGGCAGCCCATCGTTGTGGCTGCGATGGTGCAAAGACCGGTTGCGACGGCGAACACACGGTGATTCAACAATTTCTTCATAAGGATTGACGGCGTTTGTTGTTGGAGTGGTGGAGGACTTCGGCGTGTCGCTTCATTTACTTCAGTTCACGGATTTCAATGTTTCGCCACTGGACGTCAAACGGGCCCTGTTCGGGTCCGATCCCGTGAACTTGAAGGCCGATAAATCCGGAGTCGTGCGAGAGCGGATCGGTCATGTCTTCGATCAGCTTTCCGTTAATCCAGGTTTGGATCCTCTTGCCCTTCGCCCGGATATGGTATTGGTTCCATTCATTGTTTTTGAGATGCGAGTGGGGTGGTTGCGTCGGCGAGATCCAATTGCGACCGGTGGCTTCACCGTACACATATCCGGCTTCGCCAGGGCTTGCTTCGATTTCGACTTGCGGGCCATGCACTCGACCGTTGTCCTTGTCGGCTAGGCTCTTGGAGCGGATCTGGACTCCGGAGTTCAAGTCATTGTGTACTTTGACCTCGAACTTCAGTTCAAAGTCGGAGTAATCCTTCGTCGTGCACAAGAACGAATTGGGGCTGTTTTTGGAGGTAACGCCATGGACGGTTCCCTGATCGACTCGGTACACAGCCCAACCGTTTTTTTGCTGCCAACCGTCGAGGTTGGTACCGTTGAAGAGCGACACCCAGCCGTCTCCGCTCGGAACGGGTAGCCCGTTCGGGTTTTCATTGCGAACGACCGGCGATTTCGAGGCGTCTTGACCCAGGCTATCGGAAACGATTGCCAACGCTGCACCACCCACTAGGGCGATTGCCAAGAAAGAATGGATCGGTTTACGGAACATAGGTGCCTCTCGGATTGGAAGGAATTGAGCTAAAATAGCGGCGGGTCTGAGGGCGATCGCCCTGGCTCCTAGTTTACCTTCCAGTCCTCTCCCTCGCTACCTTGGTCCCAGCCCATGCAACCATTGTCTTCATTCGGATCCTTCCCCGCGACCCGACTTCGTCGTTTAAGGCGATGGGATTGGGTGAGGCAAATGGTTCAAGAGACCCACCTTTCGTCCG
>CAIYZV010000324.1 GCA_903930765.1 uncultured Pirellula sp.
ACCGTGTGGCCACATGTCGTTGGAATAAGGAAGCCCGAGATACTCATCAAATCCATGCTGCAGCGGCAAGAATTTTTCGTGGTGGCCCAAATGCCATTTACCAACCATGCCCGTCCGATACCCCAACGGCTTAAGCAACTCTGGTAGCAGTGTTTCGTCCTCATGGATTCCATTCTTACTGCTGGGGAACAGGGCGCCGTGGATCCCGATACGATTCGCGTAACAACCCGTCAACAAACTCGCCCTCGATGCAGAACATACAGGCTGAGACGAATGAAAATCTGTAAAGCGAACCCCGCGAGCCGCAATCGAATCCAAATGCGGCGTCTTCCATCGGGTCTCTCCGAAGCACCCCAAATCCCCATACCCGAGATCGTCCGCAAATATCAAAACGATATTCGGACGGCTTGGAGCGGAACTGCTAGCATTTTCGGAGCCTTCGCTGCCGCCAGAACAAGTCCCCCCGTAGATGCTTGAACTAATACCAACGAGGAACGAACAACAAAGCATCCACCGACGACGGAACGATTCACAAGTTGTTTGCAAGGAAACTCGGATTTGTCGAACTCGTCGCGGACTCCCTTTTACGTCGTCGAACATAGTCATTCATCCTCTGGTGGAGCTTCAACCGGTCGAGCTATCTAGCCGACCGAGCGGGGCACGATACACTGGTGTAGCATTATACTCGAGGACTCCATTCCCGACCGAAGGCAAAGGATATGATTCGGAAAGCGATTACGGCAGGCTTGATTCTGGGTGCAGGGCTCTTCGCAGGCTGGATCCTTCACTCCAATCTGGAAACACCACTGGCGTTCGCTTCCCCGCAGCGCGATGCCCCCGCACGGGAGCCAGCGGGAAATAGACCAGCGATCAGCCCGCCAGTTATCCAAGCTCCAGTTATCCAAGCGCCAGTTATCCAAGCGCCAGCAATTGCACCGGCTCAACTTGCCCCGGGTCCACTTGCTGCTGCGGGCCAGCAAGGCGGGCTCGTCGTCGGACCAGCCAGCGGTGCTCCGATCGTGTCACCTCCCGCTCTGCAGCTTCCCGAAGGATTTGTTCCAACCACGACCGAAGAAGCGGTCCACGTTGCGGTCTATGAAGCGGTCAATCGCGGTGTTGTTAATATCTCCACGCGGGCGGTGCGCCCCGAAGCATTTTTGCTCGTTGCGGAAATCGAAGGGAACGGCAGCGGCTCCATCATCGACCAACAAGGGCACGTGTTGACGAACTACCATGTGATCGAAGGAGCCCGCGATATCAATGTCACTCTCTTCAATGGGGAATCGTTTCCCGCCGAATTGGTCGGACAAGACCCCGACAACGATATCGCGGTGCTAAAGATCTCAGCCCCAGTGGAACTTCTATTTCCTATCACCTGGGGAGACTCGAGCAACCTGCGAGTCGGACAACACATCATCGCGATCGGGAATCCATTCGGCCTCGAACGGACCATGAGCACGGGCATCATCTCCAGCCTCAACCGCCAAATTACGTCCAAAACGCGGCGTTCGATCCGGTCGATCATTCAAATCGATGCGGCCCTCAATCAAGGCAACTCGGGGGGGCCTTTGGTCAACTCTCGAGGTGAATTGATCGGAATGAACACCGCAATCGCCACCCGAAGTGGCGATAACGCAGGCATCGGTTTCGCAATCCCGGTAAACACAATGAGCCGCGTCGTGCCGCAATTGATCGCCACCGGCCGCGTCGCGCGTCCCACGATCGGAATCCTGCAAGTCTTCGAGACCGAGCGAGGCTTGCTGATCGTGAACATGACCCCTAACGGGCCCGCCGAAAAAGCGGGATTGCAAGGCTCACGCGCCGAACGTCGCAAGGTCCGTCGGGGCTTTGGGGTATTCGAACAAGAAACCGTGGACCACAGCCAAGCCGACCTCATCATTTCGATCGATGGCCAAAAGGTCAAACAAGCCGACGATTTACTAAGTGTTATCGAAACCAAGAAAGCAGGTGATACGGTTTCGCTCACCGTAATTCGCGATGGGAAATCCCTTCAAGTCCCCGTAACCCTAGGATCCGGCGAATGATCCCCTGGGAAAAAATCGACGCTGCAAAAGCCGTTATCTTCGACTGCGATGGGACGTTGGTCGACTCCATGCCAATCCACTACCTGGCGTGGCATCGAACCATGACCGAAGTCGGACTGGTTTTCGAAGAGGATCGCTTTTATTCTCTCGGCGGAATGCCAACCCATCGCATTATCGAGATGCTGGCCCACGAACAACGCGTCCTCGTCGATCCGCATGCGACAGCGCTGCGGAAAGAAGAAGCGTTCCTCGAACTGATCCACTTGCTCGAGCCGATCCATCTGGTGATCGAAGTCGCAGATCGCTTGCGAGGGAAAAAGCCGATCGCCGTGGCCAGTGGCGGATTTCGGGACATCATTCGGAAACAATTAACCCATGTCGGCATCGTCGATTGGTTTGACGTCATCGTGTCCGCCGAGGATACGGCAAAACACAAACCCGAACCGGATGTATTCCTCGAGACAGCCAAACGGTTAGGCATCCATCCCGAAGATTGCTTGGTATTCGAGGACGCAGACTTAGGTGTCGAAGCGGCTCGTCGCGCAGGAATGGCATGGATCGATGTGCGCGACTATTTTGAATCAAAACGGATACCAATCCCATCGTGATTATCGGGTATCGCTGGATCTGGTTCACCATCGCGGCAATCCTGTTGCTTGGTTCATTACCTTACTCGCAGTCGCTGCACCTCGACCGTTCTCTCGAGCGGATGTTCCCTGACGGAGACCCTGATCGGTTGGCTTTTGAACGGCTCGAAGCCGAATTTGGCGTCTCGCACTTTCTCGTCTTTGCATACCGCGATAAAGACCTATGGAGTTCCGATGGTGCGGGAATCGACCGAGCCGCCGAAGTGCGTAAATCGATCGAGTCGATTCATGGCGTCAGCTACGCACTCGATCTTTCCCGCGTCGACGAGATGCTTTCAACCCTTCGCGGGCCGAGCGCTCTGCTGAGCCAGCTTTCTGGAAAACGTGCACAACACCCTTTAGTCGATCCCAAGAATCAACTCGCGGAACGGTATCGCGATTTGTTCTCAGGACAAACCCATTCGAAGAACACAGACCTCGTCGCCATCGGTGTGCTCCTCGACCCGAGTGTCGAAACGTCGCGTGCACTCGAGGAAATCCGAAACCTTTCACAAAGCACCACAGGAGGCCTACTGGTCGGCCATTTGGCCATGGTCGACGAGGGATTTCGTGAAATCGAACAAGACGGGAATCGACTTGCGATTTATTCAACGATCAGTTTGATCCTGCTCATCCTGATCGGCTTTCGATCATGGCGGTGGGCATTGATCACGATCGCCGTTGTCCAATGGTCGCTCGTCGTGACGCGCGCAGTCTTGGTGCTGCTCGACTGGGAACTGACCATGGTCTCGTCGATGCTTTCCTCGATCGTCATGGTGGTCGGTGTGGCCACCACGATGCACTGGATGTTCGGCTATCAATCCGCGTATGAGGAAAATACAGGGGATCAAGAATCCATAAATGGAATCTCCACAAATGCTAACGCTGAGGAGCTCCAACCTCGCCAGCGCGCCGAAAAAGCACTGCGCGCGTCGATGAATCGGTTGTGGATACCGATCGTAGGTGCCTGCGTGACGGACGCGATCGGATTCGGATCCCTCCTTCTCTCACGCGTTGGACCAGTGCAAGACTACGGCAGCATGATGGCGATCGCATGCAGCGTGGTCCTCGCTGGTATCTTCATGATCGTGCCCACCTTGGCCTTGATCGGTCCTAACCACAGATCCACCAAACGGTCTCGATGGGATTCGTATCGATTGGGAATCGTACCCGGCGAACAAGCCGTTCAATCGTTTTTGACCCGCATCCTCGATTTTGTATGCAACCACCGACGCAGCATCTACATTGGCGCGTTCGCCGTCCTGGTCTGGTCGATCCTCGGTTCAGCGAGGCTCAAGGTAGAGACCGACTTCCTGAAAAACTTCCAATCTGAATCTCCCATTTCACACGCTTACAGAGCGGTGGAAACCGAATTAGGAGGGGCAGGGATCTGGGACGTGATGCTTCCTGCCCCCGATCGTATCGAGGAGGCTTACTTCGATTCGGTCGAAGCACTCGAGAAGAAATTGCTGGCCATCGAAATTTCGGCCGGCGACCGAGGCGAAACGCCGCTTCAGCTCACCAGCGCCATGAGTTTGGCGGATACGGACCACATCGCTCGCGATGCGTCCGTTCTGAAAATGGTACCGATCGAAGCGAGGCTCCTCGGGATGCGTCAGGTCATGGGCTCCTTCTTTGATACGCTCCTCAGCGGCTGGGCTCCCGGCAGCGAAAAAGGGGATAAACGCTATCTGCGTATTATGCTTCGTTCGCGAGAGCGATCCGGAGCAAATCAGAAAGACCAACTCATCGCGATGGTCAACCAAACAGTTGCTCAACATGTCGCGGCCCCCGCGTGGCAACGCTTCTTCGCCCAGGACAAAGCTCCCGATTCGAACCATCCAAAATCTGCCCAGTCTCAATCTTCACAAGACGGACGCACGCCATTCTTAGTATCCGGGTACTACGTGCTCCTTACACGTCTGGTGGAAAATGTCGTCGCCGATCAATGGGTCTCCTTTCTATGCGCAACCCTTGGTATCGGAATCGCTATGGCAGTCGCACTTCGCTCGGTGAAATTGGCGATGATCGCCATCCTGCCGTCCGCACTTCCCAACATGGTGGTCCTTGGGACCCTCGGCTGGAACGATATCCATGTCAACCTCGGAGCAGCCATGATCGCCGCTGTTTCGATGGGCCTGGGGGTCGACTCCTCGCTCCATTATCTCTACCGATATCGATGCGAACGCTTGGCCGGAAAATCCTCGATCGATGCATTGAGGGTTGCTCAATCCGAGACTGGACTCGCTGTCTTAATGGCAACGCTCGCTCTGGTATTAGGTTTCGGAACCATGGCCTTCAGCAATTTCCTTCCCACCTTCGCCTTCGGGACCTTGGCCGCTTGGACCATGCTGGGAGGACTGGTCGGAAACCTTTGCCTCCTTCCCGCGATCCTGTATGGGCTCGACCGCAAAAACCTTTAAAACCCTTCCAGATCGGTCGATCGTTACGTCTTATCACCTCCCAATCGATATCTCGGGAACAAACTGCTCGGCGATCTTCAACTTCCTCGCTGTGCGCACGCAGAGCGAGGTACGATTGAGGGGTGGCACGAAGGGTGCCAATCCCATGCTCTCCTCCCACCCTTTACACGTTACAGAAAGTTGTCTCGGTATGGAGTATACCTGCGATCGATGCAAGCAAACGATTCATCCAACCACGGACCTACGGTACACATTGACCATCGAACTGGAAGCGGCTGGCGAGGGAGATGAAGTGGAGATCGTCGATGAATCGGATACCGCTTCCACGCTCGATGAGTTGCAGGAATTGATCGATTCCGCCGACGCAGCGTGCTCGTCAGTGTTCGACGACGCGATCTATCAGATCAAGCAATTTGATTTGTGCAAATGCTGCTTCCAAGCGTACATCAAAAACCCTCTCGCTCGAGAACCAGGCACCGTTGAGGTGAAAAGGAAACAGAACTCGGTTTGAAACCACTCCACTGCAACCAAGCTCGATCGAGGATTCTCGGTTGGAGAATCGCTGTGATGCCTTCTGTGACGGCGCGAGCGAATCAATCTGATGATTCGCTGGGCCGTTCTCGAGGAGCGATGGTAGCGGTGTGTCTTCAAATTCAAGGGTTGCTACTCGGCCTGTCGATTTCGCTGGGGACTTTTGCGACTGCAGATGAGCCGCTTCAAGATTTAGGGTCGGCACAAGCCAAACCTTTGGAGATCATTGAGCCTGTCCGAGTCCTGATCGATGCATTCCATGCCCATACATGGATCGATACCCTGGCGACTCCAGGTCAGACGAATTACCACTTGCTCCATGGCCCCGCCCGCGCTGTCCAGACGCTTCGCGCGATGGGCTGGGATTGCGAGGTGCAATTGGGACCGTGGACGACGGAAAGCTTGGCGTCGGTTGACCTCGTAGTTATCAACCTCGTTTCTGCGGATCGCCCACCGTTTCTGATCGAAGAAATCCAAGCGTTGATGGCATTCCTCCGCCGAGGTGGTGGTGCCATCGTCCTCACGGACCATACCAATTGCTACTTCCACAACCATGTTCTCGGAGCATGGTTCCACGAACTCGATCTGCAACTCACCAACCATATGGCTTGCGATCGACCTCCTCACACACTCTCCCCGACCAACTCCTGGATCAACATCGAATCTTTTTCCGATCATCCGGTCGTGAGTGGCCTCCAAAACATCGGTTTCTTAGCGGGTGGAAGCGTCGACCCCAAGACGGCGATCGCTTGGACAAGTCCCGACGGGTGGGCTGACCAAGGGCGCAATCCCCCGTATGGCGAAGGTACCTCCATGGGGTTTTATGGCGATAACAAACGCCAACCTGGTGAATGGACCGGTGCTATCCCTGTTCTGGCAGCCAAACAGATCGAACAAGGCCGAGTGGTAGTACTCGGCGACCAAAACTGCATCGGCAGCATCTTTTTAAACTACGCGGACAATCGACGATTATGGATTCAAGCCGCACTCTGGGCCGCACGTGCTCATCCATCCGAAGACGAGCTCCAGGAAGCATTGCGACTCGGACTCGGTAACGAACAGGATCGAACCCTCATCTGGTGCTTGGAACCCCTCGATGAACATCGATATTACTGGGGCCAAGCTTCCGACGATGGTTTATTTCACATGTTTGCATTTCTCAACAAACATGCCGACGCCCGCGCCACCAATCGTCCGCTCGAACAAGCTTCATGGCTGATCGTTCCATCGACATCACTGCTCTCCCAATCCAACGCAAGCCGTTACATCGGTGACTTCCTCGCAAAAGCCGATCGTTCTGTTATTGTCTTAGGAGACCCAGAGGAACTAGTAGAGGCCAAGGATCCGGTTTGGGATTCGTGGATCGTCTCACTCGACGCGAAACCTCTCGCCACAAAGCCTAGGCAGGTCGATGGTGCGTACCAAACCTCATCGGGAAGCCACCTTTTTTGGATCGCTCGACGCAATGCCTGGAGCAACCGCGAGACCCCGGCACCCGACAAACCAAGGAACGAAGCCGACGAGCGATTGGACGAACAAAAGATCGATTGGATGCGGCC
>CAIYZV010000325.1 GCA_903930765.1 uncultured Pirellula sp.
CAATAACTGGGGCTTCAACGGCGGTTACAACAACTGGAACAACGGCTGGTACAACCACTGTGTCCATCCGCATTACCATGGTTGGTACAACGGATCTTGGAACGGATACTGGGGAAGCTCCTGGTATGCACCTGTCGCTTGGGGCGCCGTGGGCTGGGGATTGGGTTCCCTGGCCAACAACTACTACGGTTCTGCGACGTATGTGAACCCTTACTATGTCGCGACTCCTGTTGCGACGGCATCTGCGGTTCCCTATGACTATTCGCAACCGGTTGTCGTCAACAATTACATCACGGCCGATGCCAATAGCGGCAGCCCAACCGCGAATGTGTCTTCCAATCCATCTGCGTATGCAAGTCCCAAGATCGAAGAGAGCTTCACCGATTTTGACGCTGGCTTGTCCTCGTTCAAGACCGGAGACTACAAGAGTGCGTTGAACTCGTTCAACGAAGCTCTGAAGAAGAATGGTGGCGATCCCGTCGTGCACGAGGTTCGGGCACTGGACCTGTTCGCGATAGGCGATTATGCCAATGCGGCACCCGCGCTCAATTCGCTCCTCGCTGCCGCTCCTGGCATGGACTGGACCACCGTGAGCAGTCTCTACGGAAACGTCGACGATTACACGGCACAACTTCGGAAGCTCGAAGAGTATTGCAAGGCGAATCCAAAGAACCCCGCTTCTGCATTTGTTTTGGCGTACCACTACCTGGTGATCGGTCAAAAGGACTCGGCGGTCCGCGCACTCAAGGTTGTCGTTGAAAACCAGCCTAAGGACGTAACCGCAAAGAGAATGCTCGATGCGCTGGATCCAAAGCCTCAAGAATCGGTGGCTGCGAAACCGGATTCCGAGGTGAAGGCAGCCCCATCTCCGGAAGACTTGCTCTCGCCAAAACCAGAGACAGACTTGGTCGGAAAATGGACTGCATCCGCCGGTACCACGACGATCGAACTCTCCATCACCGAGGAATCGACGTTTAGCTGGAAAGCGACAGAATCGGGCAAACCAACTGTCGAACTCGCAGGAGATTTCGGTACCAATGGCGATGAAATCCTGATGGAAACCACCGACAAAGGCTCCCTCGGGGGTACGGTGAAATCGTTGGGTGCAGACGAGTGGGTTATGATCCCACCCGGAGCCAAGGACGAAAATGCCGGCTTGAAATTCAAGCGATCCAAATAGATGGCGCCCCTGCTGTTTGGTCAGAGGGACACCAAATCTCTAGCGGCTGCAATGACATGTTCATTGCAGCCGTTTTTTTTGACTCACACCCCCAAAGCCGGGTCGACCATTCCATTTTGCTCAAATCCTCGTTGGCGCAACAAACAGGAATCGCAATGCCGACATGGACGACCCTTTGGGTCTGGGTCATAACATGACAATGTCTTGGAGTAATCCACGCCCAGGGAGAGGCCCATGCGAATGATCTCCGCCTTGGTCCATGTGATCAAGGGTGCGTGAATGATGAGTCGATTTCCCTCCACTCCCGCTTTGGTCGCTAGATTCGCCATCGCCTCGAAAGCCCGGATGAACTCAGGGCGGCAGTCCGGATACCCGCTATAGTCCAGCGCGTTCACGCCAATGTAAATGTCGAGTGCTCCTAACACCTCTGCCCACGCAAGCGCGTACGACAGAAACACGGTATTCCGAGCTGGAACATACGTCAGCGGAATCTCCGTCCCAATCTCGTCAACACAATCGTGCTTGGGCACATCAAGCTGCCTGTCGGTAAGGGCGCTTCCGCCGAACCCGCCAAGATCCAAATCGACGATCACATGCTTGCGAACACCGCTTGAGTCCGCGACCCACTGCGCACGCTCAAGTTCGATCGAATGCCTTTGCCCGTACCGGAAACTCAAGGCATAAGGTACAAAGCCTTCGGATTTGCAAATGGCCAAACACGTCGCCGAATCGAGTCCGCCGCTTAATAGCACGACCGCACGTTTCTCGGCCAACGTCGCTGCACCCGAGGAATTTACTGACGAATTACTCATAGGAGTCTGAGGCCTCTGGGGCCACCGATCGGAAGAGGGTTCATTGGGGGACGTCAAAATTACGGAAAAGTCTATAATGAGAGCCTATGGCAATCATCACTATCGATCAACTGACCAAATCGTACCGCGTCTACCAGAAGAAAGAAGGGCTTCGAGAAGCCATCCGAGGGCTCGTGAGTCGCGACTATAAAACCGTAGAAGCCGTTCGCGGGATTTCCTTGCGAGTCGAACCGGGTGAGTTCATCGCTTTCTTGGGTCCGAACGGAGCCGGTAAAACGACCACGCTAAAATTGCTTTCCGGCGTGATTTATCCCACCAGTGGCACCGCTTCGGTTATGGGCTTTGTACCTTGGAAGCGGGATTTGGAGTACCGTCGCCGATTCGCGCTCGTCATGGGACAGAAGAATCAACTTTGGTGGGACCTACCCGCCCAGGAGTCATTTCGCCTACACCAACAGATCTATTGCATCTCACCCTCAGATTACCAGCGAACGCTCGACGAACTGACATCGCTCCTCGATGTTCGTAGCCTTCTCGGACGCCCTGTGCGGGAGCTCTCGCTCGGCGAGCGAATGAAGATGGAGCTGATCGCAGCGCTGCTTCACTCACCGGAGGTCCTCTTTCTCGATGAGCCAACCATTGGGTTGGATGTGATCGCTCAGCGAAACATCCAGCAATTTCTCAAGCATTATCAGTTGGAGCGAAAAATCACCATCCTCCTGACCAGCCACTACATGAAGGATGTGTCAGCACTCTGCCAACGCGTGGTCGTCGTCGCGCAAGGTCTCGTGCAATACGATGGGTCTCTTAGCGGCATCGTCGATGGCTTTTCCGGTCAAAAGCTCATCAATTTGCAATTGGCTGTTGGGCAGTCCGAATCCGGCTTGGAACGCTTTGGCGAAATTTTGAAGATCGACATGCCTCGCGTTACCTTTCGATGCCCCAAACCGATGGTGTCGCAGGTGCTTGCGGAAATCTTGAACACCTATCAAGTTGACGACATTGCCGTGGAGGACCCTCCGCTCGAGGAAGTCATCGCCAGCCTGTTCCACTCTGTCTCGGGATCCACAGGCTCTGCTCCCTCATGACCGACAACTTCGCGCACGAACTCCGTACCCGGTGGATGATCACGAAAACCGCATTGGCGGAGCGGCTTGCGTATCGAGGTGACTTCGCGCTCGGAACGTTGATGAGGTTCCTCCCGATCATCACCCAAATCTTCCTTTGGTGGGCTGTCTTTCAATCGTTGTCCCCCTCCAATCCGGAAAGCGCTCGAATTTCTGGCTATTCCTTTCAAGACATGGTCGCCTACTACCTCCTCACGATGCTGGGCCGCGCCTTTTCCAGCATGCCCGGGCTCTCATCGAGTATTGCAAAAACCATACGCGACGGTGAAATCAAAAGGTATCTGGTCCAACCGATCGAATTATTGTCGTTCCTGTTTTGGTCACGTGTCGCGCACAAAATCGCGTATTACATGGTGGCAATCGTTCCGTTCGCGATCGTTTTTTTCCTATGTCGCAATTACTTCACGACCCCATGGCTCGATCCAGGAACGTTTGCCTGCTTCATTATTTCCTTGCTGCTCAGTTTTTGCCTCGGCTTTTACCTCGAGTGCTGCTTAGGACTGATCGGCTTTTGGATGCTCGAGGTGTCCTCGCTCCTGTTCGTCTACATGTTGATGCAGTTTTTCCTCTCGGGACATATGTTCCCATTGGATCTACTACCCGAACCGTTTAGCACCCTCGTTGGATACCTTCCGATCAAATACCTCGCCTATTTCCCCGCCGCGGTTTTCCTCGGTAAAGTTACCGGGGCCGCCTTGGCCATCGACATGGTGATGCTCGTGGTATGGACTGCTGTTTTCTACGTCGCATCAAGAATCATGTATCGACGCGGTTTGGAACGTTACAGCGGCTTTGGCGGTTGACGACTTCGCAAATGCGATTTCCAGTAATGAACGGTCTTGGCCACCGAGGTGATTACGTTCTTAATCTCTCTCTCGACGCGAAAATCAGGGCCAGCGGGCAAGTATAGCTTTGCCCCTTCTCGGCGAACGATGACATTCTCCACCAAGATGGCGCGCAATAACCAAGCTGCCATCGCTTCCGATTCGCATTGAACCCCAACCCATCCAAGCGAATCACTTTCGAAGGTATCCAAACCGCTGGCCAGCCGAATACCACGACGCAATTCGGCGACGACGGCTCGGTATTCCTCAGGCGATTGTTTTACCTTCTCGATATCCACCGATTCCAAGAGCGTTCCACGGTGGGGCGGACCACCCGCCATGGCAAGATCGCAGAACGAGGTCCATATTTTGTCCCAGGGAACCTGGCCCTCGGAATCGCGAGACAGTGAAGCACTCCCCATCGAGTTTGGGGAGACCGAATCCGGAGCCCCGGCATACTCGAAAGGAAGTTGCAGGTTTAGGCGAGCCTGCAATTCCGCAAGCAGTTTCCAGTCGAGATCCAGACGATCATCGCTGGGCAGAATCCGTGGGAATGGCCGACCGCGGGTCGCATTCAAAAACCCCTCAATGATCCAATTGGCCAGGATTCCAGGATCGAGCCAGTCCGAGGGGTTGGATTCATCGCTGGAAACCCCCGCGGTCCAACGCGTTCCATGTTCAACCGTATTCGATCGCCATGGAAGCCACATCTCCGCGCCTAACGCATCGTCCTCTTTCCAATTTCTCACATCGGATGCGAGAGTAACCAGGTCGCCCCCAGCGCAGAACCGAACCCGTCGCCCTTGAGCACGATTTGCCCAAAAAACCGATGCTACCAGCAATTCAACCTCTCGCTCGCAGAGCGACCCCATTGGTTGGAGCACGATGCGAGGAGCCGTGATGCGGCTATTCGTTACCGACAACCAATCGCCGATGGTCGCAGATGTGATCGGGTCACCGACAAATAGTTGCGCATTGATAGGCAAGCCAGCGAACCACGCCGCGCTGCGCACTTCCCACGGCGCAACGGGATGCACCCCCAGTGGCATCACGACAACGCGATTCTCGTCGAACCGCTGCATTCTCTCGAAACAACCGTAAAGATCAGGATACGATGGGTCGGATGCGATACCAAACGCGATCGCCGATCCGATCGCAACCTCACAGCCGATCCGATCGCGAACCCTTGTGATAGCCGATCGAATGCAACCCTCTGGGACGGGAATCGGAAAGCCGGTATCCATGAGAACGAGAACATCGTGAGTATCCATGCCGAGCGAGCTCACAATTGATCCGATCAGCGACTGCCGCCAGCACGAGTGACACCAACACGAGTGATCGTGTAAACCGCAAACGTCCCCAACCAATGCTCACCTTCGTAATGCCCGCTAAAGACATAGCCTAAGCCAGCTTGCTCATGGCGATTCGCCGACTCCAAGAAGATTTGCCGGATGCTGGAGTTCTCCGG
>CAIYZV010000326.1 GCA_903930765.1 uncultured Pirellula sp.
CACATCCGGACGAGTGCGCAAGATGACATGCATGTGGTTGGAAAGGATGGCATAGGTCAAGACATCCACCCCGAAGATGGAGGCGATGCACTCAAGCCGTTCACGGATCCATTCCCGACGGAACTCGTAGTTTTTCCCGCTCACCGGGTCCTCGCCGGCCAAGAACGCACGACGCACGCAGCGCTGAACGCAATGTACAATACAGACGCTATTCGGATCAAATAGTTCAGCACGCAATGGTCTAGGCATTTGGTTTCTCCTCCGGCGTCAAATCATACCCAAACTGCCCAATGTGTCAAGTATGTGGGTGGCACGTATTCTCGTAGTCGACTCTTTTGTGACCGACTGAGTCCAGATTACAATCAATTTGAAACTCTTCCATCATACCCGAGGAATATCATGCTAGGGATCTCTTATTTCAAAGGCCAACCGAGCGATTACATCATCAAGTATTCGGGGAGCCGTCAGAGCCGAGCTGGCCAAGGCTTGTCATTCTTTTACCTAAGATTCAACACTCAGATTGTGGCCGTGCCGACCCAAAGCATCGACTGCCCCTTTGTGTTTACCGAAATCAGCAGTGACTATCAAGTTGTCAGTGTCCAAGGCCAATTGACTTACCGAATCTCCGATCCTCAAAGTGCCGCAAAGCTTTTGAACCTGTCGATCGATTCGAAGACAGGTCAATACAAAACCGAAGACCTTCGTGTGCTAGGTCAAAGGATCGTCAACACACTCCAGATCGCCACGCATGAAGAAATCGAAAAGCGAACACTCGAACAGTGCATTCGGGATGCACAAGCTATTTCAGCGGCCGTCGCTCAGCGAATGGAAAAAGACCCCACCGTCGAATCCTTTGGAGTCGAAGTCCTGGGTGTGTTCATCCTTGCCGTAAAGCCAACTCCCGAAATGTCCAAAGCCCTCGAGGCCGAATTCCGTGAGCAGTTGCTACGGCGGGCTGACGAAGCGATCATGGCCAGACGTGCAGCGGCCGTCGACGATGAACGAAAGATCCGCGAGAAAGAACTAGAAAGCAATTCCGCTCTTGAAAAGGGACGATCCGAATTGATCGCTCTCCAAGGTGAGAACATGCTTCGCGAAGCAGAAAACCGGGGCAAAGCTGTCGAGGTCGAATCGGCATCCAAGGCCAAGGCTCTCTCTCAAGAACTCGCCGCTTTAGGTGGCATCGACCCCAAACTACTCCTTGCCGAATCCATGCGTGTCCTGGGTCTGAATGCCGATAAAGTTGGCCAATTAAATATCACCTCTGAGGTCCTCGCGGGCCTACTGAATCCACCCCCTAAGCAAGATTCGTCCTACAACGATCGATAGAGCATAAAAACTATGCCTGAGTTGGCGTTTGATAAGATCGTTGTCGTCACCCGAAAGACGGCGCTCGAGGAATTGATCGAGCGGTACAACTCTGAAGCCCAAGCCCGATTCTATATCGAAAGGCTTGGCGACTCATTCGAAGCATACGCAAACTCACACCAAGTATTCAAACAGTCGCTTGAACTGCTCAATCGTTCACTACCTGATATCCGCCGCCAATGGATCGATCGATCCTTTCTAGCGAACTTTCTTTTCGGGCCTAAGGACCTAATCGTAGTACTGGGCCAAGACGGACAAGTCGTCAATACCGCCAAGTACCTGACCGATCAGCCACTGGTTGCATTTAACCCCGACCCTCATCGAATAGATGGAATCTTGCTCCCGTTTCACGTCCAGCTCGCTGAAAGCGTCCTCAGAAAGGTGGTATCATGCCGTTACGAAGTCGATCGTCTGACGATGGCCCAGGCCTCTTTGAACAACGGTCAAACGATTTATGCCCTGAACGATCTATTCATAGGGTATTCGACCCATGCGTCTGCAAGGTACCGAATCTCTCATGGAGAATACTCTGAGAACCAGTCCTCCAGCGGCATCATCGTCACTACAGGCACCGGATCGACAGGCTGGTCTCGATCGATCTTAACCGGCGCGGCAGCGATGATCGAAGCCACTGAAAACACAGAGCCATTTCTTCAAGCAAGGGAAAACTACCGTTTCGACTACCGCGAAGAGTCTCTGGTCTACTACGTAAGAGAGCCATTTATCAGCAGAGCCTCGCAAGCGACGTTGATCACCGGGACGATCCGAGAGGATCAACCATTATTGGTCACCTCTCAAATGCCAAGCGGCGGCGTGATTTTCAGCGATGGTGTCGAAAAGGACTTCCTAGCCTTCGATAGCGGCACCACTGCAACGATCTGCGTCGCTGATCGTAAGCTTAATCTGGTCGTGAACGCTTAGTCCTTGCCGACCAACACACAGCATCAACCTTCTTAAGTCGATTGCGCTAACCCCCGGAACACTGCCGAGCAAGTACCGATATTCGGGATGGGCGATGTCCCCGTCCGCTCTAGGATCGCCGGCTTGCCCCGTGAACCGCTGGTACCGATCGACATGACGTCGCTGTATAGCGGGTCGAGTTCTATCAGGAACGCATGCCGACCGGTCTGCTCGGCAGCGATCAAGGTTGATCGTGTATGCAACTGATGGTCGCCTGCCGATCGACAACAATCAGGTCGAGAGGCTGATGAAGCGGATCGCGATTGGCCGCAAGAACTGGCTATTCATTGGGAGCGTGCGAGCTGGGATTCGCAATGCGGGACTGATGAGCTTAGTGGCCAGCGCGCAGCGTCAGGAGATCGATATAGGAATGCACTTGGAGAGCGTGATCACCCACCTGTTGCGTGGTACGGCGCGTCCCGAGGAGCTATTGCCGGATCGTTGGAAGGCGAATCACCCCGAAGCGGTGCGTACCTATCGCGAGCAGGAGCGCCGGGACAAAGCCGACACGGCCACACTGAGCGCCGCCAAGCGCCGGGCTCGCCAGCAGTTGAAAAAGCTGACCTAGCAAATCTCTCGCGGCATCGCAACGCGGACTCCCAATAAATCCGCGGGAGAGTCGTGTACGCTCACCTTACATTGGTCGACCATTGAAATCGATTGTAGCGTGGAGTAGGCGATGATCAAGAATTTGGTGAAACAGTGGATATTAGTGTTCCGCTCTCATTCGTGAAGTGACGATCGGGAAAGAACACTAATCAACACTAATTCCCACTAATAACAATGACAGGTTGAACGTTCGAACGCCCAGGCGATGTCACGCGCAGGGTGCGTTTGTGAAGTGATCAACGGGATAAGCTCAGTTCCTAGTGCCGAGTTCTCGGACGTGGAAGTGCAGAACGTTGTGGTGCGAAGCAGGGCGGCCAGCCTTGGTCGGTAACGAGTGTGTAACTATCTTTGCAGGAAGGTACCGAGGAGCGTCCAGACGCTGAAGGTCTGTCGCTGCGCATCGGGAACCCTGCCTTCTAATTCGTTATTTCTCGGTTTTGCTTAGCAACTCGTTTTGAGGGGTGGTTGTGTTCGTCGGAGACATCATGATCGGACGAACAAAAAAAGCATAACCGATCAAAGCCAAGATGAACGTCACCATAATCAGGGGGTAAACGCCCATGATTAAACCGAGCATAGCGCCGGGATGCTTCGCTTCTTCTACCGATTCATCGTACCCATCGTACTCCCGCTCCACTTGATCATGCACGATTTGAGCATGCTCAACCGTACCAGGGGTGAAGTCCAAATCGGGCTTGTCTACCACTTCGTTGGGAGAGGTCATCATGCGCGTCCTTTCAGGTCGACTTTGTCGGCGAATGGCGACAGCAACCTTATTACACAACGCAGCCCCGAATTTGTAGTTGCAAATTCGTATTCGCGCCGAGCCGATGATCAAGCCAGGAAAATCCGAGCGGATTTCAGCCATGGCCAATTCGGCTTCGACTTGCGCGGTGCATCAACGTAAACACACCGCCTACTTCAACCCTAGTCATCATTGGGAAGCGAACAAGGGGCCCAATGTCCCTCCATGCGTTGTTGTAGCGGTGATCACGCGCGCCGAAGTCGTCTGGAGGTTGGTAGTGCATGAGGATTGAGATGCTTTCGTACGGTGCGAAGGATCGGATAGCGCTTTAAGGAAAGGGGCCTTTCTTTCTCGCGACTCACTCATTGGTGCAGACACATGGTAAACTCAACGTGTGTTAGCTACACAAGCAACCCCCGTTTGCTCTCTAAGGTCAGAATGCACCCCACGTTTTCCTCTCTCGATGCAACGATGATACCGACATCCCGATACAACGACGTACAATTTCTACTTTGGGCAGCGTTGGTTTCGACGGCAAGTTTGCTGTGCGTACCGTTAGAAGCGAAGGGGCAATCCCTCGAGCCGACGGCACCCGCCGTTAAGACGAACTTGGGAGGGATCACGTTGACTCTTTTGGCGGAACATCCAGACTTGGCGACTCCAACTGGGATCGATGTGGATGACGCCGGTAACGTTTGGCTGATCGCGAGTCACACCCACTTTAGGCCTGCCACCTATCAAGGCCCGGAGTTTGACGAGGTGTTGGTTTTTGATGCACACGGCAAAAATCGTCGGGTGTTCTACAACAGCACGAAGACAACGATGCAAATTTTGCTGGGAGGCGACGGTTGGGTCTATTTAGCCCAGCGCGATCGGATCTTGCGAGTTAAAGATCGCGATGGAGATGGTCGTGGTGATACCGAAGAGACCGTTGCCGCGCTCGAAACGCTGGCCGATTACCCGCACAACGGATTGAGCGGCATGGCATGGCATAACGATGGCGGGCTCATTTTCTCCCTCGGCGAGAATTTTGGCAAGGATTGGAAGTTGCAAGGGACCGATGGACGCCAACTTGCCGGACGCGGTGAGGGTGGTGTGTTCCACTGTTCCGTGGAAGGTAAGGGGCTTCGTCGGATTGCACACGGGTTTTGGAATCCATTCGGATTGTGGATGCGAGACGATGGAATCCTTTTCGCTGCCGAGAACGATCCTGGTAGCCGCCCCCCGTGTCGATTGCTTCATGTCGTCGAAGGTGGCGACTACGGATTCCAGTATGTCTATGGGAGTGCACCTGTGCATCCCTTTGTCGCGTGGAACGGAGAACTTCGAGGGACACTCGGCATGATCCATCCCTGCGGCGAAGGACCTTGTTCGGTCGTCGGATTGGGTGGTGGGGTCATGGTTCCCTCCTGGAGCAATCATTGCATCGACTATTTTCCTTTGAAATGGAACGGTGCGACGCTGACCTCGGAAAAGATCGAGTTATTGCGGGGTAGCGACATGTTTCGGCCTGTTGCCATGGTGCGAGCCGATGATCGGACTTTCTATTTCACGGACTGGGTATCGCCAAGTTACGAATTGCACGGGATGGGGCGTCTCTGGAAGATGGAGATCGATCCTGATGAAGCTCCGTGGATCCAACGGGAACGCGAACCATGGACCGAACAAGCGACATTGGCGGAAAGGCTTCGCCGACGTGCCTTCGATGCAGCAAACACTCCATCCTTCGACGAATTGATCGGGTGGGTCCAAGGGTCCGATCCCTTTCTCTCCGATGCTGCCCAAAGCTACCTGGGGGATCTCGCGAAGGGATGGACCATCGAAGAATTTCAAGCACTTCCACGCGACCAAAAGTTATGGGCATTGGTGTCACTGCGCAAGAGCTCGTGGAACAACCCCAAGTGGGTGCAAGCCGTATGGCGCGATCGGGATCCGGACATACGCTTCGAGTCGTTGCGGTGGATAGCCGACGCCGTATGGCGGGAGTGGCAGGACGAAGTTGAAGAACTGTTACGGGAGCCGAATCTCGATTATCGCTTGTTCGAGGCAGCGGTTGCGACGTTGAACACACTGCAGGGAAATCCGAGCGCCGGGGTAACGGATCCGAAGTTGATCGTGGCTAAGGTTCTCGATGACGCGACTCCGTCACGTATTCGGGCTTATGCATTGCGTTTGGCGTCACCTGAGCATGAATCATTGACCCCGGAGTTGCTTCGAAAACTTCTTTCGGTACCCGACGAATTGTTGCAAACAGAGGTGGTTCGAACGCTCGCTCTGAAGCGAACTGATGAAGCTCGCCGAGAGTTGGCGAGTCTTTTGCAACGAGGAGGATTGGCCGAGTCGATCTGTTTGGAAGCCATTGCCGGGCTCGTCGGGAGCAATGATGCAGAGCAGCAATCGTTGCTCAAGACGATATCGGAGACGGGCGCGTTGCCGTTGCAGCGTGAAGCTCGGAGGGTGATGAGGCTAAGTTCGCCGGTGGTGAGCGAGGATGTGACCAATCGGGCACACGAGCGTGCGGAGGTGGATTCGTGGCTTTTGCGTTTGGAAGCGATGCCGGGCCGAGGGGATCCGGAAGCGGGGCGTCGAATCTTTTTCCATAGCACTGGATCCTCGTGTGCTCAGTGCCATCGTCATGATGGACGGGGCAATGTGGTCGGTCCGGATCTCAGTTTGATCGCTCGTCAGGGGGATTCCCGATCGTTGCTGCAATCCATCGTAACGCCGAATCGCGACGTGGCACCGCAGTTCTATTGCACCTTGCTCGAGTTGTCAGATGATTCGCAATTCACGGGGATCTTGCTGCGATCCTCGAGCACTGAGGTCTACCGCAACAACTTTGGGCAGGAAGTAACGTTTCAAAAGAAAGAGATCGTGAG
>CAIYZV010000327.1 GCA_903930765.1 uncultured Pirellula sp.
CGAAGGGGAGGTCATCGAGGTTCCGGTCGAAGCCATCGAAGAGCGGAAGGAAAGTCAGTTGTCGGTGATGCCCGAAGGACTCGCGGACCCAATTCCGGTGGCCGCGCTCGCCGATCTGGTGAGCTACCTTCAGTCGCTCGGCCAGTAATCGTCAGGCCAGTAATCGTCAGGCCAGTAATCGTCAGGCCAGTAATCGTCAGGCCGTCCGAGGGGCCATTCCCACACCCCCCCTCGTCAACTTGGCGGATACAGGGAAGTGCACTTAGGGAAGCGCACCCATGTAAATGGACACCGACTCCGAAATGCTAGCGATCCGTCGTTGGGTAATTCCACGCACTCGGCTTTGCGAATCTTGAATCAAGCTGCTTCGGCGTTTGAATTCGCTCAAGTGCCTCGAACGAAAGCATCGATACCATCGGTATAAACCTTAGAGTTTACCAAGGTGTGGTGCTAGCAAAGCATGGGAGAGCAAGTGGGTTTTCATTGGAACGCGAAAACCAAATTCAACGGCTTCTTCGTCGGGATCCTCCTTTCGTCGATGGCTGCACCTGTGGGCGCGCAATTGCCTGGAAGTAGCAGTCCCTTTCGACCACTGGCGTCCTTGGAGATCGATCCACCTTCGGATAGCGCTACGGTTAGCGAACTGCTCGGAGTCGATGAAAGGGTTCCAGAAAATCAGGAGTCGGCAAAGGATCTGAGGGACGAAGGAACTCGGCGTCCCGCGATCAAAGAGCCTAAGGTGGAGGATGGGGGGGCAGTGAAGGATGGTGTCTCTAATAGGTCATCGTCAACGCCTTCTGGCGATAGCACCGCAAGCCAATCGCTGTCACCGAACTTTGGGGATTCCCTCAATCCATTCGGTTCAGGGCTTTCGTCGGACTTTGGTGGGATGTCCTCGGCGATCTCTGGGAATGCGTTTTCGGAAACGGACGCCCTAAGTACAGGCCTTAACTTCAACGAGTTTCCCAAGGAGTATCAAAGCGGATTGTTCTTGAGGAACGATCGATGGGCGATGAAGATCGGCGGTTATGTCAAAGCCGATTTGAATCGAGATTTTAACCCGATCGATTCGACCGACTCATTCAATCCTGCGACGATTCCAATCGGTGCGCCATCCCGCACAAACTCACGTTTTCACGCGAGGCAAACGCGATTGAATATGGACGCACGGTGGATCTCGGATTCGGGAGAGCCATTGCGGATGCTGGTTGAGGGAGATTTCTTTGGCGTCGGAGAGACTCTTCGATTGCGTCACGCGTACGGAGAGTACGGGAATTTCATCATCGGCCAAACGTGGACTACCTTTACTCACCGGGCTGCGCTTCCCAACACGCTGGATTCGGTGGGGGATGTTGCGAGTGTCGGCCGGCGTCAAGCTCAGGTGCGATACACTCGGAAATGGATGGATGGCCGTTGGGCTTTCGGGGCGTCGGTGGAGAATGCATTGGTTACAGCGGATGACGAACTAAACACCTTCGGAACCGCACGAACACCTTTTCCGGACGGAATTGTAAGGCTTCGTTATTCGGTAGATCGCGGGCAATTTCAGATTGCAGCGTTAGGCCGGCGATTGGGTTTTCAGCCCAACGATCGAGAAGTGATCCTCGGGCCCGCCGGGGGACTGAACGGAACCGGTTTCCTCGACATTACGAAGCGAACGCGTCTTTATGGCGGTATCCTATGGGGACAAGGGATCGGTAGTTATCGCGACCTGCCCGATTTTGCTCGGGTCGATGCCACCTCCGGAGAAATCCTCCCTTCGATTGCATGGTACTCCGGACTAACGCATCAGTGGAACGATCGCTGGTCGTCCAACCTGACATTCAGCGAGGGACAGGTCGACAATGCGGCTGGGCAAGCGGCCGAAAGTATCAACCGGCTCCAGTACCTTGCGGTGAATCTCATCTGGCAACCGAGCAAGTACACCTTTGTGGGTACGGAGTACCTTTGGGGGACGCGGCGCGATTTCGACATGGAGGTCGGGCAAGCAAACCGATTGATGGTTAGTTTCGGCTTCCTGCTTCCGTAAAAAAACCCCAGTGGCAATTCCGTGCCGCAGGGGTTTTATAATTGATTCGCTTGGTCGCGCAGTGATTCAACTCTGCTTCGAGTGCAGACGCCTAAAACTGAATCTTGTACTTGTCAGTCATGGTGCGACGCATGTCCGAGATGGCTTGCTCCATCTGTGCCATCATTTGCTTGAACGAAGCATTTCCCTTCGCCTGGGCGACTTGGTAATACTTCATGGGCGAGTTTGGATCGGCGTAGTTGCCATTGCCACCATAGCTAAACGACGCGTACCCGTAGCCGAG
This sequence comes from uncultured Pirellula sp., assembly GCA_903930765.1. Lineage (GTDB taxonomy): Bacteria > Planctomycetota > Planctomycetia > Pirellulales > Pirellulaceae > JBKCUI01. Next base: position 2,313 of record CAIYZV010000327.1, read on the forward strand.
GTTTTGAACGTTGGTACCGCTGAATACCGCGGACGTGTCTCCACCCGATCCTGCATCGTTCGCGACCGCTTGGGCACCCGAAGCGATGTTGGTCAATTGCATCGAGGAGCTATTGGTTCGCAACGATTTGGCCACCTCGGATGCGAATTGAACCAAATTGGCATCGATGTTGAGGGTAGGCATTTCGTCGATACGGTTCGCCATGTTGGCATTCCATTGAGCACGTTCGCCGGTGTTACTGGCGGAGTAATCGCGGACTCGGTGGACGACTTGAACTACTTTCTTGAAGTATTGCTTCGAGTTTTCCGCAATCATGCTGGCACTCGATTCCTGCGTAGGAGCAGGATTGGTCGCATCTGCGGTACCGCCGGCAGCGGCATTATTGCCGTTGGTATGACGATGGATGGTGAACAGTCCCAGCAAATCGTCGAGTGCTTCGTGGGTGATTTCCCCTGTGAACTTCAGGATCTTTCCGTCCGAGCTTGCGGTTTGGTTCCACTTGGTGAAATCGCCGATGGCCGACCCGCGGCGTTCAAAGACTTCGTTGAAGAAAGCCTTGGCGATCGGTGCCAGTTCCGATGGGGCTTCTTTGAACTCGAGAGTGATTACGGTATCCGACAAACTTGCTTTGTTCACGGACAAGGTTACACCGTGCATGCCCGCGATCGATCGCGCGATTTTCTTGACATCTTTTCCAGCGATTGACTTTAAGCCAGCCAAATTTTGCTCGAGGATGTCTGCGGAGATGAGGTCCTCGAGATCGACCGCGATCATCGCTGCGACTTCGCCCAACTGAGCACCAGCAGCCCGCTTGAGATAATCGCTTACGCCGGGGCTGCGATCTTTCTTCAGCCACTGGCCGAGGAATTTGCGATCCGCAGGGCGTACGATGGACAAGACTTCGTTTTGGAGAGGGATGAGGTACATTTGGTTGGGCGTCCAAATCACCGAGCGATTGTTGACGTTGTCTACATACCCACCCATCCGCTTGGCGATCGCCTCGGCGCTGGGAGTTGCTTTCATGGCGGCGTAGCCAATCTCCCAACTCGGTTGCAGCGTTGTAAAGTTTAGCTCAGCGGCAATCTTGACCCGATCCACCCCAGCAGGCATGTCAAATTCGAGAGGAGTACCCATGGAAAGCTTACGAATGGCATTCACATCCCCGTGGAGGATGGCATTTGCAGGCTTTGGACAGGACTGCAGAACATCTCCCAAGGAGGGTTCGTTCGCCCGGGTCAAGGACTGAAACTGAAATGCGACGAGGAGGCCAAGACTACAGACTTTGAGTTTCATCGAATCGTTCTCTTACAAAAACAGGAGGGACAACGCTTCGTATTTTGGCTAGTGAACCTCGAAAATGCTACCGATAGCCGACCGATTAATGGCGAAAAATGACGTACTTTTTGTGGTTTTCAGCCCATTTTGCGACGGGCAAATTTGCGACGGGCAAAATAGACAAATTGCGGCCCCGCGGAAAGCAACCCCGCCTTTGGCCGCTTGGTTCCTGGTCGACCCATGTTCTAGCAATCCGCCAGAATCACGCGTGGTCCTCTTCCCAAATCGAATGCGGGTCGAAACTCATCGATGCGATCATGCTCATGACCACGCAGCCTGCAAAAGCGACTGCAGCAGGTCCGATGTGGAACTCGACCATCCCTGAAAGCTTGATCAGCATCACTAAAAATGCGAGCAGCATTACATCCATCATGCTCCAACGACCTGAAAACTCGATCACTCGATAGGCCCATGAGCGATGATGATGCTCGAGCCAACGGAACCAACACAGTTCTAGCAGCGTCAGCAACTTTGCGACTGGAAGAACTATCGAAAACAGCAAAATGATCGTTGCGATGATCAAGCTGCCTTCGTGATACAACTCGATGATGCCCCCGAGGATACTACTCGTATAATGATGGCCTAACTTCTCTATTTCTAAAATAGGAAGCACAATAGCGGCAGGAAAAAGCAGCATCGCCCCAAATGCGGCTGCTGCAGTCCGCTGCCGACTGGATCCCTTATCCACGCATCGATCTACAACCGCACCACACCGCGGGCAAACGGAAATAGCGACCTCCTTCGCAGCGACCACCGACTGGATCAATCCGCAGCAATGGCAGGCTTTGACGCGACGCTCGGAGCTATTCCCAGTAACCGAAATGCTCGGAATTGGCTCTGCAGGATTACTGTCAAGCTCACTCATGCCACACCGCCATCAAATCTCGCCGCTATAAGTTGGGTACTGCAGGGGTTGTTGCATCGAATCTTGGGTTCGGGCCATTCGAAAATGGACCCGTTCGTCTGGCACTGCAAGCTAACCGATGGCATCAGGGGACCTCGGGGGGCTCGTCTAAGAGCTTCTTGGCGCGTTCGAAATCTCTCTCACGCACGACGACTTGCGTGTAGCTCGCGGCATCGGGCCAGCCGGTAGATCCCCCAGTACCCGAACGCATCGCTTGGATGCCTGCCTCATCAAGATGTCCGATCACGAGGGTGGCTTCAAGTTCGGTGAGAAAATCGCAAAGCACAACTGGATTGTTCGGGTCGTGATTCATCGTGTTACCGTCCTTTTGTTATTACCTTTATTTTACTACCATCTTTCGATCGCACAGGGACCGATCACGCGAACGAGTGGCGCGGTTGCTACTCTGACACGCGTCTTCATGGCTGTCGCTTCTTTCTGACTGACGCGTCTTCCCGACTGTCGCTCGCTTGCGAATCATCGAATGCTTCGATCGGGGAATTTTCGCTTCACGACAGGGATGCCTTCCTCAAGCATCCGATTGTTTAGTTTCAGGACCAAACTCGCTGACAGCAACCACAGCGACCAAATATCCTTCCCATCGGGATTCACGATGGCTAATTCGCCGGCGGGTAATTCAATCGCGTTCAAGCTGATTCGGTGGTCGGCGGTGAATTTCCGCAATGCTTCGAGTTCGTCGGCTCGAAACGTGTTTGAGATCACATACCCCTCGACTCCCGCCAAGTGCTGATGCAAATCGCCATCGATGTCTGCGCCTATCTCCTCGAGGTGGTCCGCAATCGCGCTGATTTGCCCGTCAGTGGGACCTTCTTCGGAAAATACGAACTCCGCGAAGTAGACCGGTTCGTCGCATGTGCACAATCGCCATCCAGGTTGAGTCCCATCCCACATGCATTGAAAATTCCGCATCGGATCGAACCGCTCGTCACCCGCAGCGATTGGATCCCATTTCCGATACCTGAGCGTTTCCTTAAAGCCGAGTCCATCCGGAAATAGTCCGACCCATTGAACTCGCATCCTGGTACCTCGCACCACAATCACACAATGGATCGAGTATTCATCCGACTCCCAAGCAGCAAAGTAGGTTTTTCGACCGTCCGTGCTGTCGCTGTTCGCGAGTTCGAAGCATGGCGTAAAACCCCAGTCCTCCTCCGAAAACGGGCCTTGTTCCCAACAGTTGGCAAATAATCGCCCCTTGCGTGTCTTGAGCTCCATCCGAATGACATCTTCATGCTCGGGATCTTCGGTCCAATATCTCCCAGTCGGGTGCTTTCGGCCCATTCCTATCTCCCTTGCCTACTCGGCAACATCGAACCACGCAGGCCGCAGTCTGGGGCCCCTCCAAATGTTTTGTCCCCAATATTGGATACGAAAGATGGGTGTTTGGAAAGCGACCCTCGTTTTTAGCAAAAAATGGATCGCTGGATTCGTTTCTAGCCCCGAGTGGTTTTAACCCAGGTCCAGCATCCGTTAGACTATTCATCCGTTAAACTAAGCGATTCGTGGACCGAGCGTCTACCAAACTTACTGCCAGCTCGCTGGCCTTCGATTCGACATCGATGGTTTCCACCCTCTCTTTATGGACGATTCGTCATGCGATCCATCTTTACCTTCCTTTCCTTCTTATTCACATTGAGTATGGCTGGTTCTCTGCAAGCCCAAACATCGGGTGTCCCGCAACCCCCAAAAACCCTGGGCTCGATCGAAAGGTTCAAACCCGAGTTCGATAAACTGGTAGGAGCCGACGCAAAGATCGAGATCTTGGCGGATGGTTTCACCTGGAGCGAAGGTCCATTGTGGATGGGGGATGCCAAAAACGGCTACCTTCTGTTCACAGACATTCCAAGAAACTCCATTTTCAGTTGGTCTACTGGCCATGGAATCTCTCTCTTCATGCAACCCTCCGGGTACACCGGTGTGACGTACTACGGTCTCGAACCAGGTGCTAACGGTCTGCTGAAAGACTCCAATGGCAACCTCGTCATGTGTGAGCACGGTGATCGCCGCGTCAGTGTCTTGACACCCAACGGCGGCAAACGAACATTGGCGGACAACTACAAGGGCAAGCGGCTCAACAGCCCGAACGATGGGGTTCTCAAGTCCAATGGTGATATCTATTTCACCGACCCACCGTATGGACTCCCCATGCGAGAAAACGATCCTCGACGGGAACTAGATCACTTCGGTGTCTACCGAATTTCGAAGGCGACCGGCGAACTGACACTGATCACCACGGAGCTTGCCCGACCGAACGGTATCGGCTTCTCTCCCGATGAGAAGACGCTGTACGTCGCGCAAAGCGATCCGAACAAGGCGATCTGGATGGCGTTCCCGGTGAAGGACGATGGTACCGTGGGTCCCGGAAAACTCTTTTATGATGCGACCGACCAAGTCGGAAAGCATCCGGGTTTGCCGGACGGCCTGTCAGTGGATACCAATGGAAACGTATGGGCCAGCGGTCCTGGTGGAATTTACGTTTTCAACAGCCAAGGTATCTTGCTTGGGCGAATCTATACCGGAGACCGCACGAGCAACTGCTGTTTCGGTGAAGATGGTTCGAGCTTGTTCATCACCGCTAACAGCAATCTTTGTCGGATTCGTACCAACGCGGTCGGCGTCGATTTTGCGAAACAAGCGTCTTCGAAATAGTTTCCGAGTCGCAGCACGACAGACCAAACGTAGACCGAAGACCAAACGTAGACCGATCGAAAAAAGCCCGCGAAGGATTTCGCGGGCTTTTGTTTTGTCATCAACCCCCCATCCTGGCGTTTTCCTTAAAACCGAACTAGTAGGACCCTCCCGATCCAAATAGTTAAGTAGTTAAGTGCCACCCACGTATCTGGATGACACCCCGAGATCACTATTCCCTGTTTTTGACTTTAAAGCTTTCGAGGTCCATTCGTGGGTTCCACCTATTTTCCGCTTGCAAAAACTTCAAAAGTGTCAAAAAAGTGGGTGGCACAAATGGACGTATGCTCTCTGAATTCTTAACAAGATTCTCATCTAGCGGAACACCAACGTGCGTCTGAGCTTGCTAAACTACGTCCAAGCATTGATGAACATTTTAGTTAGGGTTTCGACAGAGGTGAGTTTATGCGATGGATTTGGATTGCAAGTTTGATGTTGGTCTCGATGGTCTCATCCGCCAATGCCGACATCATCACACAGTGGAATTTCAATAATATCACGCCAGGAACTATCGGAACGGCAACTCCGAGTACAGGCAGTGGGAGCGTTTCGCTTTTTGGTGGAGTGACGACACCGACCACCGGTTCATCGGGAGCAGGATCGTCTGATACCGCTACGACAAACTTGGCTCTGCAAACGACTACGTATGCGGCGCAGGGCGCAGCAGCGCGTGGAGTCGAGTTTTCCGTGAGCACCGCTGGTTTCACTGGAATCTCGGTTTCCTGGGATCAACGGCACAGCAATACCTCAGCCCGCGGGGTTGAGTTCTTCTACAGCACAGATGGCACAACCTTCACTTCGTTAGCCACGTTTACGGCGACTGGCGGTGACCAGTGGTTCAACAATCGTAGCGTTGACCTCTCGTCAATAGCTGCAGTCGACAACAATTCGACCTTCTCCTTCCGTATTCTGCAGCGTGCGACGAACGGAGCCAACTACGAAGCCTCAAGCCCCACTGGTACCTATGCCTCAACCGGCACGGTTCGTTTTGACATGGTCACGATCAACGGCACGTCCGCAGTTCCCGAGCCGACTTCGATGTTGCTTTTGGGTACAGTGTTCGCGGGCGCTGCTGGCTTTCGGTTTCGCCGCTTGATGACGAAATAACGATCGGTTATCCAAATCGCGATAGTCGATGACAAAGGCAGGGCAACCTGCCTTTTTCTATTTGTCTCTCGGGCGCGAGCCAACTCAATCGCCCCAACTCGACTCCCTGTCTGGCAGGTCGTTAAATTCCGGCCGCGAATCTGGATAACACCCCGAGATCGCGATTCCTTGTTTTTGACTTTAAAGCTTTCGAGTGCCATTCGTGAGTGCCACCTATTTCCCGCTTGCAAAAACTTCAAAAGGGGAGGTCGGAATCGCGATCGTGGTACGAGTGGTTTCGTTCGGCCTCATCAATCCGACTTTGCAAGTCCGCCGATCTTGATACCAATCCATGGTAGCGATCTGCGAGTGATTGCAGGATCGCCTTAAGTTGTATTGCCGATTGTTTCCGTTGCCCGTATTCGCTTCGCCGATAATTTGCAAAGGATTCATTGAGACTCTTGATTTCAACGCTGGACGCTTCGGATTCCCCGAGTAACGATACGATCTCGGCAACCATAAAAGCCATCTGAAGATGTCTTGACGTGTCCCCTGGAAGTGGATCGTCGCTTTGAATGCCAGTCCATGCAGACGCGAAGGGATCTTCCGTATCACCATGGGCTTCGCGCTCGGCCCTCTTACGATCCATTTCGGCACTGAAGTCCGCGTAATCCTGCTCTTGCTTTTCCCATCCTTCGCGTGTCTCAATCATCGAAAAAGCGAACTCGTCATCCAACTCTAAATGGTGTCCATCGATGCTGGTGAAACCGATGCCGAAGGTACCGTCCGCCATCATTTCGCATATCGGACAATCGCAATCGGTAAACTGTTTCTCGTCGTGCACTTTCTCGATCCCATGGATTGCGATGCCCGTACCTCGTGGCACTCGTCGGCGACCACACTCGATGATAAAACTGGGTGGGGAGCCTCCTTCGAAAGAATTGTGCAGCCATTCGTCTCTGATGTTCCGTAAAAATGTGGCAAGCTGCGTTGATGAATGCGTTGCCTTAGCATGCTCCAATTTTCTATCTGCGCTTGCGCACCAGAACCAACTCGCTTCGATAACATTGCGGCACAGATCGAAATAAAGGCACATCTCTTGACTCCCCATAGGCGCTGTGGGGAAATCGGACCAGTCATTAGGAATGGCGGACACGGACTCGCCGTCCATCAACCGAAGGCGCTGTCCCCAGGTGACTCGGTCGCTCCACTCGATTGCCCCGTGCAACAACTGCCGAGGCATTCGCCCACCTAAGTCGTCTCGCGGAGTCATCAGCCAATCGCGATGCACTTGAATCGTGAATGGGTAACGTGCATTCTCTTGATCGATACCATCGCTGTTCTTCCATTCTTCACTGACGACGACCGCGAGCACCCTCGCGGCGATGTCTTCGAGCAGAGCATCACCATACAGCACATCGCGATCGACTATCGGCTTGTTGATTGGCGATTGACGTGGCTGGTTAACGGCGTCG
>CAIYZV010000328.1 GCA_903930765.1 uncultured Pirellula sp.
TCCCTCCGCTCTCACTCTTGATTTTTCCACGAAAACCCCGGGTTCTTCTAAAGGATCTGGGGTTTTTTCGTAGGCCGTGCTAGCACCCCCGCGACCTGTTTCCACAGCACACTTCGGCACCTTTTTACCCCCAAAAGCACCCTGCGCGCTGTAGTTTGCGCTGTAGGCAGGTGGGGTAGAATCCCAGCCCTGTGCAGCCAAAAACCAGCTATCGCAAACCCCTTCACGACAAGGGACTGTCGTGCTACTTTGGGCCCGCAATGTAGAGCAGTTGTCCTCAACTGCTCTCGCCAGGAGCCAAAAACGATTATGACAATCGTCCCACCACTTGGATCCAAGGCTTTCCCTTCGCGGCTTCGCGCCTTCGCGTGAAAATGATCGGAGTACATTGTGGCACGACGCTCCGCCGTCGTTTACTCCCCAAGACTATTCGCCTAGAAATGATCCAGGGGTTTAGCCCTGAGATCGCAGAACCTTTCACGACAAGGGACTGTCGTACCACGATGGGTCCGCAATGTAGAGCCGTTGCCCCAACTGCTCATCGCCAGGAGCCGGAACGATTGAGACAATCGTTCTACAATATGTTGTTCGCTGCGCTCGAGCAGGATAGCGGTCAGGATCTTTAGCAAGATCCACTACCATTCTCTTCGCGTTAGCCTTCGCGTCTTCGCGCCTTCGCGTGAGTTTGTTCGAGGGTTACGGGCCAGCTATCGCGCAGCCTTTCACGACAGAGACTGTCGTACCACAATGGGGCCGCAATGTAGAGCCGTTGTCCCCAACTGCTCTCGCCAGGAGCCGGAACGATTGAGACAATCGTTCTACAATAGGTTGTTCGCTGCGCTCGAGCAGGCTCGCGGTCGGGATCTTTAGCAAGATCCACCACATACTCTTCCCGTTACTCTTCGCGTCTTCGCGCCTTCGCGTGAGTTTGTTCGAGGGTTATGGGCCAGCTATCGCGCAGCCTTTCACGACAGAGACTGTCGTACCACGATGGGGCCGCAATGTAGAGCCGTTGTCCCCAACTGCTCTCGCCAGGAGCCAAAAACGATTACGACAATCGTCCACTATCAAGTTGCTCGCTGCGCTCGAGCAACTGCTACACGGGTACGAGACGACCTAGTCCTTCTTCTTTCTAATCGGCCCTTTGGGTGGATCCTCAGGCGGGTCTTGCGGACGATCTTTGGAACTGTCTTTCGGAATGTCCTTCGGCGGAGTTCTCGTAGGAGTTTTCGGCTGCTCAGGAGACAGGATCGGGGTCAATTCTTTAACAAAGTCTTGCGCGTCGCGAAAGCTACGGTAGACGCTCGCGAACCGCACGAAGGCGACTTCGTCGAGCTTTCGAAGATACTGCATGCAAAGGTTACCGATGTCCTCGGAATGGACTTCCCGTTCGTAATTATCGAGGATGTAGGATTCGATCTCGATCGCAAGACGCTGGATCTCTTCGGCGTTGATTTTGCGTTTCCAACATGCGAGCGCCAAACCGCGTTCAATTTTAGCGCGACTGAAATCCTGGCATGTTCCGTCCCGCTTGCGAACTTGAAGCAAGCCTTCCACCCGTTCGTAGGTGGTGAATCGGCGTTTGCAGTGATTGCAAAAGCGACGCCGACGAATTGCCCGGCCATCCTCGACCAATCGAGAATCTCTCACGCCATCGTTATCGTTGCCACAGAATGGGCATCGCATGTAACCCGCCGCGTCCGTTAAGGAGTATCCTGAGGAATTTCGGTTCGCACACTTGGGCGAGATTGTCGCATACCTGAGGCAGGAATCAAGCCACTGCGTGCGCGGTGTTCCACCTGTGGAATCCAGCAGGTGGCAGCACCGCGATTGGTCGCAACTATCCCAAGGGGAACTGGAATGAACCACGAACTATCCGAAATGCGTACAATGGCGCGGAAATCGCTATTTTGATTCTCCCCGCAATCAATTTTCTGACAGAACTCGCTTGAATACCAACGATGGAATACCAACGATGGAACCGATGAACCAATCCGAACCAATTGCGAATCGAATGGGAGAAGTGCTGGCTACGCCTCATTCGGGTAGCCAATCAAATCTGGGTGCCGAAGGGGGAGCCGGGGTGGAAATTGCCGATGGGCGAGCGAACCCCAAACCGTCGTACCGCTATCTTATTTTCGCGGGCTTGTTCATGCTCGTCGGCCTGAGTTTTTTGATCTTCCTCGGAAGGGAGAGAACGAAAATCGCCGGGCAGCCCATCGGTGACTTGGATTTGAAGCCATTGCTCAACGTCGAGAATCGGCTCTCCAACCAAGACTTAATGGGCAAATGGGTTGTGTTGCATTTTTGGGGGCCGTGGTTCCCTCCGTGCGCCGCTGAGCTAGAGGACATCGCCAAGCTTCAGCAAAAGTATCAAGACAGCACCGAGGTCGCTGTGATCAGCGTATCGTGCGGGAGCACGTCGCCGGAGAAACTCGATGACTTGGATTTTGATACCAAACGTGTGATGCAAACGATCGATGGCCGACTCCCTGTCTACTGCGACCCGACCGAATACTCGCGGGTCCAAGTCGCCAACTTGCTCGGCCGAAAAGGGTTCTCCTACCCCACGACATTGTTGCTCGATCCGAAGCTTCGAGTGGTCGACTTTTGGGTTGGGGTATCCGGCGAAGGAGCCATCGATCGCGCATTAACCTCCGCGATGAACAAGCAAGGAGTGAAATCGAACCCATGACCCAAGCGGGGATTAGGCCAAAGATCGGCATCACCATGGGAGATCCCACCGGGATCGGGCCGGAGATTCTCGTGGGAGCACTGGCGTCAGGCCAACTGGAACAGGAGTGCCACCCGATTGCAATCGGTCGCTCGAAGGTTCTTCGAGCAGCCGCCTCAACGATGCGAGCTGAGATCGAGATCCGGTCGTTTGATACATGCCAACAAGCGATCGATGCTTCGCTGCAGCGAAACGGGAAAAGGGACCGCACTGTTTTTTGTGTTGAGACAGGGCTAGCGGAAGCGGACCGTGCTACGGAGCCAAGAATCGACGCACGTGGTGGCCAAGCCGCCTATGATTGCTTGATCGCCGGAACTCAATTGTGTTTGGATGGAACGCTTGATGCCGTAGTAACTGCACCACTCCATAAAAAAGCATTGCAGTTGGCGGGTCATGACTGGCCGGGTCACACGGAACTGCTCGCGCATCTTTGTGGTACGCATGAATCGGCGATGATGCTGTACCTGCCACCGAGCAACCTCAAACCTACAAATACCGAGGAGACAACAAACCAAGCGGAGCCTTCAATGAAGCCACACCGCGGAGGCCCTGCGGGGCTTGGCGTCGTTCACGTCACTTTGCACATGGCCCTTCGAGACGTATTCGCCAATCTGACGATCCCAGCCATCTCGGAGAAAATCGACTTGGCTCACGCTTACTTTTCGCGTTTGCGCAAGTCGATGCAGTTGGTCGATGAACATGGCAGCACCAGCCCTCGCATCGCGGTCGCCGCTCTGAATCCGCACGGGGGGGAGCATGGACGATTCGGAGACGAAGAAATCCGAATCATCGAGCCCGCGGTGCGACTGGCTCAGCAGCGCGGCATCCGGGTCGAAGGTCCATTGCCGGTAGACACGTTGATGCCAAAAGCGGTACGCGGTGAGTACGATGCCGTGGTGGCGATGTATCACGACCAAGGTCACATTGCGTTGAAGTTGCTCGACATGTTCGAAGCGGTGAATATCACCTTGGGATTGCCCATCATCCGTACCAGCGTCGCGCATGGAACCGCCCACGATATCGCGTGGCAGGGTATCGCAAAGCCGGGTGGGATGACTCAAGCCGTCTTGGCTGCGGCGAGGCTCGCCCGAAGCCGCGAATAGCAATCCAGCGCTGCATGCCTAGTGATTGCTGTTTAATTATTACTATTTAGTTTTTGCTGGCCCGTCTAGTTTTTGCTGGCCATACGGGTGTTCTGGATCACATAGAGCTTGGGGTCATCCACGATCCAATCGGTGCTCCAGTCCCGTCCGTTGTCTCCATTGACCACGTTGTAGAAGAACGATCGCAGTTCTTCGCAGCGGTATCCATAAGGCATCGCGGTCGCGATGTAGTCTTCGCGAGAAAGCTCTTCGATGCCTTGGCGAGCGAAGTAATGCACCAATCCATCTGGCGTGAAGGACAATCCGAGCGTCCACCATCCCGTTTCAGTAATCTCGGGGCCCATGAAGTCACCGCCGCTCCGATCGGCACGGACGCGGAAGTATGCGTAAGGCACAACTTTACCCTCGACTTGCTTGGTCCCGCGTAGGATGAATAGGCCAGGCCAATAGACCTCGTCCTTCTCGGCTTTGCTAGAAAACAAGAACTTGGTCTTGTTCTCCATAATGGTCGTCTCGACGGCCGCGCGGAATGCAAAGTGAGGACCGTTGCGGCGCTCCCATTGATCCAAGGGTGGGATGAAGACGCGGGTCGTGATGTTTGGGGACTGAGAAACTTTCAAGGTTCCTCCGGTGCGGTACTGGACGTTGCAGATAAAGTCGTCCTGGTGCATCTTGTGGCTGGGGCGATTCGGGATCCCTGTAAACAGAGACCGCATCAGCATGGAGCCCTCGCTCCCGGCAAGCCCACCCGGCGGGGTCGGCACGCGCTTCACAATATCGGGATGCCCTCGTTTCGCCCCTTCGTACCAGCGGCCATTGTGCGTCTTGCCCATCGGCATCCGCTGGTTCTCGTCGATATCCTCGGTGCTCTTGGGATTGTTGGGGACATACCCCCAGTCTTCATCCTCAAAATCGTCACCGACTTGCTTGAGCTGGACCCCAGTTCCAGGAACCACGATTTCGCTCCTAGATTGAGCAAATGCATTCAATGCGAATGCCGAGGAGAAAAAAACCGCGGCGGCGGCGAGGACAAGCCGGTAAGACGATCTCATAATATCTACACCAATAAACCAATGAAAAGAGGTTCATTGGACGTATCGGCAGTCGTCGCCGGAAAAACCGTCATTTCCGTTTGAGCTACCAAAGTGGACGCAAATTGCGTAAGTTAACGGATTGCGGCACGTCGATTTTCGTTTGGCCAAAGATGGACCGGCCAAAAATTACCGATTGTCGGCGGGCAACGCTCCGGAGCCATTTCTCCGCGGAACTCACCTATAAAGTAGATTCTATGACCAAGAGCGAATCGGACTCCAAAGAATCAGACTCCATCAAACCGAACGACTCGAACCCGTACCAACCGATCACACCGGATGTTACCAGTGGTAGTTACGGACGCACGATCGTCGGGAGGTTAGGAGAATCGGGCAAGATCACCGCTGTGTTCGTGATCATGGCGATCGCCTTCTGGTTCGTCTCGAAGAAACTCAAAGGGGTAACCTGGGCACAGGTACAGCAAGGCTTCGAGATTTTGCCCACCAGCCACATCATTGTGGCGATCCTACTCACGGCCGTAAATTACTTGATCTTGACCGGGTACGATTGGATCGCCATTCGATACCTGAAGAAAGACTTGCCATTGAGAAAGATCATGGCGGGAGCGATCGTCGGATACGCATGCGGGAATGTCTTGGGTTGGCTCTTCGGGGGAAACATTGTTCGCTACCGGATGTATTCCAAGTGGGGCTTCTCCACGTTTGAGATCATTGCACTGGTCAGCATTCTCTCGATCACGTTTTGGCTGGGCCTGTTCTTGCTCGCAGGTGTCTCGTTCTTGGCCCTTCCCATCCATTTGCCACCTGATGTTGTGGAAATGCTCAAGTTCGAATCGAAGCTTTGGGGCGAGATCTCGTTATCGCAGCATTTGCTCGGCGTTATTTTTCTGTCCTGCGTTTTCGCCTACCTCATCTCATGCGCTTTCATACGTCGTCCGATCCGCTTCAAAGAATACACCTTGTCCCTACCTCCAGTTCGACTGTCAGCGATGCAGCTGTTGGTATCGGCCGGAGACTTTCTCCTAGCGACAGCAACCCTGTACGCATTGCTACCACCCGATGTCGTCGGCCCGGACAAAATCAACTTCTCCACGGTCCTAATCGCGTATTTGACCGCACAGATTTGCGCTGTGCTCACCCACGTTCCTGGCGGATACGGTCTGCTCGAAGCGATCTTACTGACCTTCTTAGAAGGTCCGGAGGCTGACAACAAAGGCCCCATTGTTTGCGCGGTGATCTTGTTCCGGATCATCTACTACTTGATTCCATTTGCAATCGCGGCCGTGATCTTCCTCGTCAACGAGGCTCGATCCGAAAAGCCAGCGTCGGATGTGGCGGATGGCATCTAGCGGAATCGGTCTACACCTCATGCGGGACGTAGAAAACTCCGCATGGCAACATTCGATGCAAAACGCAGTCCGATCCGTATCGGAATTGCTGGACTGCCTGGGACTTCGCCCTGAAGACTTCCCCAGTCCAATCGATCTTGAGAACCCATTCCCACTATTCGTCCCTCGCGAGTTCATCGCGAGGATGCAACCCGGGGATCCCACAGATCCCTTGCTGCTGCAAATCCTCCCGACCAGTGATGAGCGTGTTCAAACGCCGGGTTACGGGCAAGATCCTGTGGGCGATCAACACGTCGAACGCGCTCCCGGATTGCTGCACAAATACACCTCGCGTGTCTTGATGATCGCCTCCGGAGTGTGCGCCGTTCATTGCCGATACTGCTTTCGCCGTCACTTCCCCTACGAGGAATCCCCGAGAAGCAACGATCAATGGCAACCAGCACTTGATCTCATCGCCAACGATCCATCGATCCATGAAGTCATCCTCTCGGGAGGGGACCCTCTTTCGCTCGGCAACCAGCGTCTAAGGGCACTGGGAAACGCTCTCGAAGCGATCGGCCATGTGCAGCGGCTACGAATCCACACGCGTTTCCCGGTGATGATCCCAAACCGAATCGATGCCGCGTTCTGCGATTGGATTGCCTCGAGCCGCTTGACCAGTTGGATCGTGCTCCACATCAACCATGCCAACGAAATCGACCAGGCCTTGATTCAAGCGATTCGAGCAATGAAGAGGACAGGGGCATCAGTGCTGAACCAAGCGGTCCTGCTGCGCGGTATCAATGACTCGGTTGCCTTGCAGCGAGACCTCTGCGAAAGGCTAGTTGATGTGGGGGTACAACCCTATTACTTGCATCAATTGGATCGAGTCGATGGTGCGGCGCATTTCGAAACGAACACCCCTGTCGGCGAACAAATCATCGACGAACTCAGGAAACTGCTTCCAGGATACGCTGTTCCTCGACTGGTTCGAGAGGTTTCAGGGGAACCGCACAAAACCGTGCTTCGTTAGCGTTAGCAATTGGTTGTAACCGCGTTTACCGAGCCGGCTTAGAATGCCCATTGTCTTGGCTCGTATAGCCGGGAGGGGTCCATGCCCCAAAACATCAGGGCTTTGCTATGATAAAGCGGATGATGACCGGACTGTCTCTTTGCTTTTTGTGGACCCCATGGTTTCTTCGTTCGAGGAATTAATAGAGTCCCCTATGCATTGCATTCGTGTTGAGCCATCCCTTTACGCAACACCATCGATAAGGAAATAAATCCATGAAGGCCGCCTACTTCACACAAACTGGTGGTCCAGAGGTAATCCAGGTTGGTGACATTCCTCCTCCGGTGCTTGATAACAATGGTGTATTGGTCAAAGTGCGGGCGGCATCGGTCAATCCGATCGACACCTACATCCGCGGGGGCGCGAACTACTGGCCGCTTCCGAACCCGTATGTCATCGGATGCGATTTTGCCGGTGAGGTCGTCGCGACCGGCTCCCATGTGAAGCAATTCCCGATAGGCCAACGCGTGTGGGGTTCGAATCAAGGCTTGCTGGGCCGACAAGGAACCTTTGCTGAGTTCGCGGTGATTGACCACGAATGGCTCTATCCCTCTCCGGATGCTGTGAGCGACCAACAGTTGGCCGCGGTCGCCTTGGTCGGCATCACCGCGCATCTCGGCTTGTTCTCGAGAGCGAACCTGCAACCAGGCGAAACCATTTTTGTGCGAGGTGGTACCGGTGGCGTTGGATCAATGGTGGTCCAGATGGCCAAGATCATCGGTGCGCGGGTTATCACCACCGCCGGAAGCGGAGAGAAAGCGGCCCGATGCCGTGAATTAGGGGCGGACTTGGTCATCGAATACCAGCGGGAGGATATTGGCGAATCGCTCCGTCGCGCAGCCCCCGATGGCGTCGATGTTTTTTGGGAGACTCTTCGCGAACCAGATTTCGATTTCGCGGTCGGCGCATTGGCTCCCAATGGACGGATGGTCGTGATGGCAGGTCGCGATGCGAGACCCGCGTTTCCAGTAGGGCCATTCTACGTCAAGGGCTGCTCGCTCCTCGGGTTCGCAATGTTCAAGGCAACACCGGAGCAGCAAAAACTGGCCGCGGTTGATATCAATCATTGGATGGGTGCTGGAAAATTGCATGCGCAAATCGACCGTGTCATGCCTCTTGAGGACGCATCCGAAGCGCATCGATTGCAGGAGTCGAACACGCTTGCGAAAAGCGGTGTGCTCCAGGGCAAAATCGTACTTCAGATCGATTGATACAGCGACAGCAACTGAAAGACTACAAGAGAATAGGCTAACCCAACACCCAATTCAACGATGGCGATCGCACACCTCTCGAGCATGGTGGACCTCTTTTTCCCAAGGGCCTGCGCTTTGTGCGTGGAACTTTTGGACGAACACAATCGGGGGTGCTTGTGCTCGCACTGCTTGGATCTCCTCGTTCCACTCGACGACCCGTGCTGGAAATGCGGTGCACCGCGCAGTGAAGGGCTGAAACTTGGTAACGAGGAAAAGCGCAAGAAGCCCGCGAGATCGTGCCGTTGGTGCAAAAATCGACGCTGGCAATTCCAACGCGTTTTCAGTTTCGCGATCTACTCCGGATCGGTAATTCCTGCAGTGCGCAAAATGAAAGAGCCCGCCTATGAAGGCTTGACGCGCCAACTGGGGGATCGCATCGGCGATTGGCTGACCGGCCAGTTGCTACCCCCTTCGGAGCAACCGATCCTTTTCGCACCCGAGCATTACGATGCCGTGATTCCAATCCCGCAGCACTGGTTTCGCAAATTGACGCATCGGTACAACCAAGCGGACGTACTGGCGAGCCGCGTAGGCGCCGCCATCGACCAGCCCGTCCGGAGCAAGTGGCTGCATCGGAGTCGCTGGACGCAAAAGCAGGGGATGAAAACGGTGGTGGAGCGGGAGTTCAATATGCTTGGGGCGTTCCGAGCCGGCCCCGCCAAGGCAATTCAGGGAAAGAGACTACTGCTGGTCGATGACGTGATGACCTCGGGGGCGACGCTCCATCAAGCCGCGAGCTCGCTTCGGAGCGCAGGGGCGATACATGTCGATGCGGTCGTTTTCGCTCGGGGAATCAACGCGTCTCGAGTCACGCCCCGCACCCCTCCGGAAAATAGGCATGGGCCCTCCGGATCCAGCCCTGATTTCGGTCGAAAAATCCACTGAATTGATGCCATGGCTGGCGAACTTTGAGCGGATTGCGTGCGTACAGCGCTGGCAGCGGGCTCTCCCGGCTGAACCAAACGGCAACGTGGTCAGCGGGACCGCAGCAGTGGGCGAGGCGATCAGCCTCGGGTCGGGGTACGTTGTTGAAGTAACCATTCTCGCTATACTGACCCCGCTCAGGTTGAGAGCGACGGACTGTTCTGGCTGCGGACGCCAGAGACTCCCGCACGAGGCGAGGCTCTTTGGAATCCTCTTCCTGCTCAAACCCACCGTCCAAACTCGGATTTACGTTTTAGCTCCTTTTTCATTGGAAATACCGAACAAAATGGCTGAAACCAAAGCAAGCTCTCCGGCGATGATCGAAGCGGTTGGCCTTTCGAAATTTTACGGCCCCTTTGCAGCAGCCCGAGAGATTTCATTCTCGGTGAACAAAGGTGAATTGGTGGCATTCCTAGGTCCCAATGGGGCCGGAAAGAGTACCACCATGAAGATGCTCACCGGGTACCTGTCCCCGAGCGAAGGGTCGGCCAGGATCGCCGGCCACGACATGTTCACCGATCGAATCGCTGGCTCCCGGCATCTCGGGTACCTCCCCGAAAATGGCCCCCTTTATCCGGACATGACTCCTTATAGCCTCCTGAACTTCTTCGGAGACGCGCGCGGGATGGAACCTGGTTACAAGAAGAATCGGATCGAAGCGGTCGTCGAGTTGTGCGACCTGACCACGGTTCTGCACAAAGCCATCAGCAAACTATCCAAGGGGTTCCGTCAACGGGTTGGCATGGCCCAAGCCCTCCTGCACGAACCGGATGTTTTAATCCTGGACGAGCCGACCGCGGGCTTGGACCCAAACCAGATCCGCGAAGTACGGAACACGATGAAGAAGCTGGGTGAGACCAAGACTATTCTTTTGTCGACTCACATTTTGCAAGAAGTCGAAGCGATGGCGAGCCGCGTGATCATGATCAATGAAGGAAGAAAAGTTTTCGAGGGATCCGTGGAGGACTTGAAGAAGGTTCGCGGCGATTTGACGGAAGCGTTCCACAAGCTTACCGGAGCGGCGGTCTAACCCAATCCTGTTGGTAATTCGCCAACGCGTTTCCCTATTCCTCACCTCTGCGGCGACGCGGAGGGAAAATTGCTGAGATTCCAAAACTCTCAGCAACTCAACAACTCGATTCAATAATCGTCCACCTGTCTTGATGAAGGATATTCAAAAGTGATTGCAAGTGCCTTGATTCGTTTGCTCTTGCTGGACATCGTATTTTTAGGAGTCATGATGGCAGGACTCCTGCTTTTGGCTCGCGGTCGTCGGGTCGCATACGCAGTCCTCAAGAGAAACTTTTACGGGTATTTCTCAAACCCGACGGGTTATGTGTTTCTTTGCTTGTTCGTGCTGCTAACCAGCATGGCCGCATTTTGGCCTCACGAGTTCTTCAGCTCCAACTTGGGCACACTCGCAGAGCTGAACAAGTGGTTCACCTACATCATGCTGTTCTTCATCCCCGCCATCACGATGAGTATTTGGGCGGAAGAACGCAGGCAAGGCACCGACGAATTGCTTCTGACTCTTCCTGCTGACGATTTCGATATCGTGATCGGCAAGTACGTCGCAGCGGCGGCTATCTACACGGTCTCGCTCCTGTTTTCCCAGTTCTCGACGTTCATTGTGCTGGCGTTCTTGACCAACGGCGAAGTCGACACTGGGTTGTTCTTTACCAATTATGTCGGCTATTGGCTGATCGGATTGGCGATGATCGCTTTGGGGATGGTCGCCTCCTTCTTGACCAATAACCTGACCGTCGGATTCATCCTCGGTGCACTCTTCAATGCCCCGCTCGCATTTGCTGCGAAAGCGGACACGATCACCGGCACCAGATTTGCCCGAGACGTAAAAAACTTCAGTCTGTCGGAGCGATTCGATGATTTCGGACGAGGCGTGATCAGTTTGTCCGGCGTCGCGTACTTCTTGCTCCTGGCCATGTTCGGCTTGTACCTCTGCATGATCTTGATCGGCAAGCGGCATTGGAGCAGCGGCAAGAGCGGCGGTTCGCGATTGGCCCACTACCTGTTGCGAGCAGGTCTCTTATACGTCACCTTCCTCGCGGGAAGCATCTTCTTCAGGAACCGTGACTTTGTTCGCGTCGATGCGACCGAACTCAAAGTAAGCTCCCTTTCCCCTGTCACCACCGACTTGATCCGAAACATGGGCAAGGATCGCGATGTGGTGGTCGATGCCTTTATCTCGGCAGATGTTCCAGAGATGTATGCGAAAACCAAATACGAATTGGTTTCGCTCCTCAAGGAATTCGAGTCGACTGCGACATCCGCCGGTGTCCCCATGTCGGTTCGCATCTACGACTCCATCGTCCCTTCGAGCGACGAAGAAAAGCAAGCGGAAAAGCAGTACGGTATCGTGCCTCAAACGGTGCGAGTCCGCGAACGTGGGACCCTTTCCGATCAACCGGTAATCCTCGGGGCCGCTTTCCGAAGCGGCTTGCAGAAGATCGTGATCCCGTTCTTCGAGCAGGGTATTCCCGTCGAGTATGAACTCGCACGTTCTTTGTCGACCGTTTCCAAACCTTCGAGAAAGAAGCTCGGTGTTCTCAAAACCGATGCGAAGATGATGGGGGGACTCGACATGCGATCCTTCCAGCAGCAGCCCCAGCAACCGATCGTCGAGGAAATGGGGAAAGAGTTCGAATTGGTCGACATCAATCCTGCATCTCCCATCGATCCTGAACGCATCGACGTTCTGCTCGCGGTGCAACCATCTTCCTTGGCCCCGGAAGAAATGACGAACTTCATCGCAGCGGTCAAAGCGGGGATCCCGACGGCGATCTTCGAAGACCCGCAATCGGCCATCGATCAGGCGATCCCCGGCACCGGTGATCCGAAACCACCGATGGGTGGCGGCATGTTCGGTGGCGGGCAGCCTCAGCCTAAGGGGCAAATACAACCACTTTGGGATTTGCTCGAAGTCGAAGTCCCCGGCCAACCAACCCCCATGGGCCTGTTTGCACCCGACCTCTGCTGGCAGCAGTACAACCCTTATCCTATCCTCGACGCGATGGAGCAGTCGACCGACCTCTGGATCTTCGCCCGCGAGGAAGCTCCTGGTGCGCAAGACGCCCTCAGCGAAGAAAGCGAAATCACCAAAGGACTCAAGGAGTTGATGTTTCTGTTCGCAGGCACCATTAAGCCCAAGAACGGCGCAAAGAACAAATTCACGCCGTTGGTCTCAACGGGCGATTTCTCGGGAACGATTCCTCTCTCGGAAGTTCGCAACATCCAACGCGGCACCTTGGATCGCAACACCGAGATCCGCTCTCGCCGAAGCAAACCGACGGGACTGCCGCAAGTGATCGCGGCGCTCGTCGAAGGCAATGCAGCAGCGAACGACGGGGAAACGGGCACCGCAAACAAACCGCTGAAGGTCGTGTATGTATCGGACCTTGATTGCATGTCGAGCGTGTTTGTTGACATTCGTAAAAACCCCAGCCAACTCGAAGAGATTCGCTTTCAATTCCAAAACATCACTTTCGTTTTGAACGTCGTTGATGTTCTGTCTGGCGAGACCAAGTACCCTGCTATCCGACGCCACGTGCCGACCTACAGCACGTTGAAACTGGTCGAAGCGCAAGCCGAAGAAGCGCGTAAAGAAGAAGCTCTCGAGCGAAGCGGAGTCGTTGACAAGTTCAACGAGAAAGTCGCTGAAGCAGAAGAGGCAAGTTCAAAAGCCGAGCGACAATTCAAGGAAGCCGTTGACAAACTGCAGTCCGAAGGTGCTATCGACGCTTCGAAACAGCAGGAATTGCTGCAACGGATGACCGAGTACCAGATGAAGCAAGCGCAGCTCGGGAAGAAACTGGAAGTTGAGCGCGAAAAACTTCAGCGTGAACGAGACACCAACATTCGCGATGCGAGACGCAAAGCGGACGAATCGATTCGGGAAATCCAAAACAAATACAAGTGGTTAGCCGTCTTCATCCCACCGATCCCACCTTTGTTGGTCGGTATCGTGGTGATAGTCTCGCGTCGATTGCGCGAGCGAGAAGGCATTTCCAAGAACCGCCTCCGATAGAACCATACCGTTAAGACAAATCCGTTAAAACCTCAACCGCTCGGCATCAAAGCCACGATGGTTGGTCCTTGCAAAGTGCCAATGTGCACATTGCAAAAAATAACACGATCAATACACGACACGTTTGTTGGATGGAGATAGATACCTGTGACAGAGTCTAGCAAAACTGGAATCATGGCCGCCATTGCGGCTGTATCGATGTTTCTCGCTTGGTCGACAACCACCCGGAACTACTCCACGGGAATATCGACCGCAGCGGCTCGTATCAAACTGCCGCTTTTCGAAAAGTTCGCGGATCCGCTCACCGCCGCGTCTCTGAAGATCATGAAATACGATTCGGATGCCGAGCAGTATGAGGAGTTCGAAGTTGCCAAGGACCGAAATGGGGTCTGGACCATTCCTTCGCACGAGAATTACCCCGCAGATGCGAACAAACAGATGAGCGAAGCAGCAAACTTGTTTGTTGGACTCAAAGCGCTCAACATCGCAAGTGAAAAGCGTGAGGAACATAAGATGTTTGGTGTCCTCGAGCCCGATAAGAAGAAGGAAGCCGAAGGCGGTGATGGGGTCGGCGAATTGGTTCAATTCCGGGACGACAAAGGGGATATCCTCGCCGATCTGATCATTGGTAAAGTCGACGCAACCGACACCAAGAAACGCTTTGTTCGTATCCCAGCCGAAGATGTCATCTATGTCGTCGAATTAAATACCAATCCACTGTCAACCGATTTCAAACAATGGATCGAATCGGATTTGCTCAAGCTGAGCAGCAACGACATTGAAGGCATCGGCATCAGGAACTACTCCCTCGTGAAGACGGGCCAAGGAACCCTGGGTCTGAGCCAGAATTATGACGCCGACCTAAGCTTCAATGTCCGCGACGGAAAATGGCAACCAACCAACCTTGTGGTGTACGATGGTCGCGTCGCCAAGCCGCGAGAGATCGAACCGACCGAGGAAGTCAATGCGACCAAACTCAACGATATGAAGGGCGCACTGGACAATCTTCGGATCGTTAACGTCGCAAAGAAGCCAGCCGGTGTAGCCGCAGATTTACGCGGTGAAAAACTTCAAGAATCCACGCTACAAGCACTACAGCGACGAGGCTTCTTTGCCTCGCAAACCTCCGGCACGGACTCGTACGAGCTGTACGCCATGAACGGCGACCTCCAAGTTACCTTGAAGGATGGCGTCCAATACCTTCTCCGCTTTGGAAACGGCGCCGGAGCTAGCTTCGAACCTGTCGAAACTGAAGAGACGAAGGAAGGCGAAGCACCGAAAGAGGTATCCATCAACCGATTCTTGCTGGTCACCACGCGACTCGATGAGTCGAAGTTCCCACCACCGGATCTTGAACGCGTTCCAGAAACTGTCGAAGAGCTCAAGGCGATGGAAGCGGCGAAGAAAGCAGCATCGCAACCTGCAGTCCCAGTTGAACCCATGCCTACAGAACCACCCGCCGCCGAACCAGCTGCGACCGAGCCAGCGAATGCAGATCCGGCGAAGCCCGCTGGGGACACGCCCGCTGGGGACACGCCGGCTGAGGAAAAGCCCGCTGAAGAAAAGCCCGCTGAAGAAAAGCCCGCCGGGGATGAGCCAACCAAAGATCCAGTAGCACGATCCCAGGACGCCAAGGGCTCTGCCCGTTTGGTTTCGTTCCAGGACCCCGCCCCACCCGCAGAGCTTTCCGACGAAGAATGGAAGGAACGATTGGAAGCGGAACGCGAACGGATCACTAAGGAGAATCAACGCAAAATTGACCAACGCAACGATCGTATGGCGGTTGGAAAGAAGCGGGTCGCAGAACTAAACGCTCGTTTCGCCGACTGGTACTACATCGTCAGCGACTCCGAGTTCAAGCGATTGAAAATCGAATTAGCGGATCTGATCACGAAGAAGGGGGTTGGGCTTCCCGCACCGCCATCTTCGGGTTTGCCAGGATCGCTTCCAGGGCTTAACATTCCAGGATTGTCCGATCAGTGATCCAACCTCTCCCTGGCAATTGATCCTCCATGTTAGAAGCCAAAAATACCCAGCGCGCGGTGGTGCGCATTGGGTATGACGGTCGTGTCCACAAACAGTTTCTCGGTCCTAATGCGAAAGAACGTTTTGAAAACGAGTGCCGCGTCCTGAAGCACTTGGAACAAAAGCGTTGTTCGTTCGTACCGAGACTATTGGCGGCCGACGTAAAGACTCTCGAAATCGTTACCAGCAACTGCGGAGCCCGCGTTGAGCACTTGGGTGATGCCAAGATCAAAGAACTCTTTGGCGAGCTCGAGCAGTACGGCGTACTCCATGAAGATGCGTTCCTGAGAAACATCACCTACCGTTCGACGGACGGCAGGTTCTGCATCATCGATTTCGAGTTCTCGAAAATCCTCGATACGATTCCAGAAACGGCAACTTCCACTGATGCATCTGGGATTGCCGCAGACCCGTTGGTCGCCGCGGCGGCTAAACCGATTGAGGTCCAATGGTCGGCGATGACACATGCTGGCAATTTCAGGACCAACAACGAAGACCGTTTCCTTGCGGTGCTGGCGGACTCGCACGGGGTGCGCTATCTCGGCAAGACCGGTAATGCTTCGACCGGGGATGGGGATGTCCTCTTCGCAGTGGCTGACGGGATGGGAGGTGAGCGGTCTGGCGAGCTCGCTGGCAAGATCGCCATCGATCAAATCACCCGCATGCTACCCAAAGCGTACATGCTCAACGATCAGCACTTGATCGATTCCTCCCCCGCCATGCTCCAAGGGCTTTTTCAGTCGATCCACAAGGAGTTGGATCGATTGGGGGTCGACGCGTTGTGCACCAACATGGGATCAACATTGACCCTGGTTTGGATTCACCGCAGCATTGCAATGTATGCACATATCGGTGACACTCGGCTCTATCGAATTGCCGCTAACGCATCGGATTCCAACCGCGGACCAGAGTTGATTCAGGTGACCGAAGATCACACGTTTGTGGGATGGCTGCGGCGCACAGGGCAAATCAACGAACGGCAAGCTCGATTTCATCCGAGAAAGAACGTGTTGTCGCGAGCCCTGGGGGCAGGTCACCAGTTTGTGGATCCGCAAGTCGGCGCGTTTGAACTGAAGAGTGGCGACCGATTATTGCTCTGCTCCGATGGGGTCATCGATGGGCTCTGGGATCATGCCTTGCTCGATCTGATCACGTCACCGGATTCGACCCAAGCCTCGATGAGTGCAGCGCAAAGACTGGTGCTGAGCGCGGTCTCGGAATCAGGACGAGATAATTCGACCGCGATCGTGGTCGAAGCCAAGTAGCGTTTTACCGACAAGCTAAATTGCTCGATGCATCTTAAAACCGACGGATGTAATGATCATCTCCAAGGTTTTCAGCGTGCCGCTGATACCCCCAGCGGTTCATCATTCTTTCGGTCAGCCGGTCGTTGGTCGCTTGGCAAACGATCGCATGTGCCTTTTTAAGACTTGCGATGCGGTCCAAGGTTTCAATCCCACGATGAAAGGTCGCATACGTGGTCTGAGGACCCGCGTGGGTGTACAAAAGGGACATGAAACGCGGCGAGCTCCGAGGGAATGCATAATAGAATCGGCATTCATCAGCCGGCAGTGAGCGACTGATGCGATCCGTCCACATGCCCAACACCGTCCCCCACCGCGGCCACCAGCGGGCTTGGATCGAACGGACTTGAGCCCCGGCGATCGCAATCTCTCCGTAGCGCCACGATGCAACGATGACTTCATACCCATCGATGCAAGGGACGCGCGGCAAGAACTGGGTGGACAACTTCTGCAGCCCATTCATTTGATACCACCGATCTTGTTACCACCGATCTTGATACCACCGATCTTGATACCACCGACCTTAATTCGCGGATCTTGATCCTGCCGGTTTGGTTTATCGAGCCGGGGAAACAAAGCGAAGCGCTCTCAAAACTTCCGATGTTGCCTGAGATTTGTTTAACACATAGAAGTGGACACCGGGGACCCCCGAATCGAGCAACTCTGCGACTTGTTGGGTCGCAAACTCAACCCCGACTCGGAACTGCCATTCCGCAGACTCCTGTTCCGACAATCGGCTCACAAATGCATCGGGGAGCTTTGCTTTGCAAAGCGCTGTAATCCGCTGAATCTGGGCCAGATTCGTCACTGGCAAGATTCCCGGAACGATCGGGATGGTGATCCCTGCAGCGTGGCACTTGTCCACAAAACGGAAAAAATCCTCGTTGATGTAGAACAATTGCGTAACGATGATATCGGCGCCGCTGTCGACCTTGCGCTTCAAATTCTCGAGATCGACCTCCGCGGATGGAGCTTCTTGGTGAACTTCAGGGTAACCCGCAACCGCGATGCCGAAGTGAGGAAACTCACTTCGGAGGAGATCCACCAATTCGTTCGCGTAGCGAAGACCGCCGACCGTTTGCTGAAACTCGGTCTGGCCCTTTGGGGGATCGCCACGCAATGCGACGATGTAGTCGGTACCAACGTCAGCTGCCGTTCGCAAGTAATCTCGCAACTGGTCGACGGTGGAGCCAACACAAGTCAAGTGAGTAGCGACGCGCTGCCCAAACCGCTGCTTCACCGCGGTGATGATTTCCAGCGTTCGATCGCGAGTGGATCCGCCAGCACCATACGTGCACGTATAAAAATCGGGAGTGAAATCGTTCAATTCACTGACCGTATTCATCAGGTTCTGAACTTGCTCATCCGATTTGGGTGGAAAGAGTTCAAACGACAGGCCGCGTCTGTCGCCACGAAAAAAATCACCTAACTGCATCGATGCATCATTTCCTGCAATAGTTACCCGAAGAGCTAGCCGTGCATGTCACGCGATAGCCTGCTGCTTTTTCCGTCGCAGCGAACCTATACAATACTTTGTTTTCCAGGAATTTCATGGGGGACCGCAAGGGCGACGTTTCAAAAAGCACTTTTTTGGTACGATTACTCCGGTCAACCTGTCCCAGTCAACTCGAATCAACGCACCCCTATGACCGCAAAGCCGCTTCAAGGAAAACGGGTTTTATCCTTCGTCGGAGACATTTATGAGGACTTGGAGCTTTGGTACCCAAAGCTTCGCCTGATCGAAGCCGGTGCGGAGTTCGTCATCGCGGGCGAAGAGGCCAAACGCGTTTATGCTGGAAAGAACGGGTATCCGTGTGCCTCGGACATCGCGATTGCCGACGCCAAATCTTCCGATTTCGATGCGGTATTGCTGCCCGGTGGGTTCATGCCCGACCGTTTGCGAAGGCTGGATCGCGTCAAGCAGTTGATTTCGGAGTTCGCCAGGGACGGCAAATGCGTGGCGGCAATTTGCCATGGAGGTTGGCTGGCCATCTCCGCTGGCGTATACCGGGGCGTCCGAACGACAGGCTCGCCAGGTATCAAAGATGACTTGGTGAACGCGGGAGCGATCTGGGAGGATGCGCCGGTGGTGGTCGATCGACACTTTGTATCGAGCCGCAAGCCGGATGATCTGCCATGGTTTGCGGCAGCAATGATCGATGTCATGGTGAAGAAAGACGCATGACGGTTCGATTCCTTCAAGTCAGCGACACCCATTGGAACACGACGCCCGTCACCCCCGGTGTCGAATCGGCTCGCCGATCGAACCTCCTGTGCGACTGGATTCGCGGCCTAAACGCACCGATCGATTTTGTCGTTCATACGGGTGACTTGGTGCATCGCGGTCATATCCCCGAGGATGATGGCGAATCGACTCGGGCTGCACTCGTTCCCTTTCAAGCACTGCCTCAGCCCTGCCACTTCGTGATCGGAAACCATGACAATCGAACCGCCTTGCGGAACGCTCTAGGGGATTGTCCAGGCCAACCGCTGGTGGAATCTTCGGAACGATGGTGCTATCGCTTCACCGTCCGAGGGGAGCAATTTTTGATCCTTGATGCTCGAGACACCACTGAAATTGATCCTCATGGTCGGTTGGATGAAAAACAACTCGATAGCATCCAAAAAGTTCTTCGCGACACTCAGCAGCCGACGACATTGTTTGTCCACTACGCACCATTAGCGATGGATTGCGATTGGATCGACCGGACCATGCTCCTCACCAACGGCGAAGCGTTGCATCGGACGCTCGCAACGCACTCCGAGCGCATTCGCGGGGTTTTCTTCGGCCACATCCATCGGCCAACCTGTTTCTCACGGGATGGTATCCTTTACGCTTCCTGCGGCAGTGCCGCGATGCATCTGTCCCATTGGCCCAGTGATACCACCCCGACCGTGCACCCGGATCCGATCGCTTTTGCCAACTACGTTTCGATCGGCCACCACGGCGCACTCGTCAAAACGCACTGGATCCCTATTCCTTCCTAACCAATCCATCCTTGAAAGAAGTGCATTCGTGTCGACTCTGAAAGACTGGGCTCAATTGGTTCGTATCCCCAACACGCTGACCAGCTGCGCCGATGTTTTGGCTGGAATGTGCATCGCGGGCGGGACCGCTCACTCCTTTGTTCAACATCCATTGGCGGCCATCGTCGGAGCCTCCGCATCGATCATGCTCTACTGGTCCGGGATGGCGCTCAACGATGTCTTTGATATCGAAGAGGACCGTCAATCTGACCGGCCCGGCCCGATCGTGAGTGGACGCATCGATTGGCGAACCGCAAGAAATGCCGGTATCGCCTTGATGTTCCTCGGCGTACTCGCCTCGGTGATCGCTTATGCCTGCATGCCACCCGTTGCATGGCAACAAGCTCTCATGCCACTTGCTGTCGCTATCCTGCTGGCATTTTCGATTCTCGCGTATGATGGGCCGCTCAAGAAAACCATCCTTGCTCCTGCGGTGATGGGATTATGCCGCGCATTGAATATGGGACTCGGTGTGGTGATCGTCATGTCTGCGCTGGGAACGCGCATCGAACCCACGGCCCTATGGCCTCTGCTGGGCCATGGAGTTTACGTCACCGGCTTTACGATCGCTGCCAGAAAGGAATCCGATGCAAAGCAGATGCGATGGCGATTGATCCTGGGCTGGCTCGTCGCGGCGGCGGGGATTTCGATTTTCGCGTTGGGGAGTTACTCTTATCCAGGCCGAGCGTTTGGATTGGGAGTTGCCGACGATTCTCGCAGTTCCCTGGATAGCTCTCGTTATACGTACGCGATTCTCTTCGGATTGCTGAGTTTGCCACTGGCTCGCCGAGCGTACGAATCGATCGCAACCCTTGAACCACGGCGGTTGGGACTAGCGATCAAACAAGCGATCGTAACAATTCTATTTTTTGACGGGGTGATCGCATTGCACTATTCAGGAAGCCTACCTGGGATATTGATCTGCTTATTGGTGATCCCGAGCACCCTATTAGGTCGTTTTTTCCGATCCACTTAAAACGCTCCCTTCGATCACGATCCACTCCGTCCATTGGCCCGGCACCGGGCATGCTTTCGTAACAGACCGGCAGCGTCGTTGGATCGATTATTGGATCGATTAGCGGGAGAATAATGCACGGCAATCACTCGGCGAGCATGAGCCGATTCAGTTGGAGCGAGGTTTGCAATTGAGATTTGATTTGGTCCAATCGAATCCGGCCAGGGTAGGCGATCATGATCGTTTTGCCGGCAAACGAGACGTTTTCAATGGGTGGAATCACGTTGGCCAGCGACGCTCGCCGCCGCTCATTGAGGAATCCACGAATCTCCAACTCTGGGCGACCACGCACCGCGAAGCGGGCCTGAAACTCAGGATCGGCTGGGAATTGGATCGGCTTTACACCGATGAGCCCCGTTAACTTGGTGCTCCAGGAAGCGCGATGCAATTGCACGGGAGGAGCCGCCAATCTCGAATCGTAGCTCATTGCGATCGTGTGGCTATGCGTGTTTTTACCGTTGGTGATCAGACGTTCGAACAGAACGATTCGCGTTGTCCCATCGTCCGCGATGAGGGCGAGCTTCGTTTTCTGTTGCTGTCCACGTTTCGCCAGATCGAACGCGAAGAAACGAGACTCATCGGCCGAAGGTAGTTTCGGTGAAACCTCGATTCCCAAAGAGTCGGCGAACTCAGTGATCGCTTTGCGGCGTCGCGACTCCAACCAAACTGTGGCACCAGCAATCGCAGCAAATGCTGCTAGACCGCCAACAACAACGAGGAACTCCACCACGAATTGGCCCTCCAACTCGAATGGTATTCTTAAGGAGCGGACTTGGCCTCGAGGAGTTCTTCAACCTTAGTATCGAGTGCCGCGCCACGGACATGGACAGCAGCCACGTTGCCATCCCTCCCGATCAAGATCGTGAAAGGAATCGCTGTGATCGCAAGGGACTGAGCGAGAGGCGATTCCATTCCGGACTTGTTAGGGTCAGCGCTTACGAAAACAGACCATGGGGTCTTTTGCTGAGAAAGGAACACGTCCAGGTCGGATCGTTTGTCATCGAGGTTGACCGCGATCACGTCGAATCCTTGTTCGTGCTTTGCTTCGTAAACCTTCATGATGTTAGGAATCTCAGCGATGCATGGTCCGCACCATGTCGCCCAAAAATCGACCAAGACAACTTTCCCTTTGTACTTTTCAGAATCCAACGGCTTGCCATCGGTATCGACAAGCGCATCGAGGGCCAGAGGTTTACCAATAATACCAGTCCTCGCTTCGAACCCTTTTAGAGAGACTTCGATTTGCTCGCGGAGTTCCGGGGTCTTTGTTGTTTCCAATTGAGTCGCAGCGATATCGAGCAGGCTTTTCGCGACGGCGACATTTCCTGAGTATTCAAACTGGGTTGCGCACTGAACGAGTGCGATCGCGGTCCATGGGGAAGGCATCTTCTCCATCAAACTCTTCGCGCCGGCAGTGACCGCTTCGGGGCTAGCCGACATCGCTTGACGGGTATCAAGGATCTGTAGGTAGGATTCGAAGTCGGGCAGCCGTTGAATCTTCATTTGCCAAGCCCCCATGCCCATTTGCATGTTAGGGATGTCGCGGTATTTGGCCTCGAGAAGATTCACAAGCGTGTCGCACGCTACGAGCTTGGGATCATCCGCAGCAGGTTTCGCACCTTCCTGCACATCACGAGCGACAGAAGCGTCGAGCACTTGGGCGGCCTGGGCGACAGCCATGAAGACCGATGCATCCGGCGTGTCGACTTTGGAAAGTAAATCGGATGCAATTTCGACGATGTTCTCAGTGGTCTCGGATTGATTTTGGAAATCATTGAGGGCGGTGACGAGCTGCATTCGGCGAGCTTGTCGAGCCACTCGCGGGTCTTCGCTCTTTGCGAGTTCCTTGGCGACGATTCGGAGTTCGTCAGCGGATGGTACGTCCTTGAACTGCGCCATCTGCCCGAGTGCTTCCAGTTTGCCGATGAGCGCCTTGCTCGATTCATCCGCGTTCTTACCGACTTTTCCCAATCGCTCGGACGCGGTCAATTTCATCCGAGCCAATGCCATCCCTCGATCGAGCACGAGGTCCGAGTTCACCATGCGTCGAGCTGCATCCTGCTGCAGTTCCTGGAGGGAGCGGTCGATGGCACCGATGAACCGAAGGATCTCGGTCGGATCCTGAGACTGCGTCATCTCTAGTCTCATGTACGACTTCGCAGCGATGCTCGGATCCACTTGACCGGGATTGAAAGTGGGCAGTGCTGGTACAGATGGCGGGTTGTTGGTTTTCTCAGGTGCGGCAGTCCCTGGAGCGTTGGTGGCGTTGCTGGCGGGTGCACCACCCGACTTTCCGCCTAAGGAGCCGGGAGTATTGGATGTTGATGATGCCTTTGAAGCGCCGCTATCTGCCAACGTCGTCGCGTTAGGGGCCGAACTATCAGCACCTGTCGCTGCGGTATCCTTGCCGGCATTGCCCTTAGGAGCAGTACCCTTAGGAGCAGTGCCCTTAGGAGCATCGACGGGCCGGTATCCGCTCGAGGATG
The DNA here is from genome assembly GCA_903930765.1 of uncultured Pirellula sp. Lineage (GTDB taxonomy): Bacteria > Planctomycetota > Planctomycetia > Pirellulales > Pirellulaceae > JBKCUI01. The sequence continues at coordinate 23,369 of CAIYZV010000328.1, forward strand.
CCGAGACTTCACTGGAAGGCTTTTCTGAGGAACATCCAATGGGGGCGACGCACGCCGCGAGGATAGACAAGGCCAACCAACGACGAGCAGCCATTTTCGAGGACGAGGCGACAGAACGGAAAGAACGGCTCACAGGATTCTCCTGAAAAATAGAAATAGCAATCGATAGTAGCTTGTACGATCCAGCCCTCCCTGGCAATACTGCTTGCTCTGTATCCCTACCCATTCATAGAGAAATCCCAATGAAAGCCATCAACGTCGAAAAAAACCAGCAACTTCCAAGCGTCGGATTAGGATTTTGGAAGATCGACAACTCGGTGGCTGCGGAGGTGACAACCGAAGCGATCCGGGTCGGCTACCGGCACCTTGATTGTGCGTCCGACTACGGGAATGAGGCTTTCGTCGGCTTGGGGATTGAAAAAGCCTTTAGCCTAGGGATTTGCCGCCGCGAAGATTTATGGGTGACCAGCAAGCTCTGGAATACGTACCATCGCCCGGAACACGTGGAGCTCGCATGCCGAAAGAGCCTGCAGGATTTGCGAGTGGACTATCTCGATCTGTACTTGATCCACTTCCCGATCGCCCTGGCCTATGTCCCATTCGAGCAGCGGTATCCGGCCGGTTGGTTTTTCGATCCATCCTCTCCGACGCGCGCGATGAAACCATCCCCGGTACCGATCTCGGAAACATGGGGCGCGATGGAGCGACTCGTTGAGAAAGGCTTGGTGAAGAATATCGGCATCAGCAACTTTGGCACGTCGCTGGTCCGGGACTTATTGAGTTACGCCGCCATCAGACCGGCGGTCTTGCAAGTCGAATCGCATCCTTATCTAGTCCAGCCGAAGCTATTGCGTTATTGCCAGAACGAGGGAATAGCCTTCACCGCTTTTTCACCGCTGGGCGCTCCATCGTACATCCCAATCGGAATGGCTACAGAAAAAGACTCTGCTATGAACGAGCCCGTCGTACGGTCGATTGCGGAGAGCCACAAGAAGTCCCCTGCTCAAATCCTTTTGCGATGGGGCGTTCAGCGGGGTACCGCGGTGATCCCCAAAACCAGCAACCCAGCACGGCTCGCCGAAAATTTAAGCATCTTCGATTTCGAGCTTACGGAAGATCAAATGCGGTCGATCGCGGCCATGGATCGAAATCAACGCTTCAATGACCCAGGTGCTTTTTGCGAATCGGCCTTCGGATGCTTCTACCCGATTTACGAGTAGCCTGACGCTATTCGACAACCAGCGTGCATCGCTCGGTTTGGCCCTCGTCCGCTAGGCTCAATACGAGTCAACATCTACTGCGATTGGTTCGTTTTACCGCGCCGTGCGGCTCGCTTTTCTCGCTTCATCCGCGGCAGCCTTGATGGCTTTCGCCCGGTTCGGATTGTCGGCTTGGTCGGTCAACTCGTACAGAAAGCGGCTTGGGTAAGTCGGCCGAGGTTTTCCCCACTTGAATCGGCTCAAGGGCAACGTCAGCGCTAATTCGTCTTGAGCCCGAGTGACACCGACATAACAAAGGCGACGTTCTTCATCAACGCTATCGCCTTCCTCAGTGATTGAGCGGCGGTGAGGCAGTACGCCTTCCTCCATACCCACCATGTAGACGATCGGAAACTCAAGCCCTTTCGCGCTGTGATAGGTCATCAGCGAAACTGCGTTCATGCCTGCGTTCTTGTCCTTGGAACTTCCGTACTCGCGTCCTGACAGCGTTACGCTCGCCAAAAAATCGCCCAAGTTAGGCTCGGTCGCATCTTGTTCGTACTGCGCGACGGCGTTGAGCACCGCCTCCAGCGAACCGATCCGCATGACAGCTTCATCGGCATCCGTATAAAGACGCTCAATCTCCTGCCGGTACTTGAGATGCTCAATCAAATGATGGACCGCATCGGTCATGCAGCCCGATTCCTCCTCCAGTTCCATTTCCTCGTCGCTCAGTTTTTCAGAGATATCATTTTCCAAGATGGCATCGACCACATCGATGCCATCCTCTCCTTCGGCAGCCTGTTCTAAGTCTGCTACATCGTCTACATCGTCTACATCGTCTACATCGTCTACATCGTCTACATCGTCTACATCGTCGTTATCGTCGCTAGCCAGTAATGGCAGGATTTTGCTGTCACCGAAATCCGATTGAGCCGCAAGTCCTTGCGTTGGCTCGCGAGCGTCGTCGCCGCCGGAGCCAAAGAGTTTTTCAAATTTTCGATTCAACGCGATCAAACTAGCAACGCCGCGCTCGGCAGCAGGAGAGAGTGTCGCAATGAACGCTGAATCGTGCATGATTTGCCAGATCGATTTCGATGTCGACACGGCTTGCTTGAGCAGTTTATCAACGCTGCTTGCTCCCATGCCACGCGGTGGAACATTGATGACTCGCAGCAGCGCAAGCTCATCGTTTGGCTGATCGATCCAGCGCAGGTAGGCGAGAATATCTCGTACTTCTTTCCGATCAAAGAAGGATTGAGTGCCGGTGATCTTGTAGGGGACGTTGAGCCGACGAAGCTCAAGCTCAAAGGGTCTGGGCTGCTCGTTGGTTCGAAACAGGATCGCGAAATCCCCAGGAGCAACACCGCGATCTCGCTGTAGGCGCTGCGAGATCTCCTCGACAACTCCTTTGGCTTCCTCATTTTCACCAGGGAACTGCAGGACACGTGGAGGAGTGCCATTGCGACGCGCGGGCCGTAGGGTTTTTCCGTGGCGATTCTGGTTGAACGCGATCAGCCGATTGGCCATGGTCAGAATGGCGTCGGTCGAACGGTAATTCTCTTCAAGGCGAACCACCTTGGCTTCAGGCCAGTCATTCTTGAAGTTCAAAATGTGGCGTACCTCGGCGCCTCGCCATCCGTAAATGGATTGGTCATCGTCACCGACCACGCAAAGATTTCGATGGTCCTGCGCGAGAGTCTTGATAATTTTGTACTGAGTCCCGTTGGTGTCTTGGTACTCATCGACAAGCACATGGTCGTAACGCCCCGCCTCCACACGCCGGACATCTTCGTTTTCGGTCAAGAGTTGTTCGGCACAGACGAGCAAATCATCGAAATCAAACGCTGCCTGTAGCTTGAGCGCTCTCTGATAACGCCTGAACGCGCTCGCTGCCACATGCTCCTTGTCATTGACCGCTTCGCCTTCCGCACGCTCAGGACGCACCCCAGCGTTCTTCCATCGGCTAACAATGTTGAGAAAATCGGGTGGGGCCAACATGTCCTCGTGAACACGGATTTCACGGAGCACCGTCCGCGCCACACTCTCGGCGTCACTTCGATCGTAGATGGTGAACTTTTCTGGATACCCGAGAATGGAAGCATGCCGTTTTAGAATCTGCACGCAATGCGAGTGGAAGGTGCCGATCTGCGGACGCAGTGGAGCGGGTTGGCCACGGCGAACCCGCTTGGGAAGCTTCAACTGGTGCGAAATCCGCTCCTGCATTTCCATGGATGCTTTGTTGGTAAACGTCACCGCCAAGATTCGGTCCGGACGGGTACCATGCTTGATCAAATTCGCCACTCGGAACGTGACCACCCGAGTCTTACCCGTCCCCGCTCCTGCGAGGACCAGAAGGGGACCGGCCAAGGTATTGACTGCATCGTGTTGGGCTGGGTTCAAGTCTGCCATGCCAAAAATGTAGCGAGAGTGCCGCAGGAGGGTAGTCGCGTGCAAAACCACCTCATCCCCTTTTTCGCTCCACCGCAACCTTTGTGGCCACCCGTCGGCGCCAAACTCACGAAGATTCAAGCACCACGAAAAAACCACAAACCTTTACCCAGAAGACACTTAAAGAACCGAAAAACGGGATTCTAGGCGGGTTTGAAGGGGGGATTCCATGCCTTCAATCCAGGCATCTGGCCAGCGTTGAGGCAGATTCTTTATAGATTCCGCGAAGCGGACGCCCTAAATGGACTCGACGATCGCCCGGATGGCAGCTAAACTCTTCACCCCTATACAGTTCTGAGCCCCTACGGATTAATTGACGAACTTTCGAAATGTACGCGATCATTTGTGACGGCGGACGCCAATACAAAGTAACTGAAGGCCTTCTTTTGGACATCGACTATCGTGAAACGGTGGAATCCGGCGACGCGATTGAGTTCGACCGTGTTCTCGCGATCGGTGGTGACGCCGGTCTGAAACTTGGTCAACCTACGGTCCATGGTGCCAAGGTTCAAGCAGAAGTTGTTGGGCTTGAGCAAGCCAAAAAGGTCTTCATTCAGAAGTTCAGCCGTCGCAAGAACTTCGATGTCCGTACTGGTCACCGCCAGAAGTACACACGGGTGATGATCAAAGCGATTCAGGGCTAATCCCCCCGGTTTCGCTCCGCCGCAATTGAGATTCTGATATCGAAGTTGATATCCTTTACCGCAGCGGCCTGAAAACGAGTTGTTCACCTATTTCTAACATTGCCGCTCCATGGCCCGGAACCATTTGTATTTGGTCGGTTACCGGGGTTCTGGCAAGACCACGATTGGTCGCTTCTTAGCGGAAGAGTTGATGCTTCCATTCGTCGATACCGACGAAGCAGTCGAGAATCAGTCTGGCCGAGCGATTCCTGAACTCTTCACAAGTCTCGGCGAAAAAGGTTTTCGCGATCTGGAAACTTTCGCCATCCGTTCGGTTTCAGTGCAATCGCCCAGCGTGATCTCTCTGGGTGGTGGCGCGGTTCTGCGTCCCGAAAACCGCGAAATCCTGAAAGCGACGGGTTTTACCGTTTGGCTCCAAGCTTCTGCAGAGCAACTGGCGGCGAGACTCTCCGAGGATGAAGCCCAAGGAAAGCGCCGTCCTAGCTTGACCTCTCTCGGGACACTTGGTGAGATCGCAACCGTGCTGAAACAGCGAGAGCCACTCTACCGAGAATCATCCGACTTAATTCTCCAATCGGCGACCTCTTCACCCATCGAATTGGCAAAACAAATCGCAGTGTGGTTTCAAATCCAGCGAGGACAAGAAACCCTTCCCACCTAACCCCAAAGCTGGGATAGAATACGAAAAGCCGCGACTGCTGCGAATACGCGACTCAATCGCCAGGGATGAGACGACTAGTTGCGAGGAACCGCCTCACCAAACGCGGAACCGCTTAGGAAAAGAAAGAGTAGTAGGGTGGGAAGCTTCGGTACCGTAGAGACATGCTTAATCTTGGCTGGGCTAGTATTGGGGCCGCTGATCAATCTTTGGATCTACTCGATATGTTTCTTCCCTTCACCGGTGAGCCCTTGGCAGAAACGTCCCACCGAATGGTCCTCCCTCTCGGCTATCTGCAAACTGCCAATCGTCGGTTGGTTGTTTCGCGGCGCTGACAAAGAGCTCTTGGGCAAGTTCTTTTGGTTGAGGCCATTCCTGATCGAACTGGCAACGCCCATCCTCTGGGTACTTTTGTATCGGATGGTGATGTCGGGCTATTGCATCCCGATAGCGATCCAACCCGCCTCTGCGCAACAATGGGCGATGCACGTGCAATTCGTGACGTACAGCATCTTGATTGTCCTGCTAGCGGTAGCGACATTCATCGATTTCGACGAGCTGACCATCCCTGATATGATTACTGTCCCGGGCACCCTGATCGGGTTGCTAGGATCGGCACTGATACCCAGCTGGCCGCTTTGGGAGCCCGAAACGGTCGGAACCTCTATCCCGTTGAATCAAGAAAGCGTATCGATTCACGCTGGCTCTCCGAGCGCATGGATCATGGAATGGGGACAGACGGGCGGGTGGTCCAGCGGTCTCACCATCGCGATTTTGATTTGGCTTGCATGGTGCTGCGCGTTTGGAAATTTGAGGTGGATTTCTCGCCGCGGTTTTTCCAAAGGGGTGCAATATGCGATCGTCAGTTTTCTGCGCAGCTTTAACTTGCCGTTGATATTGCTGATGAGTGCTGTAGGCAGCGTTTTAATCATCGCATCTTACGTTTGGCTACCTCCTGGACAGTGGCGAGCTTTGCTTTCCTCGTTGATCGGAATTGGATTAGGGGGCGCATTGGTGTGGGGCATGCGATTGGTGGCTAGGATTGCGATAGGGCGCGAGGCGCTTGGTTTCGGAGACGTCACACTCATGGCGATGGTAGGCGCATTCTTCGGATGGCAATTCGTATGGATCGCTGTATTTCTCGGACCTTGTCTTGGCGTTCCCTTGATTGTGATCCGGTTTGTATTGACAGGAAATGAAGAGACCCCGTTTGGTCCTTACCTTTCGATCGCAACGGTTTATCTCATGCTCGACTGGGTACGCTTTTGGGGGTATTTTTCGGAAATTTGGTACTTGATTCCGGTGACACAAGCGTACCTCGTACTGCTCGGGCTGATAGGTGTCTTGGGATCTATGCTATGGGTCGTCCATTCGGTTAAACTCGCTCTTTCGGGCGGAACGAACGGCCGTTAGCGGGAATCAATGAGGTTGACGCAACCATGAAAGAACTGGATCGAAGTGTCAGGCAGCTAACGATATGCTTTGCGATTTTCGCATTCATCGCAGCGGGTCTGATCGGCTTGGGTCAAGATTCTTGGAACCTACCACTCTTGGTAGCGGTCGCCTCGTTGCTGGCCTTCATCTATACAGACACGTTGGGTTGGTTTTCATTGCATAGGTTTTTGGTCTATGGATTGATGATTTTGGGTGCGATGATCGCGATCCGGGACTTTGTGCTGAATGAATCCGGCAACAAGTTGCTCGCAGTGGGCAACCTTCTGGTCTACGTACAGATCCCCCTAATGTTCCAAAAGAAGTCAAAGCGTGTCTTTGAGCAACTAGGCGTTTTCTTGTTGCTCGAATTGGTGGTAGCAGCTTTGGTGAACGACAGTGTTCTCTATGGCGTTATCATGCTGCCACTACTGATTATCGGCTGTGCAGCCTTGATTTCGCTAGCGCAGTACAGCTCTTTGATCCGTCATAGTGAATCCGTGTCCGAATCCACCGGGTACTGGGCCAGCTTTCTCCACTGGCTGGGAAAAGAGCAGTTAGTGACTCGCCGAAGTTCGGGTGTCACTCTGACGGCAGCGTCGGATCAAAAAGCGTCCTCCATCGGTCGGGCGAGTGGGGCCATTCGTTGGCGTGCAGGAGTTTTGCCGATGGCGATCGCGACGCTCCTGTTCTCCGTCGCCTTTTTCTACATGCTACCTCGACTACACAGCGATTCATTTGACAGGGCATCGCTAGGTTGGGGAGACGACAGCATCGGTTTCAGCGATCAGATTACCTTGCAGTTTATTGGCGAACTGCTCAAAAGCGACAAACCTGCGCTGCGATTGTCAATGATCAACGAAAAAACAGGCGCTAACTACCGTCCTAGCCAACCGCCCTACATTCGCATGAGCGTAGTCCATCGTTACATCGATGGACCAGGGCAAGGTTATTGGATTCCGGCAGAGCGCGGTGTCGCATTAGCAAACAGTTCCAACGCTCGTGAAATCCCGAGCCCGTCGGAACTCGACAGCGATTTATTAGCTATTTCTGATCGTGTTTTGGTTACGGTGATCGAGAAGTCACCCTTCGGGGATGTTGTGGCAAGCCTACCTCCGTTCGCTCAGCTTGAAAAATCGAACTTCAAAACCGTTCGCCGTGATTGGCGAATGATCGATCCAAAAGAGCAAAAAGAAGATCAGCGTGGTGTAAAACGCCGTTACTCGTTCATGACGCTGGCACTCGCTTCTGGAACCGACTCTGCGATCCTCCCTGATTTCTCCGATTGTTTAGAAGACAAGCAGCCGAGTACATTCTCACTCTACCGCGGTGAACTGACCCGATTCCCCGCGAGCATGGACGAGGCGCTGCCGGAACTCGAGAGAATCTTGGCCTTGAGCAGGGAACCTCTGCAAAGCAAATTATCAAAAGCTTTCTACTTGGAAGATTATTTGGCCAACAGTGGGGATTTCAACTATACGCTTTCGCTCACGGGACCAAAGGATCGCAATCTCGACCCGATTACAGATTTCCTTATCAACAAGAAACGTGGGCATTGCCAGTACTTTGCCAGCTCACTGGCTTTGATGCTGAGGTCCTATTCCATCCCAACCCGTTTGGTAATCGGCTTTAGACCCAACGAGTACAACGATGTCGGTGGCTACTTCCCGGTACTCCAACAACATGCCCATACTTGGGTGGAGGCCTATTTCACACTCGATGAGATCGCAAAGAGCGAGGAAATCGTACGCGACAACGTCATTATCCCACCATGGGCCACCAAAGGTGTTTGGATTCGGCTGGACCCAACTCCATCCGGCGAAGGATCCAATGCCGGGGGAACGTTTCGTATTTCGAGAACACAAACCTTGGATGCAATGCAGGATTTGTGGACCGAAATGGTGATGAACATGGATAAATCCAAACAAGGTTCAATCTTTTCACTGTTCGGCGAGTCCTCTGGAAGCTCTTACTCGAACGTCTGGCTACAGATTCAGTCGGCTCTCTATCGCATGCAATCTAGCCGCTTTATCGGTGGTCTTTTCTCCCCAGATCGCTGGTTCTCATGGCGCGTTGCTGTAGCCATTTTCGGAATAGGTGGATTGCTGGTGGCGTTGTACCGATTTGTACCGCAGCTCTTTCCGAATCTAATGCCAACCACACGACGACGAAAGAACGCATTGCGTCGTGATGTTTCACGGATCGAATTCTACGAGCGGGTTTCAAAACTGCTGCGCAAACTGGGCCTTCGTCGAGCGGATTCACAAACACAACGTGAGTTTTTGAATTTCGCCGCCACCGAGTTGTCATCCTACGGAGTGAATCTCGATGCTGGGGACTTGTCAGATGCGTTTTATGAACAGCGGTTCGGCGACGCGATACCGCTGGACGCGAGGCAGAAGGATCGGATTCAAGTCGCGATCTCACAACTCGAGTCCGCCCTAAGAACGGGAGTTCGGCGTAAAAAACACCGAGCATGACGTATGGACTCCGACAATCCGTTTCGTCAGGGTGTTCTATCCATTCCATCAGCACTCAATCCTCTTAACTCATACCCCTCTAAAACAACATGGATCATCCGGATATTTCGCTTGCGATCGATTTAGGAGCTTCCAGCGGACGCGTCATCGCCGCAGAGTTGCGCGGTGACCAAATCGTCCTGCACGAAGTCCATCGTTTTGAAAACGCCCCGCTCCCGATCGGCAATCGACTCCATTGGAATGTACTGAATCTATGGCAGGAAATCGAACGCGGCATTGGCTTGGCCGCAGACCAATATCGAGACCAAATCGTCAGCCTAGGCGTCGACACGTGGGGGGTGGACTACGTCCTGTTAGATCGGAATGACGATCTGGTCGGCCCCGCATTCTGCTATCGGGATTCTCGCACCAGGGGAATGATGCCCAAAGCATTCGAACAGGTTTCTCGTGCAGATATTTTCGCCGAGACCGGGGTCCAGTTCATGGAAATCAACACCTTGTACCAACTCTACAGCATGCGGGAAGAGAACTCCCCGCTGCTGGACATCGCAGAGCGATTTTTGATGATCCCCGACTTTTTTCACTGGGCTTTAACCGGTGAGAAAGTCAACGAATTCACCAATGCGAGCACGACTCAGATGCTGCGCCCGGGGAACAGCGGATGGTCGACGAAGGTCTTGGAAGGCCTGAACATTCCAACCAAATTGTTCTCCACACCTGTTCAACCTGGAACCGATCTCGGATCCGTTCGCCCAAGCGTTCGAAACCGTACCGGTTTGTCGCCTCGCGCCAAAACGATTGTTCCCGCAACGCACGATACTGGTTCTGCTGTTCTCGCGGTTCCCGCCGATGGCTTCGCTCACGAAAGGCCTAATTGGTGCTACATCAGCAGTGGAACCTGGTCCTTGATGGGTGTTGAACTAGACCGACCAATGCTCAATGCGCGCTGTGCCGAATTGAACTTTACGAACGAAGGTGGCGCCAACGGTAGCGTTCGACTCCTCAAGAACATCGCAGGTCTATGGCCATTCCAGCAATGCCGCGTTTCGTGGCAACGACGAGGTAAACCGTACGACTGGACGACGTTGACCACCCTCGCCGCCGAAGCAACACCGCTGCAGCACTGGGTCGATCTGGAACACCCTATGTTCGTTTCGCCGGAGGACATGGTCGAAGCCATTCTCGACTATCTCCGAAAAACGGGACAATCAACACCCGCAAGCGATGGAGCTCTCGCCCGCGCCGCCTTGGAAAGCTTGGCGCTCCGCTACCGAATTTGCCTTGAGTATCTCGAAAGCCTCCTCGGCTACTCGCTTGAAACGATCCATATCGTCGGCGGCGGTGTCAAAAACCAACTCTTATGCCAGATGACCGCCGACGCATGCAATCGAACCGTGGTCGCAGGCCCTGTCGAAGCAACCGCGCTTGGAAATGTAAGTTCTCAACTGCTCGCCTTGGGCAAATTCCACTCCATCGCAGAGTTCCGTTCATGGATGCGATCGCTGAGCGACATCCAAGTCTACCACCCGAAGAACACGAGTCCGTGGAACGATGCGTTGGCACGCCTCCAACAAGGGGCCTTGCCGTATTAGCGCAACGTGAGCACGCCTCCATCCACTGGATAACCTGAACCGGTGATGAAACCTGCATCGTCGCTGCATAAGAAATGAGCCGCAGCGGCGACCTCCTCGGGGGTCCCCATCCTCCCGATCGGTTGTTCCTTGCTCAGTTTGTCAAACATCTCGGCTTCATGTCCAGCGTAGTTTTTGGCAATAAATGCATCCACCAACGGAGTGTGAATCCTTCCGGGAAGTAGAGCGTTGCAACGAATGCCGTGGGGCAAGAAATCCTTGGCGATGGAATAAGTCATTGCGAGCACGGCCCCTTTGCTCGCAGTGTAAGCGAATCGATTCGCTAGACCAAAATGGGATACCGTCGACGCCAGGTTCAATATCGCCCCGCCTTGCTGATCCACCATGTACCGCAACGCTGCTTGCGAGCAATTCGCGACACCTTGGACATTGACGCGTTGGACTCGCTCGAAATCCTCCGGCAGAGTATTGAGCGCATTTCCGATATGCACCACGCCAGCGCAATTGACGAGGATATCGATGCGGCGTCGCCGTTGATGGATACGCTCAAATAGCCCGTTCACCGAACGGGAATCCCCGACATCGCACACTTCGCCAAAGGCATCTCCATCCAATCCCCGAATCGCCTCGACAGCGGCGTCGATCTTATCAGGTTCAATATCCACCACTTCAATCAATGCGCCATGACATCCGAACCGTTTAGCGATCGCCAGACCGATACCGGATGCTCCACCTGTGATCACTGCCGTCTTCCCTCTCAGAGAAAAGATCTCTTTTGCCGCCGTTGACTGGCTCATAGCCTGACTCTCCTAACGCTCCAAAATGGGCTTGGGCATCGATATGACTTGTGTGCAAAGGAACTCACGCATTCCTTCTTCGCCACCCTCTGCACCGATCCCACTTTGCTTGATTCCGCCAAAGGGTATTTCGGCCTTGAGTGGACGCCATTCATTGACACCAACGATTCCAACTTCTAATTCACGCGCCACGGCACGGCAGCTAGTCATGTCATGACCGTAAACGTATCCCGCGAGGCCATAGGGTGTTTCGTTGGCCCTTCGGATCGCCTCAGCTACCGTTTTGTACCGAAGGACAGGAATGACGGGACCAAATATCTCGTGGCTCGCGATATGCATCGAATCCTGCACGTCCGAAAGCAGGGTAGGGGGATAGAAACTCCCCTCCTTGAGACTCGGATCCCGTTCAAATGATGCATTTCTGCAAACCAACTTGGCCCCCGCGGTAAGCGCTTGGGTCACCAACGCATCCACATCCTGGCATGCTTGTCGATGGATCAGCGGACCGGCATCGACATGATCCGAAAGACCATTTCCGACGACCGCTCGTTCCAATTTCTGTGAAAGTATATCCAGAAACTCGCGCTCGATCGATTCATGCACAAAGACCCGATTCGCCGTCACACACACCTGTCCTGAAACAAACAACTTCAAGCGTAAAACATGCTCGGCGGTGAACTCAAGGTCAGCATCTGGCAAAACGACGAACGGTGCATTGCCACCGAGTTCCAGCGATACACGTTTGATTTGACGCGCAGCATCCGCCATTAAAGCGCTCCCGGTCGCCGTGGAACCGGTAAGACTCAAAACGCGTACGGCAGGATGCTCCGCAAAGATTTTACCAACGACGGCGCCTCGCCCCGGTACGATTTGCAATACGCCCTGAGGAAGCCCAGCCTCCGCAAGGATTGGGGCCATGGCCAACGCGATAAGAGGTGTTCGCTCGGCGGGCTTCCAAACAGCGGTGCATCCGGCGGCCAACGCAGCAGCGATCTTTTTGGCGCCTTGGGCGAGCGGGAAATTCCATGGCGTGATCAGCCCCGCGACTCCAATCGGTTTGTGCTCCACAAAGAACTCTCGCTCCGCCTCTGGGTGCGCCGCGATCCTCCCGTACGAGCGTCTTGCCTCTTCACCAAACCACTGAAAAAAACTTGCCGCGTAGTCGACTTCGCCCAAGCCCTGCGCGTAGGGTTTGCCTTGTTCAGCGCTCAGCAACACGGCCAAGTCCTCTCTCTTCGCGATCATCAGCGCCGCCGTCCGTTTGAGGATGACGCCTCGTTCGATCGGCGATCGACTTCTCCAATCCGTCCAGGCCTTCTCCGCCCCTTCGATCGCTTGCGCTACCAAACCTGCGTCTGCACGGCTCACCGAGGCCAACGCTGCGTTGGTGGCGGGATTGGGAACCGATATTTCTTCGGTTCCGCGGCGCCATTTACCATCTACCCATGGGGCTGGCTCAAACCAAAAATCGGGAACGGCCTTCATGATCGCATCCTCTGAAAAAGATTGTTCGTTCTTAGACTCGGTCAGTGCTGTTGTCGGGTTAGAGGAGCCTATTGGGATCTTCGGGGCGGAAACCTCAAGCGGGGATCGTTGGCGTCGCAGCTTCGACGGAGAGAGCACGGGCACAACCGAGATAGTAACAAGCCCACTGCTCGAAGGCGACGGCATCGAGAACCAACTCAAATGCCTTCCTCGATGCGCAGCACGGACCAATAAATCCGCTCCGCGTCCGACTCGGTGACTTCGTTAGGATTGGGCCCCATCAAACGTCGGTTGGCAACAGCATCTTTTGCCATCGCCGGAATCACCGAGCTAGGGATCGCATGCGTCTTAATGGCATCGAAGAGCCCGAGACTTTCAGCCACGGAATCGAGGTGCCGAGAGAATGCTTCGGCGTGGGTATCTCCCCACCCAAACGCCATTCCCAGTTCACGAAAATCAGCTTCACACGCTACCGCGTTATGCCGCATCATCTCGCCGACAAAGCAACCGGTAATGACCCCATGAGGAATCGAATAACGCCCACCTAGCGGCAGTGCGAGTGCATGGACCGCGCAGCATGAGGAATTAGCAAAGGCCATGCCGGCTAGATGAGAGCCGATCGCCATTCGATCGCGGGCGCTTTGATTTTTCGGATTTTGGTAAACAGCAATTAAGGATGGCCCCAAGAATTTTGCAGCCTCGAGCGCCAATCCGCGAGCGATTGGGGTGGCACAGGTTGCGATGAAAGCCTCGATCGCGTGGACGATTGCGTCCATGCCAGTTGCGGCTGTGATCGACGGAGGTAAACCATCGGTCAAAGAGGGATCCACAACCGCGATGTCCGTTAACAGAGCCGGGTCGACGACACCTACCTTGTTGCCGGAGTGGGTGTCGGTGAGGATTGCAACGAAAGTAGCCTCCGAGCCTGTTCCCGCTGTTGTCGGGACAAGGACGGTCGGCAATCCGCGGCGTTCGACTTTACCGATCCCCACAAACGACTTGGCTTCGCAATTTCGATCGGCAACCACCGCAGCAACCTTGGTCGCATCCATCACGCTCCCACCCCCGAGTCCGATAACCACATCGGCCCCGCAATCGCGAATCTGCCTCGCGATCCAATCGACGGTTTCAATCGGTGGTTCTGCCGGAACAGCAAGGAACGAACCGGCGGAACGGCCTTGCTGAACCAAAGGTGTGTGCACCAAGTCCACTATCCCTGCCCGATCCAGCCCTTCGTCGCTTACCAGGAAAACACGCTTCCATCCCATCGACTCGCACAGATGCAGCAACTTCAAGGACTCGCCTCTGCCTGTAATTACACGACGAGGGAGATGATTTTGGAACGAAGAGTTGGATTGCCGCATTATTTCCCTGTCTGGGTCTTTTGGCCGGCGACCTCACGCTCGTATTTCACTTCCGTCAGTTCAATATCCTTGAAAGGAAGAACATCCGGGGTGATCTTGACCGCCGTGGTAACCTTCAACGGAAATGGAGCGCCGACATCGTAGGTCAGCTCGACGAAACTCGCGGTCCATCCAGGTTGCTCAGGGGCTGGAGGCGCCACGAAATTCCCATCGGCATCCGGCTTAAGCTCCGTGCTCGCAAAGGCTGGGCCAATGGTCTGCAATCGGAAGTCCCTCGCGTTGGGATTGTTGGCTCGCCACACTACAACTTGCGATGGCTTGGTCGTTGGATGCACATGAATGGCACCCTCCCCACTGAACTTCCACGAGTACACGGGGCTTTTCTTACCTTGACACACCATGTGGTAGAACGCGGCAATGCTCTGGACGGCGTCGGAGTTTTTTAAACCGTGATCCGCGTTAGGAACATAGCGCAATAACTTTTCTCCTTGCAATTCATCGTAGTAAAACTGCGATGAATCTGGGACAAAGAACTGATCTCCGCTCGCATTGACAATGTACTTGGGAAGCTTTAACCGATCGCGGTAGTAGTAAGGGTCGACGATCTCATAGAGGGTCTGCATCCTGGGGTGATCGAAGCGCTGCAAGACGCGATGCTGGTAATAGTTACCAATCGCATCCGCCCAGAAGCCGTAGGTCTCCGCATGGTTCTTCAGCGAGTCCCGACAATTGGCGACATCGATCACGATCGGCACAATGGCTTCAATTCGCTTGTCGGCAGCTCCCGCCATCCACGTTGTCCAGCCACGTTTCGAACCACCCGCAACCACAAATTTCTCAACCTTGCGTTGGCCCCCTGCCTCCGATGCCTCGAACTCCGTGATGCAATCCATCGCCCGCACCACACTTTTCACCATCGGCAATCGCGGCAGCCACGTGGGGTCACCTGTCTCGAGGAATTGGGCCCAAGCGTACCCGATCAAGTCATCCTCCGATCGAGCTTCACCGTCGTTATGAAAGACGAGGGGCTGATTGGGGATGTTCTTCAATTCAGCTACGACACTCCCTGTTGCGGCAGCGATCGCAGCTACGATCGGATCGGGAGATTTGGGTTGGGCACTGGTGTGGCTTCCGCCCCCGATGAACAAGAAAACCCGATCGGTTTGCACTTTGTCAGGAACTGTAACGGCGAGCCAATGCTCCCAAAGTGGCCGATCCACGTCATCCTCGGTGCGCCATCGCTGCGACGTCAAACGAATCGCGTGCGTTTTGAATCCGGGAGCCTCAATCGTCTCTCGTAATTCCCATCGGTAGGCGTCGTCCGGCTTGGCGACATAATGATCGAGAGGCGTCAGTTTGCTCCCGACAGGAGGCTCCGCATGAACCATTGGACTCGCCAATGCAGTACTGACAAAGGCGAACAAGCCAACAACGAATCGGTATCGGTTCTTTTTCATGGTCAATGTTTTATGGAAGACAAAGTTGAATAGTGGCGTTATCATTCAGCGCTCAACTCAATAGGTGGCAGATCCTTGCTCGATGCGGTGACCTCTTGGACCAATCCAGATTTCCCAAGCATCGAATACTTTCCTTTGAGAAGGTCAGGGCCACCATCAAAGAGGCCTTGCATGCGCTGCGACTCGGTTGGCTTCACCGAGGGATCTGGCCATGTCACGGTGACATCGTAGCTCCCAACAGGAATGCCTGGACGCAGGTCACTCATGAATTTGAACTTGCCATCGGCCCCTGTAGCCGCCGATGCAACAATGCCATTCTTCACGTTCTTCGGATGAAACAGCAGCGTCGCACCATCGGCTGGCTTTCCATCAACCATCAACGTTCCTGTCACATCGATCAATTTCGGCCCACTATCGCAACCTACCATGGACAGCAGTCCAACAAGCATGGAAGCAGCGACTACGAACGAACGATTCCTCGAAGCACTCGAACAGATACTCATTTTTGTAGACATCCTTACTCAAGCAAAACCGCGGATGGGCTGGAAAGAAGTGACGGCAGATTCACCTTAAGAAACTAAGTTTCAGAATACCAAAAAAGAACGAGCAAGCCACAGGGCTTGCTCGTCACTCAGAATTTCATCGCTCCGAACCAGAGCCTAGCAACCGAAGCTAGCACCCTGTCGAACCGTTTTCCATCTACTCAGGCTGTTCAACCGTCTCGCCACCATCTCGGGTGACCAAGGCAGCGAAGACGCGTGGGTCAGTCGCTGCAGCGAGGAAGACAACGGATGCGTCTCCTCGAACCGTTTGAACACCGCTACCATGAAAGGAATACGGGTTGTCTTGATTGAAGATATTGAACACGGAACAACCTGCAAGGTTGGGATTGTTCCTGTCAGCACCGCTCAAGCCGCGTGGGAAACGCGCCGTGTTCCAGTCACCATAGAACGAGTTCAACGTGAACGCAGGTACTGGGGTTGTTGTCCATGTTCCTGGGTACGCTTGGCCTCGGAAATAGAGCTTCTGTTTACCAGCGATTTCGATGAAGCAGATCGTGTTGGAGAGACCATCCGTCACCGCGGCGAACTTGCGCCGAGGATTGGTGATGATTTCCTGATCGGTTGCACCGAGCATCGAATTGTGAACGGTTGTGTTCGGTTGCCCAACACACGTTTGCAACGTACCGTGAAGGCCTCGCAACGTCACATAGTCCGTTCGTGGCAAGTTGTACACGGTTCCCGATGGCAGAATACCGCCTGCGGAAAGGTACGGACCGTAATCCGATGGGGATTCAGGTGTGGATGGGCATTGAAACAGCGGCAACGGAGTCATCGCCGAAACAGGAACTTGTCCACCCGGGAAGGGTGGTGGCATGTTGCGCGGATCGATCAATGGTTTCTTCAGATCGAAATAGTTAAAGATCGTGTTCCCTTCGATGAAAGGAAGCAACTGACCAAGAACGCCGAATGGCTTGCGAGCATCGCCAGTCACAGCAAAAAATGGATTACCTTGGCTTGCATAGGTGTCATTCATGGGAAACTCTTTGCCCCACGTCGGAACCCACTTGTACGCGGATTCGTGATTGTGCAGAGCTAAGCCCAACTGACGAATGTTATTGCTGCAGCTCATCCGTCGAGCTGCTTCCCGAGCAGCTTGCACCGCCGGCAACAACAATCCCACCAAAATTCCAATAATTGCAATGACCACTAGCAACTCGACAAGCGTGAATGCTGTTCGCCGAGACGCTTTCTTCATGGGCACCTCCGTAAGTGCAAAAAAACAACGCAAAGATGAGACAAGGACGGGAATCTTCCCGCAACTCTCCTTCAATTTACGAAAACCTGAAACCAGAGTCCAGCATATTGGGGAAAAAAACCCCTTTCGAACCGAACTAGGTGTAAATACTCTGCCGTGGGGGGTGTCGCATTGATGCCGAAAAGAGATGACCAGACCGCCTTGCACACGCCAAAAACACGAGAAATTGGCTACTGGCCGAGCACGTACGCAAAAATAAGAGGCGCCACGATGGTGGCATCGCTCGCAATCATGAACTTGGGGCTTTCCGGATCGAGCTTGTTCCAAGTGATTTTCTCGTTCGGCACCGCACCGCTGTACCCACCGTAGCTGGTGTCCGCATCGCTTATCTGTGCAAAGTACGCCCAACGGCGTATGTTCTCCTCGCCCAGGTCTTGAATCCACATGGGTACTGCACAGATCGCAAAGTCTCCGGCAATACCTCCGCCGATCTGGAAAAAACCCACGGGACGTTTGGCAGCAACCGACCGGTACCATTCCGCCAGATGCTGCATTTGCTGCGTGCCACTTTTCAGCGCCGAATGGGACTTGACGGTGCCGTCCATCACCCGAGCCGCGAACATGTTGCCCAGCGTACTATCCTCGATCCCGGGTGAGTAAATCGGTATCCCAGCCTCCTTGGCAGCGATCATCCACGAGTTCTCACGAGGAACTTGATAATGCTGCTTGAGATCTTCCTCCTCCAAGATCCTGAACATGTACTCGTACGGAAAATACTGCTTGCCACTATCTGCTGCATCTTTCCAGTATTTCACCAAGCGATCCTGCATGTGCATCATCACCGTTTCGGGAATACAGGTATCGGTGACGCGATTGAAACCCGCATCGCGCAGCTCTATCTCATCCTCCGTGCTCAAGGCCCTCCAGTTTGCGATCGTCTTGTACTCGTTGTGAGCGAACAAGTTGAACAGATCCTCTTCGAGATTTGCGGCCGTGCAGGAGATCGCATGCACCTTTCCTTTGCGGATCATTTCAGCCAACGAGATTCCGATTTCGGCGGTGCTCATTGCTCCTGCCAAGGACACCAGCATCATGCCGTTATCATTCTCGATGAACGTTTTGTAGGCTTTCGCCGCAGACACGGTCTCACGCGCATTGTAATGACGAAAATGCTTGTCCATGAACGCGGTGATGCTCATCGCTTGGCCCAATCTCTAACTCAAAAACCGAATGGAAATGCACGGGTTGCCAACAACACCGAGGTCGCAAAACAAACGAATCCTCGGGAAAACCATTTACTGCCGAGACATCGGCATCACGACGTACGAGTACTCGTCATCGGTATGAAACAAAGCAGGTTCCGTATTGCTTCGCACTTCCAAGTAAAACACCTTGTCCATGTCCAACACCTTGAAAAACTCGCTCACAAAGCGATAGTCCATGGTGATATTGATAGTCTCACCGGTGTAGGCGATTGGGATTTCAATCCGGGATTGACCGACGTCAGCGGTCTTTGCCGCCACGACCAACGTTCCGTTCCCGAACGCGAACTCGACCCCGCGACTCTCAGGATCCGCAACAATGGATGCTTGTCGGATCGCCGAGAAGAAAGGACCGACGATCCCTTCGATACGTGTTCGCCCCTCGGTACTGGGCATCACCATCCTCCAATTCGGATAGCGTCCTTCAATCAATCGCGAGTATATCGTGCAGCGATTCGTTCGCAGTAGGATGTCATTACTGCGGGCAGCGATCTGAACCAATTCATCCTTATCAGTGATCGACCGTTCGATCAGTTGCAACGTTTTTGTCGGAACGATCGTCGACATGCCCGAGTTCTTGTAACCATTGATGGCTGTCCCTTTGCCTTTCATGCAAGCCAACCGGCGCCCGTCGGTTGCGACCGCCACAATCGTATCCCCTTCGATCTCAAACAGGACGCCACCCAATTGGTAGCGAGTGCTTTCATTGTCGGTTGCGAAGACCGTTCTGCGTACCAGCTCTCGAAACAAACCTGAAGGAAGTTCGAAGTAACTATCTTCGTTGAACTTCGCAACGCTCGGAAACTCATCCGCGTTCGTGAGAGGCAAATGAAACTCGGAATTCTGGCCTGAGATATCGAGAGAATTTCCGGTCGTCTCAATCGTCAATTGCTCATCGCTCGTCTCGCGAAGGATGTTCCCAACCCGCCCGACACTCAACAAGGCTTTCCCAGGCGTTTGGATTTCCACGTCCTCCACCTCGAGCCGAACTCCAGCTTCTTGGTCGGTTGCCATCAAAATAACGCGGTCTTCCTCCGCCTCCACCTTGACGTTCATCAGAACATCTTTCGGGCTTCGCGTGGGGACGAGTGCAGATGCGATTTGGAACGCTCCGAGAAACTTATCTCGCTTGCAAACGATTTTCATAAACCAAAGCCCTCGGATGTTGAAACCGCAAAGAATGCCGACCCGTCGATGGCGAGAGCGCCTCAACTCGTTCTTCGCCTAGCCCCTTGTTTTACCGTCGAATCCCCGTTTCTAGAAGTGGGGCGGCCCGCGTTGGGCCGACCGCCTAACGGGCCACCAACGGCCTAATGGGCGCGTCCATAAGTGTAGGTGAACTCGCCCAACCAATCTGCCTGAGCCACATCCAACCGCCCGGGAGGACACCGCCATGTCCAGTTTCCGGTCGAAGTTCCCGGGGTGTTCATTCTCGCGTCGGCGGGCAAGCCCAACAAATCCTGGATTGGGGAAATAGCGATCGCCGCCACCGAACTCCAAATCGCACGCATCATTCCTCGATGAATCTCGCTCGGCGCACATCCCAAATATTGCAAGGCGAATCTTTTTTCCGCATCGATCTCCGCTTGAGTTCTGGTGCTTCCTTCCCCCGCGACGCTTTGGTACCAACCTACCACGGTGTCATTATCGTGCGTACCGGTGTAAGCGATGCAGTGGACGGGATAGTTGTGCGGCAAGTCGAGCGATGTTGCAACGCCTCCTCCAAAACCAAATTGAACAATGCGCATTCCTGGAAAATGGAACGCATCGCGAAGCGCGTGCACCTCGGGGGTAATGAACCCCAGATCCTCCGCAATCACCGGTAGTTCTCCCTGTTGAGCATGGCCCAGCCCATGCCGAATCGCATGAAAAAACTCGTGCCTTGGACCAGGCTTCCACTCGCCGATCCTCGCATCCGGGTGGTTCGCTGGTATCTCCCAGTACGATTCAAATCCTCGGAAATGGTCGATACGAATCAAATCGCACAACTGAAGGATCCGCTTGAATCTTCGAATCCACCAATCGTATTGGCTTTGTCGATGTGCATCCCAAAGGTAAAGAGGATTCCCCCAACGCTGCCCTGTCACCGAAAAATAGTCCGGTGGAACCCCTGCAACCACAGTCGGCCGCCCATTCGAATCGAGCTCGAACAAATGTTGTCCGGACCACACATCCGAGCTATCCATCGAAACAAAGATCGGGATATCACCGATAATTCCCACTCCCAACTCGGCAGCGTAGCGACGCAACTCAGCCCATTGGCGTTCGAAGAGGAACTGGATAAAGGCCTCGAAATCACAAGCAATCCGCAACTTGTCGTACCAATGGGCAAGCGCGCTGGGCTCGCGCCGCGCCAACGACGGTTCCCACTCATACCAAGCTTTGTCCGAGTGATAGGACTTGCTCGCAGTGAACAAACAGTGCTCGTCCAACCAATGCGACTGGTCATGCCGAAATTGCTCGAAGGCGCTATTCAGTTCGCTACCATGGAGTTCGTGTCGGGATTGCTGAAATCGGCGAAACGCCATGCGCAGCAACTCCATTCGCTGGCTCGAGCTCTTTTCAAAGTGAACCTTGTGAGCGTCATTTTCGTGAAAATGAGAAACAGCAGCGTCCCAATCTTCTTGCTTGAGCAAACCATCGCGCACCAAGAGTGCAGGGCTGATGAGCAAGGCGTTTCCGGCAAAGGAAGATGGTGACTGGTACGGCGAGAAGCCATAGCCCACAGGCCCCGTTGGTAGGATTTGCCACCAACGCTGCTTGCTCTGGTGCAGAAAACGTACAAATTCATAGGCGGAAGGGCCTATATCCCCGGCTCCTAAATCGCCGATGCTCCATGGTCCATCGGTCCCCGGCATGTGGTCTGCATGGGAATGACCTCGCAATCGCGCTGGCAACGAGGTGACATGAAGCAACTGACCACTAGCGCGACGAAAAAGGGAATCCATAAAATGTCTGCTGGTTCGTTAATGTCCGGCGGTCGAACCATTCGGTACGCATCGATGCGCGCCTAGTAAATAGTTCGACGATAAAACGTTGTTGGCTGAATCGGTTGCGGCTGAATCGATCAGGGGGACGCAGCGTGGAACTGAGTTATTAAAAATCGCAGTTCCCTGGAGTGCGGGGGAACGGTATCACATCGCGGATATTCGCCATGCCTGTCGTGTACTGGACCATTCGCTCCAGCCCCAGTCCGAACCCGGCATGCGGCACCGAGCCGAAGCGTCGAAGATCTAAATACCACCAATAATCCTCGGGTTTGAGCCCGACCGCTTCCATTCGACTGATCAAAATGTCGAGCCGCTCCTCACGCTGGCTACCGCCGATGATCTCACCGACCCCAGGCACCAATACGTCCATCGCGGCCACGGTCTTCCCGTCATCATTAAGCCGCATGTAAAAAGACTTGATGTCCTTCGGGTAGTTGTAAAGGATCACGGGGCCTTGGACATGCTTTTCGGTCAAGTAACGCTCGTGCTCCGATTGCAAGTCGACACCCCAAGCAACTGGATAGTCGAATTTTTCGCCACTCTTTTGCAAGATCTCGACCGCCTCGGTGTACGACATGTGCACAAATGGCTTATCGAGCACCAATTGCAAGGATGCCAACAAACCGGGCTGGATTCTCTTCTCAAAGAAATCCATATCCTCAGCACAGTGCTTCAGCGTCTCGGAGATCATGAACTTGAGATAGCGCTCGGCGAGTTGCATGTTGTCGATAAGTTCAAAAAACGCAGCCTCTGGCTCGATCATCCAAAACTCAGACAAGTGCCTCGAAGTATTCGAGTTTTCCGCGCGGAACGTCGGCCCAAAAGTATAGATTTTTCCGAGCGCGCACGCATACGCTTCGCCTTCCAGTTGGCCGCTGACGGTCAAGTACGATGACTTGCCAAAAAAATCCTTGCTGACATCCGGCTTGCCTTCCACCATCGGGATTTTGTCCAAGGGCAACGTTGTCACGCGGAACATCTGCCCAGCACCTTCGCAATCGCTGGCAGTGATCAGCGGGGTGTGGACAATCACAAACCCCTCTCCTTGGAAGAACTGATGGGTTGCGTAACTGAGCCGATCCCGGACCCGGGTAACGGCTCCGAATGTATTGGTACGCGGACGCAGATGCGCCCATTCACGTAACTTCTCAAACGTATGCTGCTTCTTTTGCAGTGGGTAGTCGGTCGCACTGGCGAGTCCCATAACCCGAAGCGATTTCGCAGCCATCTCGGTCACCTGACCTTGGCCTGTACTCCCCTTGATCTCTCCCTCGACAACCACGCTGCTACCCACGGTCAACGTCAGCACATCCGCCTCGTAATTCGCGAGTTGGCCATCGGCGATGACCTGTAGGTTCCCGAAAGAACTGCCATCGTTGACCTCAATAAAGCTGAATCCACCTTTACTGTCCCGCCGAGTGCGCACCCAACCACGCACTTGGACCGTCCGTCCGATCGAGTCTGTTTTCCGAGCTTCTGTTACTGAAATCCACTGAGTTGTCATAAAATCCGCCGCCAGGAATTGTTGCAAAGTCAAAGAAGTAGTCATCGCTGAACCAGATGACCGCTATTTTCAGCATTCGCGGCAAAATTCCAAGCCGTATCGGAAGATTAAACGAGTGGCACGGGTCGCACCGCGACGGAGTTTGCGACGACGTTACCAGCTAGGTTGACTTTGCAAGGCAAAAAAGAACGTACCACGCCCTGGGGAGGCCTCCCCAGGCATCCAGCCTACGGATCGATCACTGATACGTTGCGGGATACATCCACATCAGCAAACGATAAGGCCATGGATGAGACCATGGGTTCGGCCAAGGCAACGTTGCTGAAAGTACGCTTATCCCTAAAGCGACATAAACCAGACTCCGCAGAGCCCTCGATTTTGCGCTCCCCTCAATGGCCGGGACCGCAAGCCATAGCCACGCGGGAATCAACCAAAACAACCATCGGAAACCGCTGCAGACGCCTGCATAATTCCGATCCACCACATCTCGGGATGTGTAAAACGCGACACAAACCAACGTTACCGCCATAAGTGCCGCTGCAATTCCTTGCTCGCTAAGCACCCACCCCCGAAACGACTTAGCCGCCGACGGCGCATCCGCAACATGCTTGGCCAACGCCCTGCTGCCGCTCCGAACCCACATGACTCCCCCGATCATGCTCCACAGCCATAGTGGGGTCAACGAAAAGACACCGTGATGACCGATGGTGAAATGCATCAAGTACGACCATCGGTTGGGCTCGCCACGATCCACTCCCTTTTTGTTTTCCGGAAGCCAGTACGACTTTGGGTAATCGTACCAGTCGTCCCACGCATAGATGTTCCAACCGTCCGGTGTTTGAGTCGCAGCAACCCGAACCCCAGTCGCTTCATCGAGAATCTGCTTGACACCATCAATCCGCGCCGAGGTCACAATCGATTTTTCACCGAGTTTTAGATTGGGATGCACCGTCGTATCAATCGCTGCAATCACATCGGCAACCGCTGGCACCTCCACAGCTGGCATCTCCGATGAGCCGTTTGCCCCTGATTGAGGACTGGTCCGAACATTCGCGATCAACGGGCCGAGTCCCCGGTGTGAGTAAGGAGGCCTCCAATCGCCGTGCGCCCAAACGTTGGTTCCCAGAAATGCCAATGCCACCGCGGCGGAACCGATCCCAAAACCGATTAGCATTCGCTTCCAATCGGCGAATAGCAAAATTCCACCTAACGCGGCTGCCCATGCCAAGGCAGGCAGTTCACATGCAACCGTCAACGCGGCGCTGATCCCAACGCTCAACCAAACCGACCACGAGGTTGTCCGTCCCCGTTGCGAGTTCTGGATTATTTCCCATGCCAGCGCCAGGCTGATCGTGAACAAAATCGCCCCATGAAGATGGTTGTTGAGGGTCGCCACAAACGACGTCAGAAACGTCCCCCACAGGGCCATATTCAACACGATCCAGCGCACCCATGCATCCACAACATTCCGCTCGATCCATCGCTGCAGCCATAACCACCACAAGACTAATGGAACTAGGTTTGCGACGATCATCGTCAATCTGCCGATGAGGAACGGATCGTCGGTGAGTGTCTTTCCGCAAACGATCGTGATCGGTTTGCAGATGGCCGCATACATCAGTGTCAACAACGGCGGTTTGCTGGAATAACTATGCTCAACACCATCTTCTCCTCGATGACGAACCATATCGATGGTATTCCAAATTTTTGACTTCCCTTTGCTATCGAGGATTTCTAGATACTTATCGATCTCCCATCGGCCCTCTTGCGTGAGCGCAGCGATCGCACACCACCGTGAACGATCATTCGCGCTCAAAAACGGCAATTCGCCATGCGGTGCTGTAACGCTGACAATGCGAGACAACTGCATGATCGTCGCTAAGGCGATCATAAACCAACCGAGAAAACGTGAGTCGATCGCAACCGATCCACTCGAACCTTCACCCGCAGGAGCTTGAACCCCAGCTCGATACGATTCAGTTTGATGTCTCATCAGCAGATCCTCGCGTGGGATGATGGTTCCTGTACTTTTCCGTATGGAAGTGTTGTTCCGCAATGGAGACTTCGCTCCCGATCCGACTTTCCTCAAGCCGTGATGTTGTTCCTGCTAACGAGTAGGGTGGGCGACGCATTGTCGAATTAGCAACAACCAATTCTGCGAGCAACCCAACCCCCATGAGTTGCAGCCCAACGAGCAGCAGCAAAATGGCAAAGTAAAAAAGCGCGCGTTCATGAAGGTGGATGGGCTGCTCGTACTGAAGCAAGCGAGTCCATACCCAAGCTGCACTCAATAGGACCAGCAGCACCGCGCCGATGGCACACGCAGCTCCTCCCAATCCTCCGAGCAAATGCTGTGGTCGATACCGAAACCTCGTTAAAAAAACCACAGTGATCAGATCCATGAACCCCTTCGGGATTCGAGACCAGCCGTATTTGGAAGACCCGTGCACCCTCGCATGATGCTGCACCGGGAGCTCAGCAACCCGAAACCCCCGAGCCGCTGCAAGGACCGGTATGAAGCGGTGCATTTCCCCAAACAAATCGATCTCCTCAACCACCTCACGCCGGTACGCTTTCAGCCCGCAGTTGAAATCGTGGAGTTCCAGTTTGGTGAAGGATCTCAGAATTGCATTGAAGACGAGCGAAGGCCAACGCTTGTGCCATGGATCGTATCGCGTCTGCTTCCATCCACTAACCACATCGAATCCCTCGTCCAGCTTGCCCAACAACCGAGGAATCTCATTCGGATCGTCTTGCAAATCCGCGTCCATCGTAACCAAAAGCTCTCCTCGTGCATTGCCAAAACCAGCCGAAAGCGCGGCGGCCTTGCCAAAATTGCGACGGAAACGAAGCCCCATGACCTCCGGATACTTGCCCGCCAAAGACTCAATAACTTCCCAACTTCCATCGCTCGACCCATCATCGATCAAGAGGATTTCGACGGGAGCGCGATTCCGGTGCAATCGATTGACTTCGAGGATTTTTGAAACCAACTCCTCCAACGATTCCCTTTCGTTGAGGAGAGGTATGACAACCGATAGCATCATAGGTCAGGCTTCGAGTCGGAACGGAGTTTTGAGAATGATGCCACGCATCACCACGTAAACGATTATTCCGATCAAGATACCAAACAAATCTGCAGAGAAGTCCCCCCAGTCCGCCGTTCTGCCGACGGGAATCTGCGTTAATTCATCCACCCCTGCGTAGACAGTACCGACCACGGTCGCGATCACCACGTTCTGGCTAAGCCGTTTCGGATTGGTTGGGATCGCCCAAGCCAATAGAAATGCGAGCCCCGAATACGCGATGTTATGTGCAACTTTGTCGTTTACCTTTACCTGCTGGATCGCTTGGGCAGGCACATGCGTTGCGACAACCAGTGCTAGCCAATACAAGCCCAGAACGAGCAACGCGATTCGAACCCCACGGATAGTTGCCCGCATAAAACCTAATGCACTCCCGGAAAACCTAGTTGCGATGAAACGGATCGCGAAAATTAGGGCCCCAAAAAACGAAAGCAACCGCGTGATAGCGGTTGCTTAACATTTTCAAGGGGAGCGCCGCAACCCGAGACTGCAGTGGGTGCCCGCTCAATGGTATCCAGATCAATCCCACCACCATTGGCCTTGGCGAAGATCGGCGGGTGCTGCTAGTTTTTCTTTTTCATAATCGATTTTTCGATCGACCGATACATTTTCGTCCGAGATCAGTTTTCGTGCGGCGATATGAACACCACCCCCGATCGGGGTGACCAGTTGCCCATCCTTCCAAACGGCGTTCACTGCGGATTCCACTTGGGTGATGGTCGGGTTCGAGCTGACACTCAACTTCGATTCGTCCGCAAAAACCCCCAGGTTCCAGCCTGACTTGTCGTAGAACTCGTTTTCCTGGATGAACGCGGCAGCGATGCTCATATCGAAGAGGCTTCGAAGTTCGCTAAAAACGGGAATGGCCTCACCGAGGGCTTCAAACTTCTCGGTGAACTCTTGGGTGAAACCGCGGCTCGCAGCATCACCAGCGCCTGCTCCCCGGCTTCGCTTACCATTCTTTGCCACAAACTCCTTCTCGCCGGTCAGCTTAACGCCGCGACCTTGCAATCGAAGTGCGGTCTTGTCTTCGTTGGTAGCAACGGAACTGTAATCGGCTTCGAAGTACCAACGTTGGAGAGCGTTGGCATTGGCACCTGGTTGGGTACGTGCAATCCATGGAGTCATTTCGATCATCGGGTTCTCCAAACCGATTCCGATCAACTTCATCCGGTAATCTGCCTCAACGAGAACTTGAGCGAAGTGCGTGTCGCGCGGAACTCCTCGAATCGAAACCGTTTGGTATCCGAGGGCTTGTTTCATGCCGACCATCAGTTGCTGAATATTGACGCGGTCGGCTTGGCCTTGGAATTGCGAATGGTACTGATTCATCCGCTTGATACCTTCCTGAGTTGGATCGATCGAACAACCGATCGATGCCGTTGCGCCTTGGCCTGGTGCGAACGCGCGGAGTGCAACTACCAAATCGGTCAATCGCAACACCGACTTACCTGACTTTAAACCTACCCAACGGTTGTCGGAAGTGACGTGAATTTTTTCCGCCGGTCCAGCGACGACAATGTCATTGGAATCGGGCAAGAAGAACACGTATTCGATGCGAGTCAATCCGGCC
This sequence comes from uncultured Pirellula sp., assembly GCA_903930765.1. Taxonomy (GTDB): domain Bacteria; phylum Planctomycetota; class Planctomycetia; order Pirellulales; family Pirellulaceae; genus JBKCUI01. Next base: position 51,100 of record CAIYZV010000328.1, read on the forward strand.
AAACCGAGCGCTTCATCGTCCACTTGTTGGTCTTGATCGACACACTGTGCTACGTATTTTTCCAGTCGATTCAGCGAGATTTTTCGCATGGGTGAAACGACGGAAACACCCGATCGCTCCGACTGCAACGTCGCGAGCCGTTGCTCCATGGCCACGCTGGCGTCGATTTCCGAAACTCGCAAGACACCTTGTGCGTCGATATCGATACCAGCCACCCCGGTGTTGATGTTGACGTTGTTCCCACCACCTCCGTTGTTCCCGCCTCCGTTGTTACCACCCCCATTGTTCCCTTGGGAGAAGCCCTGGGAAGCGAAGGCCAAGACGGCCGCGCTGGCGACAAAGCCTCGAGTCAAACTGCGAAGAAGATTCATGGAATGCATTAGGGAACGCCTCGAAAATGACATCGAAGGGAAATCCGACGAAAAGGATGCAACTTGGCTGAAAGGCCATCTCGATCGCCAGGAAGTTCGGTCCACCCCGGCTCTCGATCTCCTTCAAGGATAGTTGCTGGGACGAGCGATATCAACAACTTGCGAAAAATGGAGAAAATAGCTTATTTGGTTTAGGAGGAAAATTACGGAAAAAGGGGCCAATTCGCCAGATTGACTCAAGATAACTTGACGGCGAACCAGCGTGGACAGTATTCCCCATGGACGGAGAAGGTGCGGACGAATGTCGAAGGGATCAAAAATCCAGGTTGATTTTTGGAGCCCCTCGGCCCTTGGCAGAGTCTTTTCCCTCCGGGTCGACTTTGTCTCGGCCCGCAATTACCGCAGTCACGATCACGCAACGTCAGAGCCAGGATGCCCTACTTGTTTCGTCCGGTACTAACCCAATCGGCACTCGCCGCCTACGCCATTGTTTGGTTTTGCGTAGTTTTGTGCCACTCGGTAATCGCCCAACCGGTCGTGCAGTTTCCATCGACCAGTCCGACGTACTCGTCACCAACCCCAGGCTATCCCCCGACTGGAACGGCGGTCCCCAGTTCGAGCGTTCCAGGCTCCAACCCGTGGGCAACCTCTCCCGCTCCAACTTCCAGCGTTCTTCCACCAACGACCTCCTACCCGAGTGGCAGTACCTACAACCCATACGCACCCACGTTTCGCCCGAGCACCGCGCCGACAACAGGGACGAATTATCTCAACTCGTGGATCAATTGGCTTTCCGGCAATCCTCCCCCCTCGACTTCTTTTGGCCAACCACCTGCGATGCCCACCGGCTTCGGCCAACCTACCGGAGCCATGCCGGCAGGGGCTGTGCCTATGGGGACTGTTCCTATGGGGACTGTGCCAACCGGTGCCCCGGCGTATCCGAGTTACCCGGCGGGGAGTATTCCGACCAGTTCGTTCCCAACGATGGGTTATCCAACGGCCCCTCCGACAGCCACCTTTGGTGCGCCGGTTGCACCCGGCACATACCCACCGGGCACATACCCACCGGGCACATACCCACCAGGAGCCCTTCCGCCGAGCACCTTTTCATCTCCGGCATACCCGTCTTCATCTCCGGCATACCCGTCGAGCGTTTACCCCAACCAGCAACCTCCCGTGGTGTTCCCGGGCTACGGTCCCAATCCTTATGGCAGTTACCCGCCAGGAATGTATCCGAACAGTGGATCGAACAGTTGGTGGACAGGCACAACCACCGCAGTCCAAACACAAACAGCGCAAACGATGCGACTGTGCCAAGGCGTTCGGTTGCGCTACACCTACATGCCAGGCAACACCGACTTTAGTACTCTTGAACCCAACGCGCTCGAAAGTAACGATGGAGAAATCTCCATGGTCTTTGCGATCCCCAAGTTTTTTGGGCACTCACAACCCTGGTACTTGATGCCATCGTACGCGCAACACGTTTGGGAAGGCCCATCCACGCCGGGCTACGATATGCCCGGCGCTGCATTCAGCGCTTTCCTAGATAGTTCTTGGGAATCGGACCCATTGCAAACAATCGGCGCTGAGTTAGGTTGGCGAGTCGGGGTCTTCTCCGCATTCGATGCTGTGAGTTCGAATAGTGTTCGCCTCCAAAGTAAGGCCTTGGCGAGGTTGCGTTGTACCCCCAACTCGACGCTACGTGCAGGTGTCTATTACATCGACCGCGTGAAAATCAAACTGCTCCCTGCGTTCGGCGTGCTTTGGGTCCCGAATCAAGACACGCGTTGGGATATCTTCTTTCCGGAACCAAAATTCTCCCACTACCTGACCACCTGCGGAAATACCGACATTTGGTGGTACATCACCGGCTATTACGGTGGCGGCACGTGGACGGTCAAAGATGCAAATGACGCAACTGACGAAGTTGATATCGACGACCTGCGGGCCTTAGTCGGCTTCGAGTTTGGACGGTCGGACTTGCTCCGCCAGGGATTCAGAAGCTTCTTTGGAGAGATCGGATACGCTTGGGATCGGCAGTTGGTCTACCGAAATCTACCCGATGGGACTTTGGACATGACCGACAGCCTCGTATTCCGACTCGGTGTTGGATACTGATTGGGATACGGATCGGATCGGTTTCTCGCAATCCTAACCGAGAAGCGCTCCTTGTCGCCGCGCAGCACGCGAAAGCATAGTCAGCACCATAGACTGTAACAATCGCGATGCTTCAGCCTCGGAACAGGGCCCGAATAGTTCGGAAGCAGTCTTCTACCCACTGCACAATTATATTTGAGGTTCCCCATCGCCCGCCAAATCCAGGCATCACTAAAAACGTGATGAAGATCCCGAAGAAGATTACCAGTGGGAGCAGTGGATCGCCTTGCATCAAATTCCGTTCACGGCTTTTGGTGAGCAAGGACGCTTTTTCAACCTGCTGCTTGATGAGTTCTTCAACAAGTTGCAATTCCAGCTCGATCAAGCCGTCCTCGCGGACCCACTTGCTGATTATGGAAACCCGCCAATCGGCATCCTGAAAGCGAAGAAGCCCAACTTTCGATACTTGAAACTTCGCCGCGATCTTCGGCTCGATTTGTGCCGTGAACGAAACGCTGTTCATCTGAGTGATACGCACCGAATACCAGCCCCACCCTAGCTTAAAGGAACCGCGCTGATAGCCTTCGACTACAGCAATACGGGCAAGGTTTGTTGAACTCATGGTAAGACGCTCAGTTTTCGATGGTCAATCTCGAATCGTTTCTCCGGGCGGGCGCTCCTCGGGTTCCTTTGTTGAGTGCAACGTAGGGCGGAATCGTCGGGTTTGCTGGATCACGGACCGTTTTTTCTACCTGCTGGACAGACTGTTGGGTTAACCCGTAACGATTAAATCGATGATGCCAATTGCGTAGAAGTCCCCGGTTTCATGAGCGTTAACGAAGCCGAAAGCTTTTTCAATTTCGGGCCAACGTAGCGGTCGATCCTCTCGAAGGAATAGTTACGCTTGTCCGGGATGCGCAAATGACAGCAATTGACTCGGCAATTCCTACGAACCCAATCGTGCGTGCTCGTTGGTTTCCATCACACCAATCCTACACCCGCGAGCGATCCAGTCCCATCGGTTTCCCGAACGACCCATTCGCATGCGACGTGCCCAAGTGATCGGTTACCTTCATTGCGGAAAGACTCTTGAAATGTCATGTCGCTTGCGATTTCCCGCGCTCTCGATCCGCAACATGGTCCTCGCGGTCGTAATGGCTATTTCTGCGAGTCCTGGGGTGGTTGATGCTCAAGTACCAGGGGTTTGCATTCAGGGGGAAGGGACTGCATGGCCCATGGACGTCGTTCGAGACAGCGAGCGATTTAGTCCCGAAAGACCGCTGCTTTTATCCGCGCAGCAAATCGAAGCTATTCTCGAGTGGGAGAGAAAGATACAAGCCGAGGAAGCCGCACAGAAGACTGCACAGCAGACTGCTCAGCAGCAGGCGTTATCGCAATCGCAGGCACAAGGCGGCTTTGTCCGAAATCCACAGCCAAGTTCCAACGCGATTACCAAACGCCCTCCAACAGTTTCGAAAAGCGTAAATCGTTACGCTCCTCATTCGGTAGCCGACACCCCCACCCCGTCCACAGTCCCACCGCGGTCGGTGATCTCGCCACCAACCGCTTTAAGAACGGCAAGCAATGCTCGATCAACTCCGTCGCTTCGGTCCCTGAATCGACTTCAGGATGACGACCTGCTCCTGGCACCTGCAAGCCCTAGCGATACTCTTCTGGCTCCACGAGCACAGACTCCGATCAGCAACGGCGGAGACGATGACTTATTAGGGGCCCCAAATGCCAACCCACCAAACACCCCTCTCCATCAAATCGATCCAAGTCAAAACGACCCGCTCTCCTCCATGGGCCCGGAAGCAGCTCGCGAAAAACAACGCGATGAACGCCGACTCGACCCGCAGCAATCACAACCAGCCGCGATCGATCCGCATCTAGAAGTCTACGCAAACGAAAAGTATCCGAGCGCACTCACCTGCGCCAAATGCCACCAGAAAATCTACGATGAATGGCGAGTCAGCGGTCACGCGTATTCGGCAATCTCACCGATGTTTCAACGCTTCGAACAAGCAGTCTTTGAGCTGACACGAGGAACTTCAGGCACGTTCTGCGTGCGATGCCATGCTCCTGTCGCTACCCAAACCGATCACCCCCGAAATGCCCCTATCTTTCAAGGCCCCGTCGTATTCCGCGAAGGGATCACATGCATCGCGTGCCACCGAGTGGTTGAACGCTACGGTCGGGTCAACGGTGAACGCCGCATCGAACCAGGCAGTGTCTACGACCCCGTCGTTGGGAATATCGGTGGGGACGGTATCGCCGCTGCTATCGCTGATGCAGATAACTACAAGGTCAAAATCGATCCCAACGACAAACGCCCCCATCAATCCATTCACCAAGCGGCTATCAAGTTTGAACAACTTTCGGATAGCTCGTTCTGCGCAGGTTGCCACCAAGTCCTCGTGCAACCAGGTATCGCTCTAGAAATCGTCTACCAGCAATACCGATCCGGGCCCGCATGCAAGAAGGGAATCTCTTGCCAAGACTGCCACATGGGCATAGAGCCTGGTAAACCATTGGGGTACCCGGTCGGAGCCGCAGCGGAGATATCCGGAAAATCGGTGAACACAAATCGCAAGCACTCCAACCACATCTTCTGGGGACCGAGCGTACCTCTCGCCCACCCCGGCCTATTTCCTCACAACGAAAAATCCTTGCGTTGGACCATCGAGCAATGGTTGCAATTCGATCATCGCGCCGGATGGGGCGAAGAAACATTCGAAGCCTCGGTCGCTCGCAACCCTCAAGGATTCGTATTTCCACCCGCATGGAGTTCCGCGCAAGAACGCCGCGATGCCCGAAAGGTCATTCAGGAAAACCAAGGTCTCGTTGCGGTGAAACGAGGATCCGCAGTCCGAGTCCTCGAAAACGGTAGCCGCATCGATGGCCCGTTCTTCGATAACTCACCTCACGTTGGTGAAGACCTAAAGCTTCACTATGTCGTTTCGAATACAAGCGAAGGGCACAATATGCCCAGCGGCTCCCTCGGCGCCCAACCGCAGCTTTGGCTTAACGCCGCACTGGTCGGACCCGACGGCCAACGGCTTTGGGAATCAGGGCATCTCGACAGCAACGGCGATCTCCGCGATTGGCACTCACTCGATGTACGAGCCGGCAAAATACCTCGAGATACCCAGCTGGTAAATTTCCAAACCAAGTTCCTAATTACCAATGTCAAAGGAACGGAACGTGAGATGTATCTGCCTGTCAATGTAGACATCGATCCACTCCCTTTCTTCCGACCTGGTACTGTCCCATATACGGTTCTCAACCACCCACCCTTTGTGCGCATGGAAGCTCATAGCATTCCACCGCTCGACTCCAGAACGGCGCACTACAAAATCCCAGGCGAACTGCTCTGCAAGCCTGGAAAGTACCGATTGAGCGTACGCATGCGCAGCCGAGTGGAACCCCCGTACTTCATGATATTTTGCCAAGGCACTCCGGAGATGCTTCAGAATCTGAATGAATCGATTCTCGATGTGCATCCTTACTCCGTGGAGTTCGTGGTGAAATAATGAGATCATCAAACCCACCATCAACCAATAACCAGCGACAACTGGCGCGCGAAAAAAAGTGCCTCCGCGTCGATCGCCGATCCATCCGCAATGGTCGCAGGAGGCAAACCCAACTCCTGCTCGCGGCCTTGTTCGCAGGCAACCTCGCATTGGGGAGTGTCGAAGCGCAAAGCCCCTACATCCCACCCCTGCCCGCACCATCGCTTGCAGGCGAACCAGTTCCGCCAATGGTACTATCAAACGGCTCGGTACCGCACACCAATCTACCGCCGCAACTCAATCCTCCGACCCTCAATCCTCTGAACCTCAATCCTCTGAACTTGCAAGATGGGCCGTACCAGCCCGGTCAAACTAACTTGCCAGCCACCTCGGCCGTAGAGCAGTTCCTCTTGCCCCCTTCCGCGTTCGATGGATTCTCGTCCAACCCATATGCCATGGCGCCCGTCGACAACGGACTTGGATTGCCGGGAAGTTATCACACTCGCATCGGTCAGAACCTGAGCAACTGGTCCGCAGTGGGAGGTGAATCGCTTCGGGATGGTTGCGCAACGAGCGTGCCATTCCAAAACTCCGACTTTCTACCCGAACCTGTTACTCTCAAGCCTTTAGATCCATGCAATGAGATCGCTACTTACAACGGCAAGACCTCAATGCCGGTGCAAAGGCCTTGGGTGGAATGGTGGCGTCCGTTTTATACAGGAGGCATGTACGCACCAGGCATCCCGGTCTTCAGCGATGTGAATCTGTTGCAACCTTCGTTCTTGATCTACGGGGACTTTCGAAGCGCGATTGGCATCAACCGTGTTGGAGGAAAGCCCGCCCGTTCCTGGGCGAACCGGCTCAATCTCGATATGGACATGCGGTTCACCGCGACCGAACGCTTCCACATGTTCACCGGACCACTCGACAACAATGGGCAATTCACCCGAGTTGATTTTAGTGATGGTACGGCGAGGTTTGAAGATGAACTTGATTTCCAACCCGACACTGCGTTCTTTGAAGGGGACCTCGGTGCGATGACCGGTGGCTGGATCGGTGATGACGCTCCGTTCGATCTACCGTTCACCTGCGGGCTGGTGCCACTCCTATATCAAAATGGTATTTGGATGGAAGATGCCGTCGCGGGCTTTGCATTTGGCGCACCATGGCGACAACAACGTCAACTGAACTGGGCCAACTACGAAGCGTCCTTCTTCGCCGGTTTCAACCAAGTCACCAGCCCTGCATTCCTCAACAACAATAACGCCGCCCAAGTCTACGGCACCGCGTGGTTCATCGAAGCCTACAACGGCTACATCGAAGCGGACTACGCCTACCTAAACGACATCGACAACTCCAATTTTTCCTACCACAATGCTGCGATCGCCTACACGCGAAGGTACTTTGGACGCGTCTCCAATTCCGTAAGGCTCATCGGTAACAGCGGCCAAAATTTCGCCAGACGAGACCGCACTGCCGATGGTGCTTTGCTCCTTTTTGAAAACAGCTGGATCAGCTCCCACCCATCGACCTTCGTCCCCTACTGGAATTTATTTGCTGGCTCCGGCAGCCCCCAAAGCGTCGCACGCGCCGCAGGCGCCGGCGGAATCCTTCGGAACACAGGGATCAACTTCGAAACCGACGGGCTGACCAACTACCCGACTCTCAACGCCACCGGCGCTAACGCCTATGGCGGTGCGACCGGGATCAACATGCTTTCAGCAGATTTCCGAAAACAACTCGTCCTCGAGTTCGCAGCCCTCGATCCGTATGGCGGGAATACCTTTGGACGCGCTGCCGGACCTCAATATGCCGTTGGTGCCCGCTACCAAAAAGCCCTAAACAACTGGACCATCCTCCGATTGGATGCCATGAACGGATGGCTCGATGACGCTCCCGATATCTACGGAATGCGATCCGAACTACGCTGGAAGTTCTAAGCCCCATCGCGCACTGTCCCGCAATCGCATCGAGCCCTTATCCCCCACGCGCTCAGATCCGTCAGCCAGTGCACCTAGAGCGATTGGCTCGGCATTTGCTATCTCCCAGTCGTCCCATTCGGGGGGGCCTTTCCTATCGGCTGACTGTCCGAGTTCCCCGGTAATTTGCAAGGAAACCATTGCCGCTTGCTTGATGGGATGCCCGCGTTTAGTGCATCAAGCGTCCCAGGGTAGCCTTGATTTTCAGCATTTCCCCCCCACCAACAACAAGCACGTAAACAATTCCACTGGATTCTGAAGCTTGTCCGCAGGTACAAATAAGACCCACCGAGTCCCACCCACCGTCAGGTTTTTCCTAATCACGCTTCCCCGCATCCCAGCGATACAGTATCCCAGCGATACAGTATCCCAGCGATTCAGCATCCAGCGATTCAGCATCCAGCGATTCAGTGCGAACGATGAAAAGCCAGTGCGAACCATGACTAGCAACCGTCAATCCCACGGACCTCTCCGCGATGAGTAGCGAACAAGTATCCATCCGCACCTCCAACGCCTTTTCGAATGGCGACCCTCTTTCGATTGGATCGTACGACACCAAAGGGTTTTTCGATGAGATGTTCACCGCAAGTGGGCAACCAAGACCCGGCGTTGAGTTCCTCGTGGACCGACTGGAAAGCTTGCCCCTGGGGGAATTGCAACGCCGCCAACGAGCCGCCGACCACGAACTGCTCAACATGGGCATCACCTTCAATGTCTACGGCCATGCTGCCGGAACCGAAAAGATTTGGCCATTCGACCTAATCCCCCGTGTGCTGTTAGAGAAAGAATGGCGATACGTCGAAGCTGGGCTCAAGCAACGGATCCGAGCGCTGAACATGTTCATCGATGACATGTACCATGACCAACGGATCATTCGCGATAAAGTCCTTCCAGAGTACATGATCGCAACGAGCAAAGGCTACCTGAAGCAACTTCAAGGTATGAATCCCTCGCGAGGAATCTGGTGCCACATCACAGGTACCGATTTGGTGCGTGGAGACGACGGGCAAATTTATGTGCTCGAGGACAACCTGCGATGCCCTTCAGGTGTCTCCTACGTGATCGAGAATAGGGAAGTGATGAAACGGACCTTCCCCCAACTCTTCGAAGGTCACAACATCCTGCCCGTCGAAACATACCCTGAGCAGCTTCTTAAGATGCTGCAGTACGTCGCTCCGGCATCCTCTCGCGATCCCAATGTCGTCGTGCTGACCCCGGGGATCTATAACTCGGCCTATTTCGAGCACTGTTTCCTCGCCCAGCAAATGGGAGTGGAACTCGTTCAAGGCTCCGATTTGGTCGTCAGCGATGGCTACATCTGCATGCGTACCACCCGAGGACTCAAACGGGTCGATGTTATCTATCGCCGCATCGACGACGATTTCCTCGACCCAGATGTCTTACGCCCCGACTCAACCCTCGGCGTTCGCGGCTTGATGGATGTCTACCGCGCAGGCAAAGTCGCACTGGTCAACGCGCCGGGAACAGGGGTCGCCGACGACAAAGCGGTCTACGCCTATGTCCCAAAGATGATTCAGTACTACCTTGCGGAAGAAATGATCTTGCCCAACGTTCCAACCTACTTGTGCGCGGACGATCAAGATCGCAAGTACGTGCTCGAACACATCCATGAACTGGTGATCAAACCGGCTAATGAGTCGGGAGGATACGGCATCATGCTGGGGCCTCGCGCCACCAAGGACCAACACGAAAAGTATCGACAACTCATCGAGTCGAATCCGCGAAACTATGTGGCTCAACCGATGCTCGCTCTATCGACCGTCCCAACCCTTTGCGGTGACTCGCTGGAAGGGCGACACGTTGATTTGCGACCTTACATCCTGTACGGCGAAGACATCTATATCGTTCCAGGCGGATTGACCCGAGTGGCTCTCGTCAAAGGCTCACTCGTTGTGAACTCCTCCCAAGGGGGCGGCAGTAAGGACACTTGGGTACTGCGAGACGAAAACTAAAAACGATTCCAACGAATACTTTGTAACCATGCTATCGAGAGTTGCCGATTCTATTTTTTGGATGCGTCGATACACCGAGCGCGCGGAAAACGTCGCGCGATTCATCGATGTTACCCTCAATTTGACGTTAGGGCTGGGAGACCACCTCGAACACCAATGGGAAGCCCTCGTCTACACCACAGGCGACCAACTCCTGTTTTCGGAATCGTACAAGCACGTATCGCAAGAAAATGTGATCCGCTTCCTCACCTTCGACGAGAGCAATCCCAACTCGATCCTGTCATGCTTGCAATACGCTCGCGAAAATGCGAGACAGAGCCGCGAGATGCTCAGCAGCCAAATGTGGGAGGAACTGAACAAGTTCTATCTCTTCGTCCGAGACAGCCGCAACGATCCGCGAGCGATCGATTCGCCGTTCGATTTCTTTACCCGAGTTCGACAATTCGGGTTCCTGATCGATGGTGTTGTTTCGGGAACCATGTCGCACGGCGAAGCCTGGAATTTTGGCCGGCTAGGAGCCATGCTCGAGCGCGCCGATAAAACCTCACGGATCCTCGACGTGAAGTACTTTTTGCTCCTACCCAACATCGCTGACGTTGGTACATCGATCGATATCAGCCAATGGGGGATGCTTCTTAAAAGCGCCAGCGCCTTGGAAATGTACCGCCGACGGTTCGGTCGACTCTCCCCCAAACTCGTCGCCGCCTTCCTCCTCCTCGATCGGGACTTCCCGCGCGCCGTCCGCTTCTGTGTCTCGTTGGCCGAACGTTCATTGCTATCGATCACCGGCGGTTCGTCCGGAAACTTCAGCAATCGCCCCGAACAACTCCTCGGCCGACTGCGGGCCGAATTCGAGTTTCTGGACATCGAAGAGGTTATGAACGAAGGCCTTCACGGCTTCATCGACTCCTTCCAAGGCAAACTCAATGACATCGGGGACTCGGTTCACCAGATGTTCTTCCAAAACCAAGCCGCTTAGCCTCCGTGTGCTATTCCGTTGCCAATGATTTTGCTTGTAAAATGCTCTCGCGGATCTAGTTGTATCGCTGCCGCGTTATGAATGCAGCGGTTGGGTTGAGGAAAACTGCGGAGTGTTAGAGCATGAACGATATAGATGCGGTCGAGGATTTCATCGAGAAACAGGTGTACCCGCAACCAGGCCAAAAAGCGCAAAACGATTACCGCAATTATGACAATCCTGGACGGGAAACCGTCCGCGAGTTCTATCGGGAAAACCACAAGCATCAGACGCTTGCTTTCGTACGCGCGAAGCGGGCTGAGTTCCTGGAACTGAATCGCCAACGGATGAGCCCCTTCGCAGCCCTCGATTTTCTCAATACGCTCATCGACGATTCCGATCCGGATATAGAACTAGATCAGTTGCAGCACTTGCTCCAATGCGCCGAGGCGATCCGCGCCGATGGGCATGAAGACTGGTTCGTGCTCACGGGGCTGCTGCATGACCTGGGCAAAGTACTTTGCTTGTGGGGGCAACCCCAATGGGCCGTCGTCGGAGATACCTTTCCCGTAGGCTGCCGGTTTAGCGAGCGGATTGTGTACAGCGAGTTCTTCGCCGAAAACCCAGATATCCATGACCCTGGACTCAACAGCGGACCTGGCATCTATCGCCCCGGATGCGGATTGCGCAACGTCTTGATGTCGTGGGGACATGACGAATATCTCTTTCACGTGATGAAACCGTATCTGCCAGAGCCAGCGTTGTACATGATTCGGTACCATTCATTCTACGCATGGCATCGCGAGGAACAGTACGACTGGCTATGCGATGACCACGACCGAGCGATGCTTCCCTGGGTACGCAAATTCAATCCGTACGATTTGTATTCCAAATCCCCCACACCACCTGACTGGAAGCAGCTACGTCCGTATTACGAGGATTTGATTGCCAAGTATCTTCCGGAAGAACTGGCGTTTTAGGCTCTTCGATCTCAAGTCGTCACGCATTGGATCACGGCAGAGGGATACCGCCGAGTGTGTACTCCACCGTTTGCTGCATGATCGACTGCGGCGCCACGAAAACAAATCGGTACCCCTCGAGCGATTCCTCCACCTCGAATAGGAACGACAACCCGATGTCTCGCCCGGTGAGTCGCGTCGTCGACCATCCAGCATGCTCCATGCGATTCCCGTCGGAATCCTCAAGGTAGGCGTCGAGCATCGATGTCCAGCCTTGGATCGAGTCTGTGTTTTTGTCACCTTGGATCGAGATCCCTAACAGGACTTCGTGCAGATCGCGATTCTTTCGAGTTCGCTCGAGAGTAACCTTGAGATCCCCGTTGCTGGCAGTGTTATTGCGAGCGTTTTCAAGGTCCTTGAAGCTAACAGCGACAGGTTTTCCCGGGATAGCACAGAAGAAGCTTCCCTTCCATTCGACAATCTCTCTCGCAGCGCGGGTGGGGCGATCAAACTCGATGGTGGAAAGGAGATGAGAGCCGCTCGGGGTGAAATCCATCCCCTGATTGGGCTTGGGCCGCAGGACTTCACCGTTGTCGCACTTGAGCTCCAACCCCTCCAATTCATAGCGGACAAAGACCGGATTGAGCCGCGGCTCCCAGGAGAGCGCCAACTCAATGCTGGTCGCATTCATCTCGGGTTCATACAGTGATTGCGTTTTCGTGATAGCAACCGGTTCGATCCGAAAGCTACCGGAATAACCCGCATTCGCAAAACGTTGCGGCATGAACTCGCTTCGCGAAACGATTTGCAATCCTTCGCTCTCGTCGGGCTTGATCGTCATCCTGAGCTTATCAAGCAGTTCATCCAAGGTCTCCCAGAACAACGACTCTTTGATGTCGACATCGATCTTTTGGTTGATGCCATCCAAATGGTTGAGAGGTATCTGGTTTCCTGATTGCTCCGCGAGAGACTCGAGGGCTTGGCGTCCAGACATGGGACCACTCAACGTCACACGCGATGGCGTTGAGAGTTTCTCCTCATCCCTATCGAGCAAGGTGCCGCGAATGCGTTCTATCCTGATTCGGAATTCGTCGGAGTCATCTTCGTTGCTGGCAGGTAAATACGGGAGAGCCGCCGACCCCAACTTCATCAAGTCCCCCTCGGCCTGATCCCGCTCTGCCTCGCGATCAGCATCGAGCATGATGGCCAATTCGCCAATCCACTCCCTCATGATCTCCTTGCGATAGTTCTGGGCCAGCGCATCTTCCGACGTGTTGGATCGTCGCCATCGCTTTCGCTTCGTCTCGCCAGGCGCATCCTCACCTCCTAGCAAGCCCATGGAGCGGACAATCTTTCGGGACGACTCCAGTTGCTTTTTTTCCAGAGGGCTTTGCGGTTGCTCCACCGTAATGGCATCGACCCAATCGACGTTGATCTCCTCATAACCCATTTCGATCAGTTTTGACTCGATACCCGGCATATGGGCTGCGCCGTAAATGATACCGATGCTTCTTACGTTAGGCTCCTTCTCGAGGATGGCGGTAACGTCGTCGAGAACTACCTGATTGCGATCATCGAGGATTACTTTAGTGAATGCATCAGGTCTTTCCACCTGCGTTTGAATCGAGGATTCCGCGAGCACATCCACGAAGAACTGCTTCCCACCGTTCTTGAGTCCCGGCATCGCTTGGGATAGTTCGGCGATGGTTTCCAAAACACGCAGCGGCATCCAAGCATTCGCGTTCTTTTTTTCGACGTTGGCTTCACCTTGCTTCAACAGGCGTTCACCAACTTGATCATCAGAAAGATCGCAACTTCGAAAATTCGGACGATCATGCTTTTCAATCTCTCCCTGAAAGACCAAGCCCAACGTTCTTGCCATGCGGAGCATGCTGTTTTGCTCGCTCGTCCCAAACGGTATTGATCCTTGCTCCGAGAGGTAAATGTCGGCGGATTCGCCGGTACCACCCTCGGCGTTATCCTCGCCCCACGAAACGATCTCGAAGGTCCCCGTTTTCCGGTCGTTTGCACTTGGTTCATCGACTCCCAAATCATTGGTACCCCTCGGGGCCAGATGGAAATCATTCCCCCAGCAATCCTTTGCGAGTCGGTCTGCAATCGCTTTCAGATTGGGATCCCATTCCTGGAGTTCGCGAAAACTCGCGGGCAGTTTGCCTTGGAGCCTAGCGTACGAGTTGCATATCGCGGCCAACGATTGCATCCGCAGTTTCGTGGTAGCAATCTTCCACTCCGGGGAATCGGTATCCTGAAGCGCGTATTCAGGGCGGCCGGTACCGGTCGGGAGGACCATCTCAAACAAGACGACATCCAGCGGATCGAGCAATGCTTGATGCGCTTCGTAAAACTGACGATCGGCGACATGCACCATGCCATGGGTCGTGATGACTGGCCCTGGTGGATCTTTGCGTTCGAAGCGACGCACAGGAAACTGCAACACAGTACGCCCTGTATCTTGATCCACCACAAGGCGTTCAAAGGATTTACCGTCCGGTGATTGACCGCTCGCTCGATGCCAAACGTGAAGGGGTGAAGCAACGCATGCGAGGAAACCCAATCGCCAGAAAAAATCGCGAACCAAATATCGCCAGTGGGAGTTCATTTAGAGTTCCATCGGGGAAAAATCGACGCAATCACACCAATAACACGAAGGGACAAAACCGAGCGACCACTCACTATACCAGAAACCAAGCCTCCATCCAAAAACGAATGGTTCGTCATCGTTTCCGTGCCACGCGTGTAAGCAAGTGGCGACTGGAGGCTGGAACCCGATAGCTTCCGGCGTTAGTTATGGCCGAACCCTATTCCGTGTCGCGAATCAAATCAGTTCCCTTTATTGATTCAATCCTTGTGGTTGATCGAGGGAGCCGCAGTGACGCTGCACCTCATGTCAGCTTTCAGGAAGGATTTCCCCGAAGAATCGCATCCAATTGCCATGAAATATGCCTTCGATATCCGCGTCGGAATACCCGCGTCGCTGCATCAGACCTACTAGCTTCTGCAAATCGCGGTATCGGTCCAAGTCTGCCGGTGTTTGCTCGCACCCATAACCACCATCCAAATCCGTGCCGAGCCCGACATAACGCAGTGAACCACCGGATAAACTTTGAACGTGTTCGATCTGATCGACCGCTCGCTCCAAGGTTGCGATGTTTGGACTAACACCCCGAACATATCCCTCCTGCAACATGATCACATCCATCGATACTCCCAATACGCCATCGCGTTCGATCACAACACGAATTTGATCGTCGCTGAATTGCCGCTGCCAGTTGCAGATTGCCCTCGCGTTTTGATGGCTTGCATGGATACGCCCCTGAAAGTGCTTGACTACTTGCCAAAACGCTACATCGGACAAATGAGTAACATCGATGGTGATTCCCAGCGTCTCACAGTGTTTGAGCAAATCAATGGCCGTCAACGACAACCCAACTTCACTTCGCGTCCCACCCCCGTATCGATTGGTGCCGTAATGGGTCAAACCGAGTGCGCGCAATCCGGCCGCATGGAACTCGTAAATCGTATCCGGTGTCAAGATCGGGTCGGCTCCCTCCATGGTCAATACAAAGCCCAAGGGCGTGGTCTGAGGTTCCCGCTGGTACGCCAACCAATGATCATTGAGGTCCTGTCGCGTGCGCAACATCTTCAAATACCCGTCCCGCTCCATCGCGCGATAGTACGCCAAATGCGCGTGCGCCATCGCGTAGCATGTCTGAGGCGATGTCCATCCAAACGAATGGTTGATCGGCTGCTCTTGGCGAGCCAACAACGTGGTCAAACAGATCCCGACCTGAGACTCACGGAGTTCGGGAAAGCTCAAGGTGTTTTTCTGACGGCCAGGCTCAGTCATCTGCAGCGTGATCTCTTGAGCCCGAATATCGTCGACGCTTTGCCGAAGATCCCGATTCCAATCGACCCCGTTGAGCGCCAAATCCAAATGCGCATCGAAAATCCACATCCCCAATCCCCCTCAAACCCAATAGTCCAAACACAATAGTCCAAACACACCAAATGCGTTTCGTACAAGGCGCCCTGCGGATGCAACGAATCCGCTCGCAGATTCAGCTCGCATAGGCTATCGATCCCATCATAGCTCAAAATGCTGCGAGTCGGGCACAGTCCGGCCCCAAAAGCAGCTACACTGTTCCCTCCCACCTATCGTCGTTCACGTCGACCCATATCTGGAATCGATTCTATGAAACCATCCGCCGTTCGATATGAAGTTGCCTTCGCGAGCGTGCTCATGGCGTTCATGCTCTATCTGGATCGCGTCTGCCTCGGTGAGATCGTCAAGAGTGATTCGTTCCGATCCGATTTTGATGTCCCGAAGGAACAGATAGGTAAAGTCCTCGGCGCCTTTTTCTTTTCTTACGCGCTCGCTCAGATCCCAGCGGGATGGGCCAGCGACCGCTGGGGTGCGCGCAAAATGCTCACCCTCTATATCGTCGGCTGGTCCGTGATGACAGCGCTGACCGGTTTGGTCACGTCGCTGACCGGATTGCTGCTCGCACGGCTCGCATGCGGGATCGCACAAGCTGGCGCGTACCCGACCTCCGGTGGCGTTATTCGTCGCTGGTTCCCGTTGCACATGCGTGGCACCGCAAGCTCTTGGGTCAGTTTCGGTGGACGCGTCGGTGGAATGCTGGCTCCCACGATTACAACAGCATTAGTGATCTCCATCGTCTATTTGCAACTTGGCTCTTGGCGCACCGTACTGATGATTTACGGTGTCGTCGGTTTCCTCGTCGCTGTGTACTACTGGTGGATCGTACGCGACACCCCGGAACTACATCCACGCGTCAACGATGAGGAGCAACACGAAATCGGCACCCATCTCCACCAAGCTGCCAACGCGGCATCCCCGCCCGTACAATTCGAACTAGGTTGGATTCTGCTCAGTTGCTTGACCAATCGATCGCTTTGGCTCAGCTCCCTCGCTCAGTTTTGCATCAACGCCGGCTGGGCTTTCTTGATCACTTGGCTTCCATCGTATCTGGTCGATCAACAAGGGGTCTCGCAAATCGAGGGTGCGGCGATGGTTACCTGCGTCCTAGCCTGTGGGCTCCCGGGCATGCTCCTGGGCGGATGGGCCAGCGACAAAGCGGTCTCGCGGTGGGGGCTGCGCCGTGGTCGGATTGCCTCGCTCACCGCCGCTACCGCCATCGCCGGTACCGCGTATCTCCTTTGCCCGTGGCTCAACTCCGTCTGGCTGATCGTCGCTTGCTGCGGAATCGTTTCCATGATGACCGATTTTGGAAATCCATCGTTCTGGGCGTTTATGCAAGACATCGGAGGACGCAATACAGCGACTGTCTACGGTTGGGCCAACATGTGGGGGAACCTCGGCGCCTCCCTCAGCGCGTTCATGGTCCCCCAACTGATGAAGCTTGGTGAATCTAGCGGGAACGGCCAACTGATCGTCTTCACCGTCTGCAGCGGATTCTTCTTCCTCGCCTGCGCTGCTACCTTTGGGATCGATGCTTCCGAGCCTATCACATTGCCTCGCGCAGCTTTTGGAAAAAACCGCAGCGATGGAACATCACCCTACGCTGAATAGTTTTTGAATAGTTCTGAATAGTTATTGACTGCGCAAATCGATCGCCCTCGAAAATCGATCGTCCACCCTACCGCTCGTCATCCGTTTTCCATTGGATTACAATCCACGGACTCAAAACTGGGCACATTGGACTTCCGCTAGCGGTTGCGACAGTCTCCATCGCGTCTTCCAAGCCCTCCCTCCAACACGCATACCAAGCTACCATGAATCGATTGCTCCTATCCTGGCTCTGCGCTGCATTTGCCACCGTCGCTTTCATGCACCAGACCGCCTCAAGGTCGTTGGCTGCCGACAAAGTCCCCGTTATTTTCGACACCGATATGGGGAACGATTGCGACGATGCATTGGCACTCGGTGTGATTCATGCGCTGCAATCCCGAGGGGAATGCGAACTTCTCGCCGTAACCATCACCAAAGACCATGAACTAGCGGCTCCGTTTGTCGATTGCGTCAATACGTATTACGGCCGGGGCAATATCCCCATCGGCGTTTGCCGTGGCTCGGGCAAAACACCCGATGCTGGCAAGTACAATCAAGTCGCAAAAATCCGAGACGGGGGCCAGCTCCGATTCCCTCACGATCTTCTTTCGGGCAATGACGCTCCAACCGCGGTGGAGGTGCTTCGCAAGGTATTAGCAAAGGCCGCCGATGACTCGGTGGTATTCGTCCAAGTCGGCTTCTCAACCAATTTAGCCAATCTATTGAAATCCCCCGCCGATGCGATCAGCCCTCTCAATGGACGAGACATGGTTGCCAAGAAAATTAGACTTGTTTCGATCATGGCGGGCGCGTTCACCAAAATCCCTAACGAGAAAGGGGAACTGACGGAACATCGCGAATACAACGTCGCTGAAGACATCGCATCGATTCAATCCATGGTCAAAGATTGCGACGCGCCCATTCTTTGGAGCGGGTTTGAAATTGGATTGGCACTCACCTATCCCCATCAAAGTATTCTCAACGACTTCCGCTACATACCTCACCATCCACTTCCGGAAGCGTATATCGCCTACATCCCTCCACCACACGACCGCCCCTCGTGGGATTTAACCAGCGTACTCGCCGCTGTGCGACCTGACCGTGGCTACTTCGAAGTCTCCAAGCCTGGCACGGTTCGCATCGCGGACAATGCTGTAACGACATTTGAGGAATCCACCAACGGAAAGCATCGCTACTTGATCCTGAATCCCGCCATGCTGGAAAAGACCCGAGAAGCGCTGGTTCAATTGGCCAGCCAACCCCCGACGCGATAACGGCCCCGCGACTCTGACCACCCGCCCCAATTCCCTCCAGAGCCCCAATTCCCTAAAGAGATCGCGTGATGACCGAAAAACCTCGTGTCCTGATTTGCGGCTCGATCAATATGGATTTGGTGGTCCGGACTGCCGAACTTCCCACTCCTGGACAAACCAGGATTGCTCATTCTTTGGAAGAGGTTTCCGGAGGCAAGGGAGCCAACCAAGCGGTCGCCGCGGCCCGATTGGGGGCACACGTCCGCATACTCGGTTGTGTGGGCAGCGATGGCTTCGCAACAACTCTCAAGTCCAATCTCGACCACGAAGGTATCAATACCACTTGGATTCGAAGTGTCCCAGGCCCCAGCGGTGTTGCGATCGTCGCGGTCGATGATGCAGGTGAAAACTCGATCATGGTGGTACCCGGGGCTAACGGATTGCTAACTCCATCTCAGATCGACGAATCGATCGAAGCCATTCAATCCGCGGATTGGGTCGTTCTCCAACTTGAGATACCGATCGCTTCGGTCAAACATGCGATCGCCCGCGCAAAAGACTTCGGCAAACGTGTCATCCTCAATCCAGCTCCATGCCCACCGGTTTTCGATCCATCGCTATTCCATGTGGATGTGCTGTGCCCAAACCAAACCGAAGCGGAGTCGCTCCTAGGAATCAAAATCGCAACCATCGAAGATGCGCGAACCGCTGCGTTAACCCTTCAAAAACGAGGGGCGACACACGTCGTCATCACCCTCGGAAATCAAGGAGCCATCGCTACCAACGGAGATGGGTCCATGGACACGACCACATGGATTCCCCCTGTCCGCGTGAATGCCGTGGACACGACTGCTGCAGGCGACGCATTCATCGGTGCCATGGTAAACCAACTTGCCCAAGGCTCCTCGCTCGTCGAAGCGTGCTCGTATGCTGCCGCCGCTGCAGCCCACGCCGTAACGATCGCCGGCGCCCAGCCATCCCTTCCGACCCACGAACAAGTCCTCGCGATCCTGTCTGAAAATTGCAAATCCAACCCGAAAAATCTTTGATCCAAGAAACCATCACCTAAATGACTCCGACACCCCCTCTCCATCGCAAACGTCGCTTATCCACCATGCAATTGCCACGATGGGCAACGAACGGCGCCATGGCCCTAAGCGTTTTACTCCTGACCATCGGATGCGACAGCCCCAGCGAAAGCACAAAACGCAATGCACCGGGTACGGGGTCTGCCTCTGCGACTGGGCCTGCCTCTGCGACTGGGTCTGCCTCTGCGACTGGGTCCGCCTCTGCATCGGGCGAAGCTGGAGCAAAATCCTCGCAGCCAGCAACCGACAAACCCAAAATCGCACTCGTGATGAAGTCACTCGCCAATGAGTTTTTCTCCACCATGGCAGAAGGTGCAAAGAAGCACCAATCCGAGAATACAGCGAAGTACGAATTGGTCGTCAATGGAATCAAGGACGAACGCGATCTTGCTCGGCAATCCGCCCTCGTCGATGAAATGGTCGCTGCGGGCGCGAAAGCCATCGTCATCGCACCCGCAGACTCCAAAGCACTGATCCCAGCGTTACGGCGCGCCAAAAAAGCTGGGGTCGTCGTGGTCAATATCGACAATAAATTAGACGAAGATGTTTTAAAGCAGGAAAAGGTTTCGATCCCCTTTGTCGGCCCTAACAATTTTACCGGAGCCAAAGCTGTCGGTGATTTCCTTGCATCTAAACTACAGGCCGGGGACCAGGTCGCTCTACTCGAAGGCATCCGTACCAGTTTCAACGCTACTCAGCGGCGACTGGGATTCGAACAAGCCATGAAGGAGGCAAAGATCGAGATCGTCGATAGTCAAAGCGCTCAGTGGGAAGTGAACCAAGCCAATACGATCGCCGCATCGATACTGAACGAACACCCCAATCTCAAGGCCATCCTCGCAGCCAATGACTCCATGGCCCTCGGGGCGATGGCCGCCATCAAAGCTGCGAATAAAACAGAACAAGTCCAAGTCGTCGGATTCGACAACATCAGCGCCGTTCAACAAGCGATCCGCGAAGGAAAGATACTGGCCACTGCCGATCAGCATGGAGACCAATTGGCCGTATTCGGCATCGAGGTCGCGATGCAAATGCTTCAAAACCCAAACGATGATGTTTCCGATCGTGAAACGCCTGTCGATCTAATCACGGCCAACGAACTGGCTAAAAATCCATAGCCTCGGTGGAACTCGCATTAGCCCGTCGGGTAACGCATCGCTGCTTGTTATTCCATCAGGGAGTTAGGTACTTGCAAAACGTGCTGACGACCTATGAGCTGACCAAAGATTACGCGACGCGAGCGGTGGACACCGTCTCGCTCGAATTTAAGCCAGGGGAAATCCACGCTTTACTCGGGGCCAACGGAGCGGGAAAAAGTACCCTCTGCAAAATGATCGCGGGGTTGGTTCGCGCGACCAGCGGCAGCATGATCCTCGCCGGACGCAATTACTCGCCGCGTGACAAAAAGGAAGCCGAGCGGTATGGTGTCCAAATCGTTCAACAAGAGCTGAACTTGGTACCCTCTCTCAATGTCGCCGAGAATCTCTTCCTATCGAATTTGCCCCATCGATGGGGAGTTCTCAAGACACGTCGACTTCTCGATCGCGCTCGCCAACTACTTCGCGACTTCGGCTTGCACTCGATCGATCCTTGCGCTCACGTATCCGAACTGGGGATCGGTGAAAGGCAAATGCTAGAAATCGCGGCCAATCTCAGCCGCGACTGCCGTATCCTAATCCTGGACGAGCCGACCGCAGCCCTTTCATTGTCGGAAACGGAACTCCTGATGCAGCATCTTCACGATGCGAAACGCAAAGGAGTCGCAATCCTCTACATCAGCCATCGTCTGGACGAAGTTGAGCGGATCGCAAATCGCATCTCGATCCTGCGAGATGCAAAACTGGTAGGGACCTGGCCCCAAAACACGTTGAACCAATCGGAAATGGTATCGTTCATGACCTACGGCATGGACCGTCCTGAGGGCTCGTCCACTGGAGTGCCTACTCCGCAACAGCCGACCGAAGTTGAACGTCTCCATTCGCATCCCCCCCAAAAAGCGGATCCGCTATTGATACTCCATCGCGTGAGTCGTCGGCCACGAGTTCAAGACATATCCTTCGAGGTGGCAGCTGGCGAGATCCTAGGCATCGCAGGCTTGGTAGGTTCGGGGCGCACGGAATTGCTTCGATTGATCTTCGGTGCGGATCGCGCCGATCAGGGCGAAATGGAGATTCGATACTCTCCGGCTGCCTCGGTACAAACACCCAGAGATGGCCTATTGCCGCTCCCGCAGACTCCCTCGCAAGCCGTCGAACGCGGGATCGTTATGATCAGCGAAGACCGCAAATCCGACGGACTTTGGTTGCCTCAGTCGATCGCGTCCAATATTGCATGGTCGAAGTTTCGAGGTAACTTCGTCGAGCTGTTACGTCCGTTTTCGAGTCGTCCTGCAAACAGCACGGCCGAAACGTTCCGCCGGTCGCTCGCGATTCGGTGCGACAATACCCAACACGTTTGCGAGGCATTGAGCGGTGGCAATCAGCAGAAGGTCGTTCTCGCCAAATGGCTGCATCGCGATGGTACGATTTTTTTATTCGACGAGCCGACTCGCGGCATCGATCCCGCGTCTCGGGAAATCATCTACCAGGTGATGCGCGATCTATGCCAACGCGGCAAAGGTTTGGTCGTTGTCAGCAGCGACCTCGAGGAACTGCTCAAGATATCGCATCGAATCGGGGTGATTTCCAACGGGCGATGGATGAAGGATTTTCAAGGCCCCGACTTCCGACGCGAAGAAATCGTTGCCGCGATGTTCGAAGGGTACCAAAATCAAGGGAAAACCAACGTCAAGGAAAACGAGGTATTGCAGTGAGTTCAAAGACAGTACGGGAAACATCTGCAAACAACAGCCGAGCTTGGCAACAATTGCCACTGCAATACGCTGGCATGGCGATCGCCCTGATCGTACTTGTCACCGTCTTTTCCTTAAGATCGAAAACATTTTTTAGCGCCGCCACCTTCACCACCATCGCCAACTCGATCCCCGATCTGACCATCGTCGCGGTCGGCATGACGTTCGTCCTCATCGTGGGAGGGATCGATCTTTCGGTTGGATCGGTTCTCGCATTGGCCTCGTCAATTTTTGCGATACTGCTCACCGACCGACACTGGCCTATATGGGGTGCGGGCATTACCGCTGTACTCTGTGCAGGTGTATGCGGTTGGATCAATGGCTTTGTCAGCGCTCAGTACCGCATTCCAGCGTTCATTGTGACGTTAGGGATGCTGGAAATCGCGCGAGGTGGTGCGTATTTAGTCACCAACTCCGAGACCAAGTACATCGGCAGCAGCATCGAGTGGGCTACCGAACCGATCGCTAATCTCGCAGTATCCCCGGCCTTCCTCTTTGCGGTGCTCGTTGTTCTCGCAGGGCAGTGGATGCTCCACCGGACGGTGTTGGGTCGGATGGCAGTCGCGATCGGTACCAATGCCGAAACGGTGCGTATGTCAGGTATCCGCACCCTTCCTACATTGCTGTCGATCTACACACTGTGCGGAGCCCTTTGCGGAATCGCTGCCTTGATCCAAACATCCAGGCTATCAACCGCAGATCCCAACTCGGGGGCTGGTTTGGAATTGGCTGCGATTGCAGCATGCGTTATCGGCGGCACAAGCCTCCGAGGTGGAAGCGGATCGGTCATCAACACCTTTTTCGGCGTCCTGATCGTTTCGGTACTCCAATCGGGACTCGCACAGATGGGAGCCTCCGATCCGATGAAGCGGATCGTCACCGGCTTGGTCATTATCTTCGCCGTCCTCGTCGACTCCCTCCGAAACAATCAACGCTAGCATTGGCTTATCGAATCTCTGCGATTTGGGTATTTGCCCCAGAACCTCCAACAACACCACCTTTTCTGGTCTTTACCCATTCTGCGCAGATGTGCTATCGTGGGCGATTGACCCAGGGTGAGTCGATGGATCACTCACCGTTCGGAAGGATTTCGGAGAGGGAGGAGCCCTAGCTATGCATTTGGTTCGATTGGACATCGACAAGAAAAACACAGCATCTCAGTTTCAAGTTGGCCCCTTGGGTGGCGGATTGAATGCTGTTTACTCGCCGATCCCCGCAGCGAGCGCGTTGCTAAGCCGGTTTGTCCGCAACGTATTATTTCACGGCCAATCGTTGACCGATTTGGAAGACGCCGACTTTGAAGCGGTCGATGGATCGCTTACCTGGGTGGACGCTTCGGGCCATTTGCGAATGATTTCATGCGCAGGCGGAGCACCGGTCATTCCGTCGCGCTACGTCCACTCGCCGCTCCATCCGTCCGACCAACCCATTTACGAAGACGACGCAGCGCGGATCCGCGGTGTCGGCAATTTGTTTTGGGAGGGTGACGAGGAAGATGGACGCTGGGATGACATGCGCAGCGACATTCTTTCGATGGTATTCTGCAGCCCACTCGGTTCGGTATCCCCGGAGAAACTATGGTGGGCAGCGAGCCGCTTGGGGGTCCATGCGGCAGCCCGGACCGAGCTCGATGAAGGTTACGAGCGCTTGAAAAACGAAGAGCGTGAACTGCTGGACCGACTTCGCCATTCCGATGCGGTCGATCATGATCGATCATGGTGGGTGCTCGAAAGGGATCGTATTCATGCGGAACTCACCCACGTCGCGCACTCCAATCAGCAACGCGCCGCATCGCGAGCGCCATCGTGCGAA
>CAIYZV010000329.1 GCA_903930765.1 uncultured Pirellula sp.
GCTCGATTCTCGGGCTTTCCGGCGCCATGAAATTCCTGCATTTCTTTACCACTATGAGCAATTCATTCGACCACCACAGGGCCGCAGGCCGCTTGGATGGATCGGGGCGTTTCGGAACTCCAAACCCGGTCCGAGGGTCGAGGGCAGCAGGAAAAAAGTCGACAGCTGCAGGAAACAGGAGAGGTGTATCCCGTTCGTTGGGACTCCTAGGGGGGATCGCCCTCTTCGCTGTCGCTTGGATCGCAGCTTATTTTTGGGTCGATTCATCCAGTCGAGACCTCCTCTACCGCCAAGGAAAACCGGCGAACGCTGCGTCGAGGCTCGAAAGATGGGCTCCATGGATGTTTTCACCCAACGGCTGGAGATGGCTCCAGGCCGACGCGTATCGCAAACTAGGCGACCGCGGCCGTGTGAAACGCATTACCGACGAACTCGCGACGGGGGGCATGGCTCCCACAGAGGCCGCAGCCCCGCTTTTGCTGATGGATTCTGCCGCTGGGGTCCCGAACAAGGTCAAAGAAAACCTGGGGCCACTCCTACTGATCTACAAAGAAAATGGCGCCGAGGTTCTAGGCTCGCTCGTTCAAGGATTCATGACCCAAGGAGACTCCAACGCCGCGAACCAAACATTGCGGCTTTGGGGGGAACTCTTCGAGGGTGATTACCAACTCGAGTTCTGGCGAGGAGTCACCAGCACCGCAAACTACGATCTCGATGGAGCCATAGAGTCGTTCCAGAAATCGATCGCCATCCGCTCGGACTTCCCACGATCCCACGAAGAACTCGCCCAAGTGTACCTGGAAAAGGCACAATTCGAAGAAGCTCGGACGGAGTTTGAATGGATTGAGAAACATGCCAAGTCCAATGGCATCGAGGAATCGCCTGAATTGATTTCGGGATACGCCCGCTCTCTGCTCAATCTCGGCTACCCAGATCTTGCCTCTGAACAATTGAAAAAGCTGAAAGACATTTCCAAACTTCCCAGCCCCGAGTTGGCACTGGTGTGTGAAACGAATCTTGAATCGGGGATTGTGCGCGATGCGAGCGAACAAGCGGCCATGCTTCTGAAAAGGTGGCCGGATGCTCTCCCGTATTTGCAACTCCAAGCTCGCTGCATGGCAAAACTTGGGAACAGCTCCGAAAGTGAAGCCCTGTTCCAAAAAGCTTCCGAGAGCCAGTTAAAACGGCCAGACGTCGACCGCATGCTCGAACGACTCGTCACGGACAATAGCAATCAGGATCTTCGTAGGGATATGGGGGAAATGATGATGAATTACCTCGATCCCTCCGGCGGAGCTGGATATGTCCAAGTCGCATCGCGGGCTAACCCGATCGACCTTAAGTCGCACGCTTTGCTCGCGAACTACTTTGAACGCGAAGGCCGTTTGAACGCCGCCGAAAACCATCGTAGGGCCATTCGGCAAATCGAATTGGCGATCCTGGAATCGCAACAGTTTTCGGCACAAGATCCAAACCAACCACCCTTCCAAGGCCGGCCTCCAATTCCAGGCCCGTTTCGGATAACACCCAACGGCACCCCGCAAGCACCCCAGCCCGAAAACAACACTCCTGAAAACAACGCAGCAAAGCCCTCGGAAAAGGATTAGCGTGTCTCGGAAGGATTAGCATGTCTCGGAATTTCGCCGACGCGATCATTCGGCAGCGTAATTAATCATCAGCATCAACCGTCAGCAATGTGGCAATGCCCCCTCCCATCGACGATACCTATCCAATCGGTACCTATCCAATCGGTCGATCGCGGCGTTCGTGGGAACCCTTGAGTTCGCGGTTTGACTGCATCGCTTTCGTCGTGACGCTATGCGTCTACTTGCCGATTTTTGTCGGCTGCACCGGTTCGTCGAACAGCGCAACCGATCCGAGAAAGAAAACGGAAAACGCCCGACTCAACTCGGCCTCAACCGCCGTCACGCCTAACCAAGGAACACAAAAACATCCATCGGAAAACACAACTTCATCCTCGGACGTAGCCACCTCTAAATCCGCCTTAAAGTTCACATCGCATGGCTCCGATATCGGCGTCGATTTCACGTACCGCAACGGCGAGGGCGCATGGCTCGTCGCGATGATTGAATCCAACGGAGGTGGCGTCGGTTCCATCGATTACGATCGAGATGGACGCTGGGATTTGTTCATCCCCGGAGGTGGGATGCTCTCCCCTCAAAAGGAAATCATCATGGTTTCCAACGGACTCTTCCGACAACAGGCTCCACTTAAAAATGCTCAGCTCCGCTTTCGCGAAGTCGCCGGTAACGCGGCCTGCGATGCCGGTGTCTGCTACTCGTTTGGCGCTGCGGTCGGCGATTACGATGCCGATGGTCTCTCCGATATCTTCATCACTGGTTTCGGCGGACAACAGTTGCTTCGCAACCAAGGGGACGGCACCTTTGAAGATGTTACTCAACCCGCAGGTTTCCACCATCGAGGATGGAGTTCATCCGCAGCATGGTTCGATCTGGAAAACGATGGTGACCTCGACCTCTACGTCGCTCACTACGGCGTATGGTCCCCTGCGTTGGACAAGCGATGTTTTAACGCGCAAGGTGAAATCGACCGGTGCGCCCCTGCCGACTTTGCAGGCGAACCCGATGAGCTTTGGGTTAACGATGGGAACGGTACGTTTCGCGATGCCTCGGAGTTCTTGAAGGCATTTCCTTATCGCGGAGTCGGTGTCGTGGCGTGCGATTTCGACCTCGACGGAGACACCGACCTCTACGTAGCTAATGACGAAGATCCCAACGTCCTTTTGGACAACCAAGGGAACGGTGAACTCAAAGAAATCGGAGCGTCGTCAGGCACCAGCCTCGGCTCCCGTTCCATCGTCGATGGTAGCATGGGACTCGCAGTAGCGGATTTCGATGGAAACCTGAAACCCGATATTTTGGTCACCAACTACCAGAACGAATACTGCGAACTCTACATGAATCAAGGCAAGCAGTACTTTTCCCTCGGGACACGATCGGCCGGATTGATGGCTCTCGGCCAAGCCGTCGTCGGGTGGGGAACCGCATTCTTCGATGCCGACCACGACAGCGACGAGGATCTTGTCGTCATCGCTGGGCACACGAGCCGCCGCCCAATCCGAAGCAGCAACCTTCAAAAGCCTTACCTGCTAGAAAACGTCCAAGGAAAACGGCTGGTTTCGATCGGCGATGCGACGGGCGATTTCTTTCGCCAAGTCCACGCAGGGCGAGGGATGGCCATCGGCGACTACGACAACGATGGTGACATCGATTTTGTCGTGAGCATGCTGGAGCAACCCGTAGAACTACTCACCAACGACACTCCCAATTTAGGAAACTACCTAGAATTGGATCTTGTCGGAACCCGAAGCAATCGGGATGCGGTAGGCGCATGGGTCGAAGTGGAACTCGAAACCAAGGGGTCGGCTAGGGAGAAACGGGTAAAACATCGCATCGGAGGCGGTTCCTATGCATCCACCCACGCCACCACCATCCACTTTGGACTGGGCAATTCCCCGAAAATACCTCGCGCAACGATTCATTGGCCCAGCGGGCAGACCCAAACCCTTACCGACTTGACCGCAAACCAGCGTCTCATCGTTAACGAACCCCATGCTTCGGATTCCATAACCCAATAATCCACGGGTCGAAGAGACCATGCCGTACGACAAGAGCCCCTTGGTCCGAAAGGCCCAGAGGCCAAAACGGTAGCGACCAGAAATTGCGGACCCAAACTGGATACGCCGCTTACGCCAACCTACGGATCAATACGGATCAATACGGATCAATACGGATCCCCGAAACGTGTAGAATCGGCAATAATGATTTCGGAGGGTGAGACGATTCTAGATCCAAACGATCGAACTCAACCGCTTGCTTCAATCCATGTTCTTCCCAACTCGTCCATTCGCCTTTGGCTAGGCCGCTTGCTCCCGACGCAGGTCTGCAAAAGCGAACGTACCATCGGCCAATACAAACTCGAACCGTTATGACTGAAAAACAATCCAACGTCGAATTACCTACTGCCGATGTACCCGCCGCATCGTATCCGTTTTTTGCCCAGATGGCCCGAATTATCAACTCGGGTCAATCGCGCGCCATTGTCCTGTCCGGGAACATCTACGACCTCTATTACGATGGTCGCGAATATGTCCCTTTGATTCAGTTCCTGCAAACCAAGACGAAGATCCCCGGGCTTATTCAAGTCGTCTATGAACTGAACGGACCTGTCAGGGTCAATGATGAAGATCGCGCGAAATTGCGTGAAGCGTGGACTGGATGGAAGAACGGGGTCGCAATCGAAGCAATCCCGACTCGTGAAGTGCTTCAAGATGGGAGCAAATTTGAGCTTCGCCGGCGCGAGTTCGATCAATACCTGCGGGACGCGATCGGTAATGCCACCCAAGCCCTCGAGTTCCTGCGCCAATTGACGATCTGTTCACGAAATTATCTCAAAGAGAACCTATTGGTCATGATCGAAGGAGCCGACATCCTCCTTCCTTCCGGGGATGGCGATGTGGCTCGAATGAACGACGCACAACTTCGCCGTATCTCCATCGTGACCGATTGGTTTGGAGACCCGAGCTTCTTCAATGGCAAAGACAACGTTCTGCTGATCGCGGAATCGAGAAGTCTGATCCATCCTCGCATCTCGAGACTCCCTCAAGTCCTCTCCGTCGAGATTCCTTCGCCGGATCTGAACGGGCGCAAGCACTACGCGCAGTGGCACATCGCCAACTCGGGGAATCGCGCGATCACCGAGTCGCTCGATTTGGTGGCCGAAGCAACTGCGGGTCTTTCAATCCATGCCATGCGGCAATTGCTCCTCGCATCGGATTACTCAAAACAACCCATCCAACGCCAAGACACAACCTTGCAAGTCGAGCACTTCATCCAATCGCAACTCGGTGAAGATGTCATCGAGTTCAAAAAACCGATCCAAACGCTCAAGGATGTGATCGGGTTTTCCAAGCTCAAGGAGTTCCTCGAGGTGTACTTGATCCCGCGCATGAAGCTACCCGACGATCGAGCGCTCCCCGGTGCCGCGATCGCAGGGCCCATCGGCGGTGGCAAGACATTTATCTTTGAAGCGGTTGCTGCAGAACTGGATATGCCGGTCTTGGTACTGAAAAATATCCGCAGCCAATGGTTCGGACAAACCGACGTGATCTTTGAACGCTTGCGGCGGGTTCTCGAAGCGTTGGAGAAAGTCGTCATCTTTGTCGATGAAGCAGACACGCAGTTCGGAAGTGTGGGCGAAGGAGCCCACGAAACCGAACGCCGCTTGACCGGAAAGATCCAAGCGATGATGAGCGATCCCAAGCTGCGGGGCAAAGTCATTTGGTTGCTGATGACTGCGCGTATCCATTTGCTCTCGCCGGATATTCGGAGACCTGGCCGGGTCGGCGATCTGATCATCCCTGTCCTCGACCCGATCGGTGAAGATCGCAAAGAGTTCATCCGATGGATGCTGAAACCTACCAAGTTGGGTGACGAAGCGTTGGTTGAGTGGCTCGACAAGGACGGGCTCGAGGAAGATTTTTCTTCCGCAGGCTACGCCGCATTGCGAAGCCAATTTAAAGCGATTCCCCCCAAGGATGCGGAAGAGCTCAGAGAAATCGTCCGAGATTTCTTGCAACCAGCAATCAAACAAACGCGTCGGTACCAGACGCTCCAAGCCCTCGTCAATTGCACGCGGCGTTCACTCCTTCCAAATCCAGATATTTCTGACGAAGATCGCGCCCAGATGGAACAAGAAATACGCCTTCTTGAATCCATGGGCATTCGTTAACCAAATTCAAATCCGATTTTTCCTGACTAAGGATTCCCAAGAATGCGCCTTGATCACTCCCGTCTCCCACGGCTAACCGGAATTGTCACCGGTGGCACGCTCATTGGCCGTATGTTGCTCTTTGCGATGCTCATCGCAATCCCTTTGGTATCGCCCATCCGCGCCCAAGAACGATTCTCAGACTTGGTAGGGAACGTCCGCGTCGAACCCGTCTCCACCAACAAAACAGTCCAAGTCCCCTACATCCTCTGGGGCGGTGACATCGCTACGTTCCTAGCAAATGGGGATTTGAAAACCAAACAAGGTTCGATCTACCAGCAAATGGGCTTGGACATGCAACTCCAAGCAGGAGACGATTTCGTCGGCCAAGTTCGCAACTACCTGAGCGGCAAGTCGCCGATGCTGCGAGGGACTATGCACATGATCGGGTTGGCCGGTGAAGTCCTCGGCGCAGATCCGCGCACCAAACCAGTGATTATTTTGCAACTCTCATGGAGCGCAGGGGACCACGTCGTCGCTCGGAAAACCGTCCGCACCCTGAATGATCTCAAAGGGAAAAAAATCGCCTGCCAACAAGGTGGCCCGCACGTTGGATTGCTATACGATTCCCTCTCCGCAGCAGGATTGAATCGCCAAGATGTCGAGATTGTTTGGACGAAAGATATCACCGGTGCCGACGGACCTGCAGAAGCCTTTCGCAAGGATCCATCCATCGATGCCTGCTGCGTCGTCACCCCTGACATGGTCGGATTGACCAGCGGATTGGAAGCTGAAGGGTCCGGCGCCGAAGGCACCGTTGCCGGCGCTCGCGTGATCAACAGCACCGTCCAAATGAGCCGCTCCATCGCCGATGTCTACGCCGTACGCCGCGATTGGTACGATGCGAACAAGGATTGGGTCAAGAAATTCGTCGCCGGTCACTTGAAGGCCACGGAGCAACTCGTCGCTATGCGAAAGACCTACTCGGAATCGAGCAAGATGAGCAAGGAGTACGAGCAGATTCTTTCGCTCGCTCAGCGAGTCTATGGTAAAGAAGTTCTACCGACCATCGAAGGGGACGTGCATGGACTGCTCCTCGATTGCGCCTTTGCCGGACTCCCCGGTCAAATCGCTTTCTTCCGTCAAAAGTCCAACGCGAGCGGCTTCGACGAAACCATGTCACGAGCCATCAATTTGGCGACCCAATGGAAATACGCAACCGCGCGCGCCGGCTTTGAACCCAACGACTTCGACTATCAGAAACTGGCCGAACTCGGGGGAATTCAATACGTTGAACCCCAAGCCGTCGAACGGTTCAACAACGCTGGCGAAACCACCGACATGTTCTTCGGAGAAAACCTCGACGCCAACACGATCGTCAGCTTTTCGATCAACTTCGAACCCAACGAACAAACATTCTCGGCCGACCGATATGGACCAGAGTTCCTGCGAGCCCTCAAACAAGCGAGCCAGTTCGGGAACGCTCGTGTCGTTATTCGGGGCCACGCAGACCCCACCAAAACGCTCATGGATCTGGTCAAGGCAGGGACCGCAAAAGGGATCATCCAACAAAATGGAACCCCCGGAAACTACCGGTACTTCATGAACGGAAAACCGCTGGATTTGAGCCGTACCAAGGAAGTCATCGAATTGGTCCGTACAGGAAATCTTGGGGGTGGAAGCAATGACCCCATTGTGACCATGCAAGCCGCATTAACATTGTCGCAAGCCCGGGCGGAAGCGGTGAAAAAGTCTCTCGAAAAATACGCTTCTGATACCGGGATCACCGTCGACGTGTCTCAAATCGTTCCCGTCGGGGTGGGAATTATGGAACCCGTAATTCCCAAGCCTCGCAATATGGACGAAGCCAAAGAGAATATGCGCGTTGAGTTTCGTATCGTGAAAGTCAATCCCGAAGCGTTGGCTCCAACCGACTTTAACTTCTAACCAGAAAACATAGCCATGCGCCCTAACTCCTACCAATCGTTGCTAAACGGTTTTGGAAGCCTCGCCCTGCGATCGATTGTCTTTGCATGCACGATGGTTGCGGTTGGGATGGCAAACACTGCGCTAGGATTCGGCGATTACATCGTCGTCGTCGTCGATGACTCGGGGTCGATGCGCGAAATCATGCGTTCGGTTCGAATCACAAAGATCGATGCCGCCAAACGGGCTCTCGAACAAGTCATCCAGCAGGTCGATGGGGAAACGCAACTCGGGATCCTGTTGCTCAATGGAGCGCCATCTACCAACCATTGGCTCGTTCCACTGGGGCCCGTGTCCAAAATCGATGCTGCCCAAAAAATTAGCCAAATCGGACCAAACGGTGGTACACCTCTCGGTTTTGCAATGCGGACTGCCACCGAGCAACTCCTCGCCGCACGATCCAAACACATCTATGGCACCTATCGCTTGGTAGTCGTCACCGACGGTGAAGCCTCTGACCGATTGCTCCTCGAGGATTACCTGCCAGATATCCTTGCTCGAGGAATCATCGTCGATGCCATCGGAGTCGATATGCAAGCCAACCACTCCCTCGCAACCCATGTGCATAGCTATCGCCGAGCCGACGATTCTGATGCCTTGGAAAATGCGTTGATCTCGATCATGGCCGAGGGTGGCACCAACCAAGACCAATCGACGAGCGACGCGGATTTCGAACTGCTGAATGCGTTTAACGACGTCGATGTCAAAGAAATCATCAGAGCACTTTCCAGCCCCAACAACAAAGAGATCTTGGGAGCTCGTCGAATGAATGCCGGTGGGGAGGGAACAACTTCGGTTCCGCCTGCAAATATCCAACCCCCGCAACCCAACAGCCCCTTCCATGCCCCAGGTTACGCGCCCCCGACCGGTTCATCCGGTTTTGGGGCGACACTTCGAGCGATGCTCGGGACCGTTTGCACCTGCCTGCTCCCCTTAGTCGTTGCTTTTTTCGTCGTGATGGTATTGCTCAGCAAAACCAACAAAAAATGACGCTAGCAAAACCCACTAGCCGTTCGATCGATGAGCTAACGTCTTTCCCAAACATCTCTTCCTAACCCCCCCAGTCTCTCTGGGCTTTCCGATTGCCATTGAGGCCACCGGCCCATTCTTGCTATGACCGCAAAAGATTCTTTGGTCGCGGTCGAAGTTCAACGCGACGGATGAATGAACCATTCGCTGTAACGAACGGTTTTGTAGCGGTACACGTGGAAGCTGGAATGTCGAACATCACGGACACTCGCAATCAACATGCGATTGGGAACGCACCACCTGTGTGCTCCCTTGGTGTACCGTTGCGCGGTGCGTTACCGACAATCGTTTCCAAGGCGAACCTTCTGTTTTTGACCATCTTGATCGTTTTTGGTACGTTCGGATGCGCCAGCCAAAAGTACGTCACGCAACGGCGCACACCGATCAATCCCCTCAGTGATAGTTTGAGCCTGTTGAACCGCTCAGGCCCACAACCTACGGGCCGAACAGTCTCCTTGCTCCGACACTACGATCTGCTGGACGTATTCCATCGCGACCCTGAAATCGCCATCGAAAAGCTGCACGAACTGAGCACGGACGAAAAAGGTGCCGAGAAGGTGTACGCCATATCCGAGGTAGCCTACATCCTCGGGAAACGCTACGAGAACGAGAAGGATTTCGGCAAGGCGTTGGACATGTATACCGTGGCGGTTAGCAATGCTTACCTCTATTTGTTCAGCCCCGAATTGGATGGTTCGCGCAATCCGTATGACCCACAGTTTCGAGGTGCTTGTGATCTCTACAACGCAGCCCTCGAATCGACGCTGATGCTGGTTAGCAAGGAAGGCAAATTGATGCCTGGAAACAGCTACCGGATCAGCACCGACGAGCAATCGCATGAGGTTCGTGTGGTTGCTCAAGGTCCCTGGAAAAATGAAGACTTTGGCGAACTGAAGTTTTGCAGCGAATTCAAAGTGAAAGGAATCGATGCAGGGAATGTGACTTATGGGGTCGGGGTCCCAATGATCGCCGTGCGAAACAATTCCTCAGAACAAGACCCCGGTGGGAAATACTATCCGGAAGGATTGTCGTTCCCAGTGACCGCCTTGCTGCGAGTTACAACGCCAAATATCCACTCGCGTCGGGAGGATCATCATCGCCACCCATGTGTTCTTGAGCTCCACGATCCGCTGGCATCCACCGACATCGAGCTCAATTCAAGGCTCGTTCCATTGCAAGCGGATCTGAGCACGCCTCTCGCTTACTTCTTGGACAATCCGAAATTCCGAGAGCAAACCAACAGCACGCTAGGTCTGATCGACCCCCACAAAACGGAAAAACTGCGCGGGATCTACATGCTGGAACCGTATGATCCGAAACGGATTCCGGTGGTCATGGTCCACGGCCTCTGGTCGAGCCCACTGACTTGGATGCCGATGTTCAACGACTTGCGTTCCTTCCGCGAACTAAGAAAAAACTACCAGTTTTGGTTCTATCAATACCCAACGGGACAACCGTTTTGGATCAGCGCTACCCAGATGCGGAGCGATTTGTTCGAGCTAAGGCACTCGCTGGATCCGCGGCATCAGCATGCGGTTCTGGATCAGATGGTCTTGGTGGGCCATAGCATGGGGGGACTGGTTTCACGCATGCAAACCCTGGAAAGCGGTGAAGAGTTCTGGCGCATCTTGAGCGACCAACCGTTCGAAAAGGTGAAAGCCGATGATGAAGAACGACAACGCTTGGCTGCAGCATTGTTCTTCCATCCCAACCAATCGGTGCAACGCGTGGTGACAATCGGTACACCGCATCGCGGCAGCGACTACTCGAATGACTACACGCAATGGCTTGGTCGAAAACTTATCCGACTCCCAACCAGTTTGACAGAGATGGGAAATTCGCTGATCCGGCAGAATCCGAGCGTTTTCAGAGACACCGAGCTACTTTTGACGAAAACCAGCATCGACTCGTTAAGTCCTGATTCGCCGATCTTTCCGACAATGTTGCGAGCCCGACGCGCTCCATGGGTTCATTACCACAACATCATCGGGATCTTAGAGAAGTCAAAATGGTTCCACAGCAATGCACCGGATTCCGATGGTGTGGTCACTGTGGACAGCGCCCATATCGATGATGTCGATAGCGAAGTTGTCGTTTCCTCATCCCATTCGATGATCCATTCGACCCCCAGAGCCATTTTGGAGGTTCGACGTATCTTGGTAGAGCATCTCCGCGACGTATGCCACAAACCGGAAATCGCTTCGCTGCTGGAAGTCCCCGACACATGGAAGGACTCCTCGTACGGGCAACCAATTCATCCTGCGCCAATCATTTCAACCCAAATGGCGAAATCCAATGACGCCAGATCTTCACTCAGCAATCCGTCATGGTCCAATCCGGCATGGTCCAATCCGGCCGCCTCATTACCCACTACGGGGAATCCATTACCCCCTGGAATCCAACTTCCCCTGGCTCCTTCATCCCTGGCTCCTTATTCCCTGGCGCCCCAAAACTCTGGCATCTTCTCACCGCTTGCTCCTACCGTTCTGACGCGATAGCCACACGCCCCACGGGGAGCACGCGACTTAGGCTTTCCCAAAGGCTTAAATCCTTTACGATTTATGAGCGTTGAGTGTCCCGCAGACGAAGCACATCGCGGTAGAATACTTCCAGGCTTCATCAATCCCTCAAAGACCGTCCACCAAGTTCCAATGCTTAAGATCGATTTCAACGGTAACGAGGAAACCATCGGCGAGTCGGAGACGATCCTCGACCTTTTGAAACGCGCCGGCGTTGAGGCTAAGTTCTGCGCCGTGGAAGTCAATTTGGAAATCCTCCCCAAGTCCGAGTATTCGTCCTACCGACTGCGCGATGGCGATCGGATTGAGGTAGTTACGCTCGTGGGTGGCGGATGATGACGACGCCCACCCCAATCCATGCCGACAACGTCACGGACGATGACGGTTGCCTCAAGATCGCTGGAAAAACCCTCGCCAGTCGAGTCATTGTCGGAACTGGGCGCTATGACACCTTGGAGCTGATGAGAGATTCGCTCGATGCGAGCGGATCGAGCTGCGTCACCGTCGCAGTTCGTCGCGAAAAACTCTACGACCGCGACGGGAAGAACCTGCTCGATTTTATCGATCTGTCTCGATTCATTCTCCTGCCCAACACCGCCGGTTGCTACAACGCCATCGATGCCGTGCGGATCGCTCGTATGGGTCGAGAGATTCTCAGAGGGCTCGAAAACCAGGGCGCCGATTGGGTCAAACTCGAAGTCCTCGGTGATACCAAGACACTGTTACCCGACCCTGTGGAGACCCTCGAGGCATGCAAGCGCCTCGTCGACGAAGGGTTTCACGTCCTCTGCTATACCAGCGATTGCCCCATCACCGCCGTTCGCTTGAAGGATGCAGGTGCTGCGAGCGTGATGCCTGCAGGGTCTCCCATCGGCAGCGGCCAAGGGCTCCTCAATCCTAACAATCTACGCATCATTCTCGAGTACTTGAAAGGGGATGATCCGAACTATCCCGTCATCATCGACGCGGGTGTTGGAACCGCCAGCGATGTATCTCAAGTCTTCGAACTGGGCGCCGATGGTGTGCTGCTCAACACTGCGATTGCACACGCGAGAAACCCAGTTTTGATGGCCAGCGCGATCAAGCACGCTGCGGTCGCGGGGCGTCAAGCGTTTCACGCAGGACGAATCCCCAAACGGCTCTATGCAACCGCTAGCAGCCCCGAGGAAGGACTCATCACTTCGCGGCCTTGGAAAACCACCCCACACATCCAGTCCAATTCACCCTACCCTCCAGAGAAACCGTACCCTCCAGAGAACTAGAATCTCAGGAATGCTCGAACTCACAACCCAAGGAACCAGGGAGCCTACGATGGCAGATCAGAAATTCGATATCGTTGTGATCGGGACCGGACCCGGTGGAGAAGGGGCTGCCATGCAAGCGGCCAAGGGGGGAAAACGGACCGCGGTCATCGAAGCGTACAAGCAGATCGGGGGTGGATGCACCCACTGGGGGACGATCCCGAGCAAGGCCCTGCGCTATTCGATCTATAGCGTCATGGAAGCCATGAATAACCCGATCGTTCGAGAGATGGGAATTCATGCGAATCCCTCAATTGCCCAACTGCGAGCCAGCAGCAGATCGATCATCGCCAAACAAGTCACCATGCGGCAGACGTTCTACGAGCGGAACAACGTCCCGGTCTTTTCCGGCCAAGCTCGTTTTATCGATGCAAACACCATCGAGGTCGACAGTGAAACGAGAATCCGTGGCGACCATATCATCATCGCTACCGGCTCGCGTCCCTTTCGCCCTGAAGGTGTCGATTTCTCGCACCCCAGAATCTTCGATAGCGATACGATCCTTGACCTTTCCTTCAAGCCGCAGTCGATTACGATCTACGGCGCGGGGGTTATCGGATGCGAGTATGCGTCGATGTTCCGGAATCTTTCGATCAAGGTAAATCTGGTCAACACGCGATCGAAACTCCTTGAGTTTCTCGATGACGAGATCATCGATGCGCTTAGCTACCAGATGCGCGAGTCGGGAGTTATCATACGCCATAACGAAACATTCTCTCGCATCGAACCACACGACGATGGAGTCGTCCTGTATCTCGAAAGTGGCAAACAAGTAAAAACCGACATACTCCTCTGGGCAAACGGTCGAACTGGAAACACCGAATCGTTGGATCTCGGAAACATTGGTATCAAGCCAAACACCCGAGGCTTCATCGAGGTCAACCAATGCTTCCAGACGATCGTTCCCAACGTCTACGCAGTCGGCGATGTGATCGGATTCCCATCCCTCGCCAGCGCGGCATACATGCAAGGCCGATCAGCGACCCGACACATTTTAGGGGCACCCGACGATCTTCAATTGACCGATATCCCAACAGGTATCTACACCAGCCCCGAGATCAGCTCAATCGGGAAAACCGAGCGAGAATTGACTGCGGCAAAAATCCCTTACGAAGTCGGTCACTCCCAATTCAAGAGCTTGGCCCGCGCACAAATCACCGGTCGCGCGGTTGGGATGCTCAAGATCCTATTCCACCGCGAAACGCTCGAGATTCTAGGCGTTCACTGCTTTGGACCAAACGCCGCTGAAATCATCCACATCGGCCAAGCAATCATGAAGCAGCCTGCACCGAATAACACACTCGAATATTTCGTCGACACTACCTTCAATTATCCAACCATGGCCGAAGCGTACCGCGTCGCGGCTCTCAATGGTTACAACCGATTGTTCTAATTCAACCATGAGCCATCCTCACGCAAGCCCCGCACAACTTCCTGAACCATCCATGATCCCGGTCCAGGGCTGGCACTGCGGGCATTATTTTTATCGCTGGGACCGTCAAGCGATCGCGCAGATCGACCCCCTCAAACTACCTCGCGTCAAACAGCAGTTTTGCGACACTGTAACCAATCTCGTCGATCGGCCTCAAAGGTTGCAGTCCTTCATCATCAGCGGGCACAAAGCCGATCTAGGCTTGATCATGATGGACCCCAACCCGCTGCGCATCGACCGCATCCATCAGGAATTGTTGGCAACCGAACTAGGAAGCGCCTTGGTGCCGACCTACTCGTTCGTGTCGATGTCGGAGGTGAGCGAATACCTTCCTGACAAGCAGCAGTACGCCGATAAACTGCAACGAAGCGGTGAGGATCCAAGCTCTCCTACGTTCCAAGCCAAAGTCGCATCCTATGAAAAGCGGCTTCCAATCATGCTCGCACAGCGGCTCGCACCTGAGTTTCCCACATGGCCGGCTATGTGCTTCTATCCCATGAATAAGTCCCGAAACGTCGGGGCTAACTGGTTCCGGGAACCTTTTTCTTCCCGGACTGAAATGATGGCGGAACATGCCCAAAGCGGGATGGCTTTCGCCGGACGCGTCAGCCAATTGGTAACCGCCTCCGTCGGACTCGACGACTGGGAATGGGGAGTTACCCTGTGGGCTCGCAATCCCCAATTCCTCAAAGAAATTGTCTATACGATGCGGTATGATACGGCCAGTGCACGGTTTGGTCAGTTCGGCGAGTTCTACGTCGGCTACTTGGCAACCCCCGAAACCATCTTGGAGCATTGCTGCATCCGATGAGCGATCTGATTGTTCGAGACGTTTGCAAGATCTATCCGAATCCATCGCAAGATGTCGTCGTGCTCGACCATTTGAATCTCGAACTCAATCGCGGCGAGAACCTCGCCATAATGGGACCTAGCGGTGCAGGAAAATCCACCTTGCTCCAAATCCTCGGTGCACTCGACTCACCAACATCGGGCTCGATGGAACTGGCTGGCAAGAACCCATATGCTTTGAACGAAAAGGAACAAGCTCGGTTTCGGAATGAGCAAATCGGATTTGTGTTCCAAGACCATCACTTGCTACCCCAATGGAACGTGCTTGAAAATACGCTCTTACCCGCGCTAGCGTTCGGCAAGCCGACCACGGCACATCACGAACGAGCCGCAGAATTGCTCGATCGCGTGGGCCTGAAGCATCGCATGAATCACCTCCCCAGCCAACTCTCCGGTGGAGAAAGGGAGCGGGTCGCCGTTGCTCGGGCGCTGCTGCTCAAGCCGACGCTGGTGTTGGCCGATGAACCGACGGGCAACCTGGACAGCGACAACGCCAAGATCGTTGGGGAACTTTTACTCGAGGTTCCCAAAGAACAAGAGGCGATCCTGATCGTGGTCACCCACTCGCGAGACTTGGCACAACGCATGAGCCGGTGCCTCGAACTGCGCCGCGGCAACTTGCACCCGTTTACGGCATAGCGTACGGCATAGCGTACGGCGATCCCAACCCTGTAGCTTGTCGATCGGGTTACCGCGGACTGATGGGATTTAGCCAGACTCAGACTCTGAGGCCAGCGGGGTGAACCGGATCGACTTCCGACTCCCCCCTACGCCCAGCTGATCATTCACGGCTTAACGCGCGACCTTTGCCGCTTCGACGACCGCCTTGGTCTTCTTCAACCCGATGGTCGCATTCTCCAATGGATCCATCTTCCAGTACTCGCGGTTGAAAAGTTCCAAGCTCAATACGCCGTTGAACCCGCTCGCGAAGACAGTCTGCAGGACCTTGCTGATCGGCGCGATCCCATCGCCCGGATACACCCGATCGGAATCGTTGATTTTGTCTCGCGGCATGTCTGGATAATCGTTCATATGGAACACGTGAATCTTGTTTCCGGCCAGGAGCCCTAGATCATGGAACTCAGAACCTCCTTTGTAGAGGTGGTACACGTCTGGCAGGACACACGCATCCGGATGCTGTGCCGCGGCAGCTACATGTAGGACCTCCGAGAGCTTCGATAGGTTCTTCGAGAAGCCCCATACCTCCAACTGAGGAACGCACCCAGCTTGGCGACCAACCTCCAACAAGGCTCGATACCGATCACCAGCAACATTCAAATCCAGTCGATCGCCATCGGTCGCTCCCGCCGGCGGCGCTGCAATGCGTTTACCACCGATGGAAACGATCATGCCCATTTCTTTTTTGGCTTGCTCCAATGCCGCTTTGTGCTTGGCTTCATCCATCAAAATCCAAGGCGCAAAGGCAATCGAACTTTCGATCGTCAACCCAGCGTCCGCAATCCGCTTTCGCAAATCACCGAGCGTCCCACCGCCAGCAAGGTACTTGTCGATATCGCGAAGCCAAAGCTCCATCGAGTCGTATCCGGCCTTTTGTGCGACCGTGATCTGATCGACCAAAGGTACGACTTCGCCGTGAATGGTGCTGGTATTGAGACAGTATTTCAAGGAAGTACCTCCTAATGCAAATTGGGTTGCTGGGGTTGGCTGGGGGGTAACACATGCCGCCGCGGCATGTGCCGAGGGTGTTGATGCCATCGCATACTCGAACATTGCAACCGCCGTTACCGCTCCGGTTCCTTGGGCCAAAAAACCACGGCGATCCAGCGGATGCTCCGGAGAAGATTTGAACGAATAGTCGCGTTGTTGTTTCATGAGTCTCTGTCGTACTTCGAGATGGTAACGGAACATTAAGCCGATGTACATTCAACCAATGGACATTATGCCGTTGGGATCGTGCGATAACGCGGTGGCCCTCGGAGCCACGCGGCTTCGAGTCAGGCTACTGCTGGATTCCCTATGCGGCAGCCTTGCCAGCCAGTGCGTCAGCCTTGCCAGCCAGTGCGGCAGCCTTGCCAGCCAGTGCGGCAGCCTTGCCAGCCAGTGCGTCAGCCTCGCCAGCCCGTGCGTCAGCCTTGCCAGCCAGTGGGAGCCAAGCGCTGGTTATCGCCAAGATTGCTAGAGCATACATCCAATCGCCATCGAAAAC
>CAIYZV010000330.1 GCA_903930765.1 uncultured Pirellula sp.
AGTTGTTCAGTCGCAACCTAGCAAATCG
Source organism: uncultured Pirellula sp. (assembly GCA_903930765.1). Lineage (GTDB taxonomy): Bacteria > Planctomycetota > Planctomycetia > Pirellulales > Pirellulaceae > JBKCUI01. The sequence continues at coordinate 29 of CAIYZV010000330.1, forward strand.
CATTTGGGCGCAACTGATGGGGCGAGGGGTGATTGAACCGGTGGATGATATCCGAGCGAGCAATCCTCCGGTCAATGGGCCACTTCTGAATGCGTTGTCAGCCCGTTTGGTGGAAAGCAAGTTTGATTTGCGAACTTTGGTCCGCGACATCTGCAACTCCCAGGTTTATCAATTGAGTGCCAAGCCCAACGACTCCAATCGACGAGACACCCGGCAGTTTTCTCATTCCCATTTGAAACGACTTCGGGCAGATGTATTGATCGATTCGTTGGTAACGGCGACCGGTGTTCCGAGAGGTTTTCCGGGATTCCCTGAGGGAACACGGGCGATCGAGTATTACCCTCGCGAATCAGGGGAAACCGAAGGGCCACATTTCGGCGACGTTTTCTTTGCAACATTTGGTCGTTCTAGCCGCGGTACCGTATGCGCCTGCGAGACCAAAAAGGAGCCAACGTTATCGCAGACGCTTCATTTGTCGGTCGGCGAAACGGTTCGGGATCGTATCTCCAGAAATCGTGAGGTTGTAAAGCTACTAGAGAGTCATGCCAGCGAGGATGCAATACTCGAGCAGCTTTTTGTCAGGACGCTATGCCGCCGGCCCAGCGATACCGAGAGAGCGTCATTGAAATCCATCATCGCGGACGCAAGCGATCCGTTGGTTGCGTACGAGGATATTTTTTGGAGTTTGCTCAATTCCACCGAGTTCATTTTCAATCATTGATCACCATGGTTCATCGAATACAAGTTGCATCGGGACGTGTGAGTCCGCGATACCCTCGCTGGTCTCTGGTGATCTTGGTATTGAGCATCATCGCAGCGTTTTTTCCGCCCTTGATCCATGCTCAGGATTCGAAGGTGATCAGCTATGAGGACCATATAGCTCCGATCCTCAAACGGCATTGCTTGCAGTGCCATGGTGATACCAAGCAAGAAAGCGGTTTGAGCTTGGCGAATTATTCGGCGCTGATGAAGGGAAGTAGTGGGGGAGCGATCGTCGTATCTGGTCGATCGGTCTCGAGCCGATTGCTCAGTGTATTGATCGCAGAGGATCCGGCGGAGCGGATGCCGCCGGAAAATGATCCGCTCAGCGAGTCTGAGATAGGATTGGTCAAAAGTTGGATTGAAGCTGGGCTGAAGCAGGACGCTGGGAGTGCGGCGGTGGTTGCACGGACAATGAACTTCACTCCGTCTGTGGTGGTACCTAGCGTAGGGGATGGCGTCTTGCCAGGTGAATTGCCACACGTGTCCGAACAGGTACTCAACCGTCCGTTTGCACGAGTTGCATTGGGAACTAGCCCGAATGCGAATCTTGTGGCGGTTGCTGGTTACGAGCGAGTCGATTTTATAAATACTAAATTAATAAATACCAAAACGCGGGAATCGCTCGGTGCATTATCGTTTCCCGAAGGGATACCGATGGTAATTCGGTTCAGTCGGAGCGGTGCGACGTTGATGGTCGCAGGCGGAAGTCCTGTTCGGTCGGGACGTGGTGTGTTGTTCGACGTGGCGACCGGAAGGCGGCTTGCCGAGATCGGCGATGAGAGTGACGCAGTTCTCGCGGCAGACCTTTCGAGCGACGAAACGAAGATGGCGATTGGCGGGTCTGGGCGGGTCGTCAAAGTTTACTCAACAGTGACCGGAGAGTTGAAGCATACGTTGGTGAAACATACGGATTGGATAACCGCGATGGCTTACAGTCCGGATGGAAAGTTTCTAGCCAGCGGGGATCGGGTTGGGAATATCCATCTATGGGATGCAGAGACAGGAGGCGTAGTTTTGCCACTTGCCGAGCACAAAGGGTTGGTCCGTTCACTTTCATGGCGATCCGACGGCCAGATGTTGGCGTCCTGCGGAGAAGACGGGTTGATCGTATGGTGGGATGTTGTGAAGGGATGGCCGGCCATGTCCAAACCAAATGCCCATCCCCCTGCCCGTCCGGAAGGTGTTTATGGAAAGATTCCCAATGGCGTCTTGGATTTGGCGTTTGGACCCAAGGGTGAGTTGGTCAGTTGCGGACGGGATCAGCAGGTGCGATTCTGGTCGAGCGATGGGAATTTACAGAAGACGTTTGCGTTGGATATGGAGACTGGGTCAGGATCTCCATCGGATCCAAATGCTCCACCCCGATCGAAAACGCATGCACGCTTACAACCGAAGGTCTTGCCATTGCGTGTCGGATTCGTGTTTGATGGTTCACGCGTCATCGCGGGAGATACATCGGGAATGGTGTGGTCTTGGTCCGTCGATCCGTCGATCGAAAAATAAGGGTGGCATGAAATGCTTCAACGAGATGACGTAAACTCCGATAAGGCCAAAGGGTAGGCTTGCTAAGTGATTCTTGGATTTTTGGGAATGGATTTATGGGGCGGGTATCATTGGGCGGTCCAGCCGCCGTCTAGGTTGAAGGTTGAGCCGCGGATGTTGTCGGCGGCGGGTGAGCAGAGGAACAGGACAAGTTCTGCGATTTGCTCAGGGGTGGTGAACTGAAGCGAAGGTTGTTTTTCCGCGAGCAACCGCTGGGCTGCTTGTTCGGTACTGACTGCCTCCATTTTGGCTCGGGCGTCGATTTGCTTTTGAACCAAATCGGTTCGGACCCATCCTGGGCAGATTGCGTTGGCCGTGATGCCGGTTGTCGCCAGCTCCAGCGCGGCGACTTTGGTGAGCCCTACGAGTCCATGCTTGGCTGCGACATAGGCGCTCTTGTTGGCGGAGGCGACTAAACCGTGGACCGACGCGATGTTGATGATTTTGCCCCAGTTGCTCGACTTCATGGACGGGATCGCTAGTCGCATCGTGTGGAATGCGGCCGACAGATTGATGGCTAGGATCGCGTCCCATTGTTCCGTGGGGAAAGATTCGATGGGGCTGACGTGTTGGATGCCAGCATTGTTGACGAGGATGTCGATGCCGCCCATTTTGGAAAGAGCGAAGTCCATCAAGGCCTCGATTTCGCTTGGGTTGCGCAGGTCGGCTGCGTGGTACAAGACGTTGCTGGGGCTGTTTTGGAAGTGTTTTAGAGCCCTGTCGACATCTCCGAAACCGTTGATCACGACATCGGCTCCATGCCGTGCCAAGGTGGTTGCGATGCACAAACCAATGCCGCTGGTGGCGCCCGTCACGACTGCTTTTTTGCCGAGGACCATAGTGTTGGGTTCGAATCTATCCAAGGAAAATACTGCCGCAAAAAACATGCGCGATAAACACTGGATTGGCCATCGTTCCTGCCAGGATGCGTCACGCACGTTCCTACGCAAATTATCGGTAGGAAATCCTAGGATACCACGAACTTTTCGATCGAACTTGCGTCTAACGTTCCTACGGTAAACAGTGCAGGCCCGCTCCGTCGATGCGAGACGTGATCGAACCGGCACCGAGTTCCCCTGTCTCGCTGGATTGGCAAGAGGTGCCGAGGGTGGCAGTTGGGGGCGAAGTTGGAAGGGTTTGTGATTTACGGACGAGAGGAAATAGCTGCGGATGTTTGAGGAGCTTTGGCGATATCTCAGCGATTTGCTTCAGAATAATCAGATCTTTAGCGGTGGGTTGGTCCTGATGCTGGGTGGTGCTGTGCTGGCGAGCTTCCGGCAAGTACCCAACCATGTGTACCAGTTCGTGCGTCGGAAGTTGATCACCGAGATCGACATTTTGGATCGGGATCAAGCGTTCCAGTGGGTTGAGAGGTGGCTTGCGCAGCATGCCTACGCCCGCAATCGCGCCAGGGCATTGACCGTGAAAACCGTGTCTGTCGAGTACGACGAGCGGTGTGAGAATCCGAACATGGATTCGCGTCCGAAGATCATGTTTTCTCCGGCGCCGGGCGTTCACTGGCTATTCTTTCGAAATCGGTTGATCTGCTTGCACCGCGAACGCCCCAAGATGAATGAGGGGTCGAACCAACCGGTCAACGTGCGCGAGTGTTTCAACATCACCATCTTTTCTCGCAATCGAAAGCTCGCGCACCAATTGATTGAAGAAGCACGGGATGTTGCGATGCCGAAATCGGAGATGCGTTTGACAGTGCATCGTGCGGGCCAAGGCTATTGGATGGAGCAGATGAAGCGATTGCCGCGTCCGCTTGATTCGGTGATACTCTCCAATGGCTTGATGGAAGAGATGCTTGAGGATGCTCGTACCTTTTTAGCGCGACGCGATTGGTACGTTCAGCGCGGAATACCCTACCGACGAGGCTACCTGTTGCATGGTCCTCCGGGCACAGGCAAGAGCTCGGCAGTGGTCGCGATCGCATCGGCGTTGCAGATGGACATCGCCATATTGAGCTTGGGAGATTCCAGCTTGGACGATAACGGCCTGGCTGAGCTTTTCAGTTCGATTCCGGTCAATAGCTTGGTGCTGATCGAAGATATCGACTGCGCGTTTCTTGAACGCAAGGAAGGGGATGACAAGCGGAGCAAGGTCACGTTCAGTGGGTTGCTCAACGCGATCGATGGGGTTGCGGCGGGTGAAGGTCGATTGTTGTTTGCAACCACCAATCACATTCAGCGTTTGGATCCAGCGTTGATTCGTCCGGGGCGTATCGACCGCAAGATCTACATCGGCTTCGCGACCACGGAGCAGGCCGAGAAGTTGTTTTTCCGTTTCTTTCCAAACGCGGATGAGGCGTGGGCCAAGGAATTTGCCAGCGCGATCCCGTGTGGGAAAATCACCATGTGCATGTTGCAAACGCATTTGCTGTTGTACGCAAACGACCCGAGAGGGGCGATCGATCAGTTGGAAGACATGCTGGAGACGTGTCTCCAAGGGGACGAAAATCGCGAGACTCGGGGGCAATCGGTACTGAGTCCGCGGTAGCCCGTTCTCCTCGAATCAACCTTGAAGATGCGATTCATGACGCCATCGCGGGCGATTCACTTCGCTCGTTTTTTTTGATCGATTCTCCGGATCGATTTGTGCGGAACTGGTTGTTTTTCTCCGAAACTGGACAATGTTGTCCGGAATGTGGTGGATTCCGCCATGCGCAGACAGGGAAACCTCCCGATTTTCGGCCCGGAGTTTGGCCGGAGAATAGACATTGGGGCGACTTTGGAAGCTAGTAGTGTCTGGTAGGGGAGCGAATCATGAAGGTTCTATTTGCCGGGGTTGGCTTAAAGGAATTTGGGAAATTTGATTTCGGGTACCACGGCTCGAGTTGCGAGTTTGTGAGGGTGTCCAACGCTTTGGGCTGTGTGTCGACCCTTCGGCAGTACCGGCCAGACGTTTTGTTCCTCGACCGAGGAATTCTATGGGGTGGGGCGGATGGCGTACTGGCATGGGTTCTTGAGGAGCCAAATTTTTGTCCATCGCGGATCCTACTGTTTGCTGGTTCCGAACTTTTGTGCGAGTTCCAGAAACCGGTAAAGCAAACGCGTTGGGTCTCGGAGCCGGCACGCTATCCGAACATTATGCTGTTGAGAAATTTGGTCAATCAGATGGAGTGCGAGCCGGACTCTGTTCTTAGTGGGTTTATGGAACGCGCGCCTTTTTCGGCTCGTGGGCCGGTCTCCAGTACCGAATCCTCATTGGTTCGTTAGCGATGGGTTAGCTAATCGCATTCCAATGTGGTTTCACGAGTTTGCTTGTGAAGTGAACGGGAAGGCGAACGGAGGGATTCCGATGGGACTTGGCGGGTCGTGCAGTTGCTTCTTATAGATTTGTAAACGGATAAAGATCATGAGTACATTGTTGAGGGGAGCGGAGAGGATGCGAATTGCCTCGTATCCAAAGAGCGTTCCTGGGCGACCGTCGAAAGTACCCTTGAGATCGGAATGCGTCGCTCTCTCCGCGTTGTGCAACATCTGCAATCGGCAGTTTCGAGGGGTCGAGTGCGAGATAACCGAACGATCCATCGTGTTGCGAGGTACTGTCTCGTCATTCTATGAAAAGCAATTAGCCCAAGAGATGGTGAGGACGAAGCGGATAGGATGGGCGATTGTCAACACTATCGAAGTTGTGCGAGGCGGTGAGTCGCTATTGAACCGTGCAAACGATAACGCTGTAACGTCGGATCGCGATATTCTGAGTCTATGTCGTTAAAACCGTTGAGGGCATCATGAAAAATCAAATCTGTTTGTTTCATTGCACGGTTTGCGGGAGTATTTTGCATGCCGATGACAGCGAGGACAACCCAAGCTGTTGCGGGGAAGAAATGTATCTCGCCTGTGTTCAATCTGCAGTTGGATCGATAGTCGGTTTCGAGGATAGTTTTCTCGAACTGAATGAGTTGGATCACGAAATTTGGGAGAAAGAACATGTCGAAGAATATCGGGATTTGGATTGATCGCAAACATGCGTTCGTCGTTGATATCGGTGATGGAAGAGGCCATTTGAGCCGATTTCATGCTGGAGTGGATGAGACCTTCCCACCTACCGAGGAATCTCGGGCGGAACATCATTACACCCGTAATGACTTCGTATCGGAGAAAACGTTGGAGAGGAAGTCCACGATGGAGCGGGTCGATATGTACGAACAGGTGATGAAATCGATCGGTTCGGTCGATGCGGTGTGGATTTTAGGTCCGGGCGAGGCGAAAGACGAATTTGAAAATCATCTGCGAACGCGTCATGCTCATGGAGTGGAGATCGAGGTGACAACCTCGGACAAGATGACGGAACCACAACTGATTGCCAAGGTTCTGAAGCACTTTGCGGAACCCGTTGAAAATCGGAGTTGATCTTTTGGCGGGAATCCTAGGTGGGTAGTATTACTTATCCCCGCTTGCTCTTTAGGATAGATATTCGATGATTCATCGGCTGGGAGGCGTGTTGGTCTCTCGTGAAAGAGAGACTACGAGTGGTCTTGCGGTCAACGCATCCTGTACGCAACTGCGATATCCAGCTGCGTTTTTGAGATGATTGGTTGACCGGATTCAATTATCGACTTAATTCCATTGAGTCTAACTGTGGAGTGGGCTATGCGGCTAGTTTGTTTGCGAGTGTTGGCTTGTGCGTATGCGGGTATGTCCCTGGGGGCGGTGTTCAGTTCACCTTCATTAGGTCAGACGCCTTCGGGAAGTGCCAAAGCTTTGGACCGCAGCGTGTTGCCAATCCGCGAGCCTGATCGTCCGTTTTACAAGGAACTCGATGCGAGGAATGCAAAGCCTCCAGCGCGGTGGGATGTCAAGGCTCCCGAGGGTGCACCGAACGTTGTCATCGTATTGATTGACGATATCGGTTTTGGCCACTCGAGCGCGTTCGGTGGACCGTGCGGCATGCCGACCTTGGAGCGGCTTGCCAACAACGGGCTCAAGTACAATCGCTTTCATACGACAGCTCTATGTAGTCCGACGCGAACCGCGTTGTTGACGGGATACAACCACCACAGCAATAATGCCGGGGCGATCATGGAGGTGGCGACCGCGTATCCTGGAAATACGGGTATTCGCCCTCAAAGCATTACGCCGATGGCGGAGGTGCTGCGTATGAATGGGTACTCGACATCTGCGTGGGGCAAGTACCACGAAACACCACCTTGGGAGGTGAGTGTGAGTGGGCCGTTCGATCGTTGGCCAACCAGGTCAGGGTTTGAAGAGTTCTATGGCTTCATCGGCGGTGAGACCAATCAGTGGGATCCGATGATTGTGCATGGGACGACGCCGATGCGCAAGCCCGAGGGGGACGAGGATTATCACTTCACCACCGACATGACGGAACATGCCATCTCGTGGATGAGGGCGCAGCAATCGTTGACTCCTGACAAGCCGTTTTTCATGTACTTTGCAACGGGAGGGACCCATGCTCCGCACCATGCACCCAAAGAGTGGATCGACAAGTACAAAGGCAAGTTCGATATGGGTTGGGACAAGCTGCGCGAGCAGACGCTGGCACGGCAAATTGAATTAGGGGTGGTTCCCAAGGGGACTAAGTTGGCGCCCAAGCCGGAAGCGATCGTGGATTGGGAGGCTTTGAGTGCGGACGAGAAGCGGCTCTTTGCTCGGCAGATGGAAGTCTTTGCCGGATTTGCATCGCATACCGACCACGAAGTGGGGCGGTTGGTGCAGAGCATTGCGGACATTGGAGAGCTCGACAACACACTTATAATCTATGTCGTCGGCGACAATGGGTCGAGCGCCGAAGGTGGCATGTTGGGTATGTTCAACGAAGGGACTTACTTCAACGGAGTTGCAGAAACGACCGAGTTCATGCTCGGCAAGATCGATCAATGGGGCGGACCTGAATGCTTTAACCACTTTGCTGCCGGTTGGGCTGTGGCTGGAAACACTCCGTTTTCTTGGACCAAGCAAGTTGCCAGCAACTTTGGAGGGACCCGAAATGGCGTGGTTTATCATTGGCCTGCGGGGATTAAGTCCAAGGGTCAGGTTCGCAATCAATTCCATCACGTGGTCGACTTGGCGCCGACAGTTTTTGAAGCGGCAAAGGTTCCGGCTCCTAAGGAAGTGAATGGCGTGAAGCAATTGCCGATCGAAGGGGTCAGCATGGCGTACAGCTTTGATGCGCCCAAGGCCGAGGATCGTCGCAAGACGCAGTATTTTGAGATCGGTGGTAACCGTGCGGTTTACCATGATGGTTGGTTCGCCGGGACGATTCACAAGGCTCCTTGGGAGTCGCAACCACGTCATCCTCTGACCGAAGATGTTTGGGAGTTGTACCACGTTGATGACGATTTCAGCATGAGCAAGAATCTTGCGGCTCAAAATCCGGCCAAGCTCAAGGAGTTGCAGGGATTGTTCACCAAGGAAGCGATCGATCACCACGTCTTGCCGATCGACGACCGAACCATTGAACGGTTCGATCCCAAGGTCGCGGGAAGGCCGGACCTCATGGATGGACGAACGAAATTGACCGTTTATCCCGGGATGGTATACATGGCCGAGAACGCGTTCATCAACGTGAAGAATGCTTCCGTGGATCTGGTCGCCGATGTTGAGGTAAAGGGAGACAAAAATCACGGTGTGATTTTGGCACAGGGAGGGCGATTTGGTGGTTGGGCGTTCTGGGTGGATCATGGTCGGCCGATGTATTCCTACAACTTCCTAGGCTTAGAAGTCTTCCAGGTTGCGGGTAGTCAAGCGATGTCTGACGGCAAGCACACCCTCAAAATGGCGTTTGATTACGATGCGAGTGAGGGGCGTGGGGCGGGTGGAACCGCGACGCTTTTCCTTGATGGCAAGAAGGTCGGTGAGGGGAAAATTGGCAAGACGCACGCCAATGTTTTTTCGCTCGACGACACGGCGGATACCGGTGTTGATACAGGAACGCCTGTGGATGAGGCATACGGTGAGGGGCGTAAGAACGCTTTCTCCGGCGAACTGCGCCAGGTAAGTATCGAATTGAAGTAAGGCATTTTTTCGGTAGGTAGTCGTTCTTGGGTTGGAATGGAAATCGGGATTCTTTTTCACCTGACAAAGGAAATTTCTATGCGGTTGTCGATGTTGCGAGTCGTCGTTGCGATGCTCTTTGGTTTTTCGTTCACGCCAGTTGTCTTTGGACAATTACAGCTGCCACAAGCCGATCCGGCGTTTAAGGGGAAAATTGGGGAGACCTACAAAGATTCTCAGCCAGACTATCCCAAGTCGATTCGAGCCCCGCAGGCAAGCCCTAACGTTTTGTTGATCCTGTTAGATGACGTCGGGTTCGGCATGTGCTCGACCTATGGTGGGCCCGTCCCAACACCTTACATGGACCAGTTGGCCAAGAATGGATTGCGCTACAATCGATTCCATACAACTGCGTTATGCAGTCCCACGCGAGGTGCACTGTTGGCGGGTCGAAACCATCACTCGATTAGCACTGGGGTGATCATCGAGATGGGGACGGGTTACCCAGGCTACACAGGTATTATCCCAAAGAGCACGTCGCTAATATCACAGGTGCTGAGGGACAATGGCTATGCAACAGGTATGTTTGGCAAATGGCATAACACGCCGGAGCCGGACATTAGTCCCGCCGGGCCGTTTGATCGTTGGCCAACCGGCCTTGGGTTTGATTACTTCTATGGTTTCAATCAAGGGGAAACGCATCAGTACTACCCGACGATCTATCGGAATACCACCTGGGTACCACAACCCAAAACGCCGGAGCAAGGCTACCACTTTACGGCTGACATGACGGATGAAGCGATCGCGTGGACTCGGAATGTTCGCGCCGCAGATCCCGATAAACCATGGTTCAATTACTTTAGCACTTCGGGAGTGCATGCGCCGCACCATGCTCCCGCAGAGTGGAGAGAAAAATTCAAAGGAATGTTTGATCACGGCTGGGACAAGCAGCGGGAGATGACGCATGCTGCTCAGTTAGCGATGGGAATCGTTCCCAAGGGAACCAAATTGACGGCTCGGCCCCAAGAGATTCCGGCATGGGACGCCCAAGCTCCGGAAGCGAAGAAGGTCTATACGCGATTGATGGAAAATTACGCCGCGTACATGGCGTATACCGATCATGAAGTCGGGCGTTTGCTCGACAGCTTGAGAGAATCGGGTGAATTGGAAAACACGCTAGTGCTGTATGTCGTAGGTGACAACGGCGCGAGCGCCGAGGGTGGGCTTGAGGGTACGTTTAGCGAGATCGCTAGCTTGTTGGGAGTGCAGCTGGGGCTCGAGAGTTCCATGAAGCGAATCGATGAAATCGGTGGTCCCACGAGTGAGCCTCACGTTCCAGTGGGTTGGGCATGGGCGATGAACGCACCGTTTCAGTGGACGAAGCAAGTCGCAAGCCATTTTGGTGGAACACGCAATCCGATGATCGTTCACTGGCCCAAGGGGAT
>CAIYZV010000331.1 GCA_903930765.1 uncultured Pirellula sp.
AGTCTCGGATCCTGGCTAAGATCCTTTGCTAGCAAATTTTACCTTTTCGGCATGATCGATACTTGACCGCCAGGCTGCCCCTGGCAATGCTTAGCAAGCGGTAAACTCGCCACTTCCCAAGTTCGCATTAGTCGAGGATTCGAAATGCCCCCGAAAACCAAGTCGTTTGGAAAGACGCTGCGCGAAAAACGCTTGGAACGTGGGTTCGGATTGCGCGAGTTTGCCACGATGGTTGGCGTAAGCTCGACCTACATATCTCAGCTCGAACAGGAAAACATCGATCCACCGACCGCAGAGCGGGCTTCCAAGATCGCCGAGCTCTTGGGTGAGAACTCCGATGCATGGATTGCGCTCGCAGGTCGTGTCCCAGATGACCTGGAACGAATCATTCACAAGCAGCCTCTTGGGTTCCCAGAACTCCTTCGTGAAGCCGAGGGTCTTACGCCTGAACAGCTCAAGAAGATTACCGAGCAAGTGAGGAAAATGAAGGGAACCAAAGCGTGAACAGCCAGAACATGAACGCTGAGGTGGAGGTTCCTCATCTCGAATCCCCCGCAATCGAAGCTGCCGCGAACGAATTGCTTCGTGAGTACTCCAAGAAATTCGGACAAGCGATCACGACTCCTGTTCAGGTCGAGCGCATCGCCGAGATCCATCTTCAATTGGTGCTCGAATTTAAAGACATGAAGGCCATGTTTCCGATGGCCGACGTGCACGGTGCGATCTGGTTCGAAGAAGGCTTGATTGCGATCGACGAGCGCCTCGATCCGGAAGTCTACCCACTAATGCTGGGCAGATACCGATTCACGCTGGCCCATGAAGTTGGGCATTGGTGCTTGCATCGGCATTTATTTCTTCTCCAGGACGCCCCAGAGCAAATGGTGCTTCTGCCAATCCAAAGCCGGGTTCCGGACGTGGTTTGCCGGTCAACAACGCGTCGTCGTCCGATCGAACGCCAAGCGGATGAGTTCGCAGCGAATCTCCTGATGCCACGAAAGATGATTCGAAAGGCATGGGCTGATTTCCGACTCGGAAGCGATGACGAAATTCAGATCGCAGCGCTCAGAGATAAGTATCAAGGGCGCGACCCCCTGTTTCGCGGTCGGCAACCGGAATCCCAGCAAGAACGGGATTTGGCCATCAAAGAAGATTTCTCGGGCCCGTTGGCGGAGCAATTTGCCGTTTCGCGAGAAGCGATGCGGATTCGTCTTGAGGAACTAGAGCTGATCGTCGAGTCGAGTACAGCTCGATTGTTCTAGTCTTTTTTATTTAGAAATTTACCGCTTACTAATCATTGGCGTGTGCGTGTTTTGAGGTGAGATCGTGGTCGGGTTTGATTTGAAAAAGCAGTTGAAAGTTCATGAGCGTTCGCTTCTTAGGCAGTTGTTTTCTAAAGAACGCGCGATGCGCATGGTCGATTGGTATTTAACGCCAAAGAACGACATCGAGCCGATTGCCGAAGCTTGGGAAAACTTGCAAGAAGACCGAAAACGTCATTACCAAGTGGTTCTCCAGGATGTGGATCTTCTATCGAATGTCAAAGGCCAGAAGATCCTCGTCGAGGAACTCGAGGCGCAGCCGATTCCGATGATCGAGAAGTTTTGGAAACTAACCAGTCACGCCGACAAGTCTCTTTGGGCTTATCTACACGCACCCGATGTTTTCGAGACTGCAGCAATGTTCGCTCGCGCCGAAGCCTTGCGAAACAGCAAGCAATCCAACGCGTGGAACAGCCTGCCGAAACAACCGATCGAAATCACCAAGAGCAAAGTCAAAATGCTCGAAGACAGGATCCGGCAGTACTATTGGAACAAGCAGATGCGTGGCAAGGTCTGCAAGATCCATCATTACCAACGGCAGTGCGGTTCCCAGTACTTCTTTGCATATCTACCGGACTGGCCAGATAAGCGGCTTTACTTCGATGAGCATGAAGAGCTTGCACCCAAGGAGGACACTTATGCGTTCAGCAATGCTTTTGTGTTCGAGCCGAGTCTTGGGATCATCGAGCTGATGGCCAAGGGTGGACTTCGTGTCCAAATGGACCTTCGACGCGCATTCTGCAAGTCGATGCTGGATATCGATGTCCCCGATGCGGATCCTCTCAAACGACTGTACCAGCTCGATCAAATCCTCGACCCGGACTTCTCCTTCGTGACCACCCCTGAAGAACGGATCTCCGAGGTACATCTGACTCGCCTTCGTATGGTGCCGAAAGTACACGTTCCCTTGATCGATCACATGGAACTGAAGTTCTTTGAAACGGAAAACCTCGATCAGGTTCGAGCCGTGGTCGGTAGACAATTGGAGGCCATCGGCTTGGACTCTGACCAAATCGAGGTCAGCCAAGTGACCATCCAGTTTGTGTTTATGGGTGGAGCTGGCAAAAGAGCTCGAAAAATGACCGTCAATGTGCTGTGTCCAAATTCGTGCGACCTTCGCTCAAAACCAGAGGAACTCCAGCCAATCGCCAGAAACTGCCTGGTGCGATGGGGTATCATCGATGACTGACGCACTTCGGTTTTTATTGCCCTTGGTGGATACCGAATCGTTGTTGATCCGCAAGGAACATACATCTCGTTGGCCAGAGGGTGTTTTGCAGCGATTACTCGACGCCGGTTTCCTGCAACTTACCAACGATGCGGCAACGATCCGTTGCCCGGAGTGTGGCGAGCATACCGAACAGGTTTATTGCCAAGAGGGTGATGTCGGCCCCCCTCGTTTCTACATTCACTGTCCAGTCACATGGAGAGTCGAGATCGCTGCGGATGCGCGTCGGCAGTGGCGAGTTAGCGTTCCGCAACTTGTTGAGACAGTGTCGCAAACGA
>CAIYZV010000332.1 GCA_903930765.1 uncultured Pirellula sp.
AACTCTGGTACCAAGCCGATCGAAGCGATCCTGATTTCGCGCGCGATGTCCTGGTCACCATGGAGGCGTTGGGGGACAAGTATCAAATCGATGAACTGATCTCCAAATACACCTTCACCGGTCGTCAGAAGATGGATATCCCAGAGGCGATTGAGATCAAAAAAGAGTTGGAGCAAATCGACGAGCTGCTCAAGCAGTTGGAAGAAGCGGCCAAAACAGCGCAGATCGGGCTGATCGACATGGAGGCTCTTGGTCAGTACGCACAACCCAACGACTTGAATGCCCTCGAAGAAATCCGCGAGCAGATCAAGAATGTTGTGCGCGAGATGGCGGAGCGACAAGGGCTCGATCGAAGCGAATCGGGTGCTTTTCGTTTGACACCCAAAGCCTACAAGACATTCCAAGCGAAACTGCTCGACAAGATTTTTTCCAATCTGCAAGCATCGCGAAGCGGTCGTCATACCGGACGCATCGTGGGGGATGGCAGTGTCGAATTGCCGACGACCAAGGCTTACGAGTTCGGGGATTCGATCGCCAATCTCGATGTCGTGCAGTCGGTGATGAATGCGATGCTGCGCAGGCCAAACGAACGCCCGGTCCGGCTCGGCAGTGATGACCTCGAGATTTTTAAGACTCGCAACACACCCAAATGCGCGACCATGGTCATCATGGATATGAGTGGCTCGATGCGTCATGACGGCCAGTATATGAACGTCAAGCGGATGGCGCTCGCGTTGCAAGGATTGATCTCCAGCGAGTACCCCGGTGACTTCCTCCGCTTCATCGAGATGTACACCTTCGCCAAACTTCGGCCGGCTGGGGAGATCATCGACATGATGCCAAAACCGGTGACGATTCATAACCCGGTGGTACGGCTCAAGGCCGACATGAGCGATGAACGGATCACCGAGATGGAGATTCCACCTCACTTCACCAACATCCAGCATGCGCTACGGCTCGCTCGGCAGAACTTGGCGACAACGGATACGCGGAACAAGCAAATCGTCTTGATCACCGACGGATTGCCAACCGCACACTTCGAGGAGGAAACACTCTTTTTGCTCTATCCCCCAGACCCTCGAACCGAGCAACAAACCATGCGGGAAGCCATGCTGTGCGCGAAAGATGGGATCACCATCAATATCTTCCTAGTTCCCAGTTGGTCGCAATCGGAGGAAGATATTCGTTTTGCTTATCGTATGGCCGAGCAAACCAAAGGACGGGTCTTTTTTACCAGTGGGAACAATTTGGACCGGTTCGTTCTCTGGGATTACATCGATCGCAAGCGGGAAATCCTGGGGTAGGCCAAATCAGCTAAGAGTACATGCGATTAAGAACATGCCAGCTAAACCATCAACTCAGATTAGTGGATTGTAACCCCGCGGTCATGAGAATGCAGTTTCGGCAGCGGAGGAAAACAAGCTACAATACAAAGCGTGGGCTTAGAAGACAGGGACACTTTACCTGACCGCGTTTTCTGGGTCTTCGATTCCTTACACGCTGGACACCAAATTCTTCAAAAATCAATTCAGTGACACACGAAACCGAACGGCTCTCTTTACCGGAAGGAGCCAGTTGCGGTCCTGAATCCTTGCAGGACCGTGTTCACAAAGCGCTTGAACACGCAATTCATTATCTACCCTCCCAAGGGCCGATTGCGATCTTCGTCCACCACAATACCTTGCACGCGTTCGAGAGGTATCCGTTCGAAAAAGCGGTGCTCGAGGGGCTAAGGAAGTATCGGTCGCAACCTTATTTGCCGGAGGAACGATATCGCGAGGAGTACGCTGCCGGACGGATTACCGATTCGGACCTCGATGAAATTCTCCATCAGGAGTGGCTTTCGTCGTTCTCCCCAGAACAGCGGGAGCAGCTTTCGCAAAAAGGATGGCTCGCGCCCGAAACAACTAGCGAGCGGGAGACGGATTCGGATTTAACTTGCCTAGAATCGGAATTGGTCATGCTCGGCACCGATCGGTTCCATTTGCATCGAGTCATGCTCGGGCATGTGATCCGAAATGGCCCCGATCACGAGCTTCAATGGTTCATGGCCGAGACCGATGCGCTCAACGAGTTCCGCGCGGACACACCTCCTTCTTCGATCCGCTCCATCGTCAACTCGGTAAGAAATTGGTGGGGGCAGAGATCCAGTAGTCTCGGGGGGGCGAGTTCCGCAGCGGGTCCGATTGACTTGGAAATGATCCAGCGCGAGGTCAGTCGCAAGAGTCCTTCGAAATGGACCGACAAGGAGTGGTCCAAATTTTCGCTGCGATGGCTCTATGGTGTGTGCCAACACGGTGCAGCGATGGTGGGGGAGGTCACCACCGATGAGATTCAGGTCCACCGACATCGCGATATCGTCTACGCAACCCACAATTATGATTGCGATTCCCGTGTGCACGAATTGCTGATTCGATTCTTGGGAAGCATCACCGATCAAGGCTTCGCGCAGTGGGGCATGCCAGGCCGTGAAGAAGGAATCTTCAAAACCTTTTCAAGGCTTTACGGATTTCATTCGCCCTGGGTAGAGCCTTGGCAACGGGAATTGGCGAAATTGATTCAGGATGATTCCAAAGCTGATCGCGATGCCATGGATTCGATTTTGAACTCGCTTCATCAATTGGGAGTTGAGGAAACAGAAATCGAAGAGTTTATTGAGAGTACGTTGTTGGTACTCCCTGGTTGGACTGGGATGATCTGGCAATTGGAGTCGAATGCTGAGTGGACGCCTCAGCCGGCCGCCCACGGATCGTTGCTAGAGTTGCTTGCTGTGCGATTGATCCTGGATCGAGCATCCCTGCTGGAATCGCTCCAATCGATCCTCACGGAGCACCAGCTAAAGACGCTCGAACACCATGACCTCTCGATGGAAACGCTTGCCAGTGCGCTCCAATTTCACGAAAAGCGACATGTTCGCCAAACGGTTGCTCAGCGGGCTTTCATCCTCTTCCAGTTAGCGCAGCTGCTCGGATGGCCACCTGGCGATCTGATGGAACTCGGGGTTGAGTCGTGGCAGAAACTCATGGATGAGATCAGTAGCTTTGGCTCTTTGGAAAGGCGTCGCCTGTTTCACTTGGCGTATGAACGGCATTACCGCGTCCAAGTTCTCGATGCGTTGGCATCTCGAGGAGTACCGGCAAGGATGCCGATTGAATCTATCTCGTTTCAGATCATCACTTGCATCGACGACCGTGAGGAATCGTTCCGCAGAAATCTCGAGGAGATCGAACCATCGGTTGAGACCTTCGGTGCGGCAGGATTCTTTTCGGTGCCGATGTATTTTCGGTCCGCGACCGATGCGCACTACATTCCACTCTGCCCGGTTGTTGTCAAGCCGCAACACTTTGTGGATGAGATCGGACAGTTATCCCAACAGGAATTGCAGCGCCGTCAAGCCGAAGCGCGGCGGGTGCTGGGCCATGCCTCCCGACGCATTCACTTGGGTAGCCGATCCTTGGCGGTCGGGACTGTAACTTCCTTGCTAGGCTCCATCGCGAGCTTGCCCATGGTGACTCGAGTCCTTGCACCGCGACTCACTTCGCGCATTCGCGACTATGTCGCTCGGGTTGTTCGTCCCAGCCAAGCGACCACGCTATGCATCGAACGGATTGATCGCTCTGAACGAAAAGATATTGCCAGTGGATCCGGGGACGCGAAACCGAGTCCAGACAACGGGCTCAATCAAGGCTTCACGCATGCGGAAATGGCCAATATGGTCGATCGTTTGCTGGGTGATATTGGCATGACGCAGTACTCCAGACTCGTGTTCGTTTTGGGACATGGCTCCAGTTCCCTCAACAACCCGCATGAGTCCGCCTACAACTGCGGTGCGTGTGGAGGTGGGCGTGGAGGACCCAATGCGAGAGCTTTTGCATCGATGGCCAACGATCTCCGCGTACGCCGAATCCTCGCGGAAAGGGGACGCATTATTCCGGATCACTGTGTTTTTGTCGGCGGATATCACAATACATGTAACGATGCCGTAGAGTTCTTCGATATCGACCGATTGCCACCAAGTCACCAGATGGAATTCCTCGAAGCCAAAGGGAAGCTTGATGATGCTCGTAAACTAAACGCGAGGGAGCGGATCCGTCGGTTCCAGTCGGCACCGTTGAACCTCAATCCAGAAGAAGCCCTGCGCCACGTTGAGACACGCGCGGAGGATCTGGCTCAAGCGCGACCGGAATACAACCATGCCACCAATGCGGTGTGCATGGTTGGTCGCCGTTCACGGACCCGAGGGCTATTCATGGACCGTCGATCCTTTTTAACCTCGTACGATCCGACTACCGACGGGCCCGATACCCCGATCTTGAATCGAATCCTTCAAGCGGTGATACCGGTCTGTTCGGGGATTTCTCTCGAGTACTACTTTTCAACCGTCGACAACATCGGGTACGGATGTGGATCCAAGCTACCTCACAATATCACGTCGTTGCTCGGAGTGATGGAGGGGGCGGCGAGCGATCTCCGGACTGGATTGAGCCAACAAATGGTCGAAATCCATGAACCGATGCGGATCCTTTTTGTCATCGAGAATACGGCCGAAGCATTCCTAGCGATCATGGCCCGAAACCCGAACATCGATTTACTCGTTCGGAATCGTTGGGTTCAAGTGGCCGTGCTCTCGCCAACCTCCAATGAACTTCTGGTTTTTGAAGGGGACCGATTCGTTCCCTATCAACCCCTCGCAACATCATTGACGAGCGTTTCCGACTCCTACGAATGCTTCAAGAATCGTCGCGGTCATCTACCCTTTGCTGCGATCGTAGGGAGCTAAATAACGTGATGGATTTCTTAGGTTACATCGTCGTCCTTTGCCCGATCCTCACCCTGATTACACTCGGGATGGCAGGCCTGTTGCACTTCCCATTTTCGGAGAGCTTTGTCGACCGATGGACAAAATTCAACGTGACGATGGGACTTGCTGCATCGATTGCGATTCTGATCGTCATGCTATGGAACCAAGTGGGAGTTCACGTAGTGAACGTTGGAAATTTCGTCGCCATCGATGAAGAGCATTTTCACTTTCATATCCAGTTCGTATTCGACCGCCTCAGCATACCGATGGTGATCATGTCCTTCGTGCTCGTCGGAGTGATAGGGTCGTTTGCGAATATTTACTTGCAAGGCGACGCGGGCTACTATCGCTTCTTTGTATGCTTCTCGATGTTTTTGGTTGGGCTGCTCTTTGCTTTCCTAGCCGGAACAATTGAAACCCTATTCTTGGGCTGGGAGTTGGTTGGTCTGTCCTCGGCGCTATTGATCGCTTATTTCCATGAGCGCACAGCACCGGTGCAAAATGGGTTGCGAGTGTGGGCCTTTTATCGCGTCGCGGATGCCGCGTTTCTAGCCGCTGCAATTACCATGCACCACCTTACCGGCGAAGGAGATTTTGCCAAACTGACTGGTGACATGCCGTGGCCTGAGGGGACCTCGCAACTTCTCGATCCATGGAGTTCGTTTTTTGTAGGGCTGCTTCTGTTGGTAGCCGCAGCAGGTAAATCCGGATTGATCCCGTTTTCAGGATGGCTTCCCAGAGCCATGGAAGGACCGACCCCCTCGAGCGCGGTCTTCTATGGGGCTCTCTCGATCCACTTGGGGGCTTATTTGTTGCTGAGGGTTTCCCCCATCCTCTCCGCCTCGATCCCGTTGAGAGTCTGCGTCGTGCTGCTAGGTGGTGCCACCGCGATTTTTGCGGCCGCGACAGCCCGCGTGCAAACCGACGTTAAGAGCGCGCTGGCGTTCTCATCGGTCTGCCAAGTTGGAATCATCGTGGTCGAGATTGGTCTCGGTTGGTGGTACTTGGCATTGATCCACATGATCGGCCACGCTTTCCTTCGATCGCTCCAATTGCTGCGGGCCCCGACGCTGCTCCGCGACTACCGGACGATGGAAAATGCAATCGGAGGACGATTGGTCCAAGGCCCATTCTGGACATCGTCCACTCAAGCGGGAGCATCTCAGAATCGTTGGTACCGATTCATGCTCGAACGAGGCTACATGGATTCGATCATCGACCTGGTGACCATCCGACCTTTTTGTCGGCTTTTTCGGTTCTTCGAGCGGATGGAAGACCGTTGGATGCGATTTCTGTCCGGCGAGAAAGAAACCTCGCGGATTGATCCGTCAGAAAGTGCGAATCCCACCACGCCTCGCACACCCAATCTTGAGCCCAATCTCGGAACCGCATCGGAAGGACCCTTGTCATGATTGGTCTGATTCCATGGTATGACCTCGTACCGCTTCTGCCTCTCCTGGGCGCAGTGGTGCTGCTAGGCAATCCCAACCCACAACGCGCACGGGATATCTGTTTGTGGATCTCAGGCATCACCCTGGCCCTTGCGACCATCCTCCACTTGGCCAACATCCCTGCGAATACCAGCTGGCTTGGCAATATCAGTGGGGCTGAGTTGATCCACATCGATGAGTTCAGTGGCCCGTTGTTACCCCTGACGGCACTGATCTACTTCGTGACACTTCTGGCAACCGTTGGACATAAAGCCAAAAAATTCTCCTTCGGCGGGGCATTGCTCAGCGAGTCGATCACACTATTCACACTGTCAACCGAGAACACTTGGTGGCTTGTATTCCTCTTGTGCGTGGGCATCCTGCCGATGTGGTTCGAATTGCGGGCTCGCCAGGCCTCGGCCCGGATTTTCTTGATCCATCAATCGCTATTCGCTCTCTGCCTCATCGCAGGGGCCTGGCTCTCGGAAAGGACTACGGTTCCCTCACTCAACCTTAGCGTTACCCTTCTAACCCTTGCAGTTTTGATACGCAGCGGGGCGTTTCCATTTCATTGCTGGCGACTCGACCTCTTCGACAAAGCATCCTTCGGATCGGCTATTCTTTTCACCGCCCCCATGACCGGAGCGTATTTGTGCATGCGCATGGTTCTACCTACCGAACCCGATTGGGCTTTGCACACCATCAGT
>CAIYZV010000333.1 GCA_903930765.1 uncultured Pirellula sp.
AAACCAAACCGTGTTGTTCAAGTCGCCGATGCACGTTCCGGTGGATACCTATGATCCCAACGGCGGCCCGTTGACCATTTCCGTCAGCAGCAGCAACCCGTCCGCCATCAGCGCAGAACTGATTTCGAACCCCAAGTCGGTTCGAATGCTAGTCAGCGGCTATGGCGAGATGGTCTATCGTCTCTTCCCAGACGAAGCGCCTCGGCCGGTCAACCAGTTCTCGCAGTTAGTCAACTCGGGCTTCTACAATCAGACAGCGACGAACAAGGTTACCTTCCATCGCGTGATCGACAATTTTGTCATCCAAGGTGGGGATCCGACGGGCACCGGTAGTGGCGGATCCGATCTGGGCGATTTCGATGATCAGTTCGACGTCGATTTGCAACACAATCGCACGGGAGTACTTTCGTATGCAAAGTCGATCGACGATTCGAACGATTCGCAATTCTTCGTCACCGAAGGTCCACAGCGGCACCTCGATTTCAACCATTCGATCCTTGGACAATTGATCCAAGGTGAATCCGTTCGGCAGGCGATTTCGCGGACTCAGACCAATTCTTCCAAGCCGGTCAACGATGTTATCATCAAGTCGATGGAGATTTTCAACGACACGCGGAATGGCTTGATTCGTTTGAAATCGCTCGGAACTACCGGATCATCGACGATCACGGTCACCGTGACCAATTCTACCGGACAATCGTTCTCGACGACCTTTGTCGCAACAGCAGGCGCCGATACCGTCAACGGTGCTCCGTTCTTAAATGACATCACAGTACCACCGATAGCTCCCGGGCAAACGGTGACTATTCAACTGAGTTCCCAAGACAAAGAGGCCGATGCGGTTACGTACGGAGGAACGCGTTCGGGAAGTGTTCCTTATCAGTTCGATGTCAACAGCACGACGGGCTTGATGACCGTAACCGCTCCCCAGAACTTCAGTGGTTCGTTCGATATCAACGTAGGAGTCCGAGCCGCTTCATCCCCCGCGAGCGGAGAGTTCAGCGACAACCAGAAGTTAACGTTCAATGTCGCCGCGCCAGTTACCGCTCCGACCTCGATCGATTTGGCATCCGCTACCGATTCCGGAACCAGCGACAGCGATAACATCACCAACGCTGCCAGCATGCAGTTGGTGGTCGCTGGAACGACCGTGGGTGCAACCGTCAACCTCAAGGTGGGCAATCAAGTGGTTGGCACCGCGGTAGCTACGGGTGCTTCAACGACGATTACGACGACGTTGATCTCGCAGTTGGGAGCAGGTACATATTCCGTGGTTGCTACTCAAACGTTGAATGGGCAGACATCTGCGGCATCACCCGCATTGGTGCTCACCTACGACCCAACCGTACCCGCCGCAATCCCAGCCAACCAGCTTCCAACGCGGGCCAATGTTGGCTCGCAGTTGGTCTTTGATTTGGTGCATCCTGAGGAAGGAAACGGATTGCGATATGTGCTCGACAATGCTCCTGCCGGGCTGACTGTCAATCAACAGACAGGCGTGATCACTTGGACGCCGACCGCCTCCCAATTAGGTCCGCAAACCGCCACGCTGCGACTGGTGGATGTAGCCGGGAATTCGGTCACCCAAGCCCTAGCCATCAATGTTGCAGACACAGCGAAGATCGCTATTGATTTGCAATTGAAGAACACCTCAGGACAAGCCATCTCGACCCTTTCGCTCAATCAAGAATTCGACTTGAAGATCGTCCTCAACGATTTGCGATCCAGCGGGACCGGGACAGGCGAAGGCGTTTTCTCAGCCTACATGGATATCGTGTATGACTCGACCAAGGTCGAATTGGTTGGGACCAGTCCGATTACTTATGATCCCATGTTTGGGAATGGACAGACGGCTACGACATCGACTGAGGGGCTGATCGACGAGGTCGGCGCGTTCTCTAGTCTTACGGTCGGACCGGGGCGGAACCCTCAGAATTTCATCACCGTGCGAATGAAGGCCAAAGCGGCCGGAAGTGCCTTGTTCGGTATCAATGAAGCTGAGACGGCAGGCCGCGGCTTTGCCATCTTCAAAGAAGATGCCGCTGTACCCGCCGCACGCGTCATATTCGGTACTGCATCGGTTGCCGTCGCTCAGAACTTCACTGCCGTGAACGATACGTTCAGCGTCAATGAGGACTCCACGAATACGTCCATCGACGTGCTGGCAAACGATACGATTGTTCCGAACACCAACACGGTGCTCACTCTGCAAAGCGTTTCCACTCCGGACAAAGGTGGCAGTGTATCGATTGCATCGGACAACAAGCGATTGATCTATACGCCAGCTGCCAACTTCAACGGCACGGAAACCTTCACGTATGTCGTTCGCGACCAAGCGGGTGCTACCGGCACTGCGACGGTTACCATGCAGGTCCAAGCGGTGAACGATAATCCTGTTGCCAACAACGACACGGTCACCACCGTGCGGTCGGGTGACAAGGATGTGTTTATCGATGTGCTGAGCAATGATACGTCGGGTGTTGATACCGGAGAAACATTGAAAGTCACCGCGGTGGGAACACCCAGCCAAGGTGGCTCGGTCAAGATTGGTACCGCTGGAAACGGAGTGGTCTACACTCCGAAGACCGGTTTTGTCGGCACGGAAACCTTTACGTATACGATCAGTGACGCCAATGGTGGAACCGCCAATGCCACGGTCACGGTGAACGTCGCTCCAGCCGTTCCACCGCCAACCGTTGTCGGCGAATCGTTCACTGTTGCCGAAGATTCAGCTGCCGTCGATTACGATGTACTGGCAAACGATACACCATCGCAAAGCGGCGAAACGCTCACGGTTATCAGCGCGTCGGCGACCAATGGGACCGCGACGGTTACCAGCAATGGTACCCGCGTTCGATACGCTCCCAACGCGAACTTCAACGGCGTGGATAAGATTGTCTACACGGTACGAAGCACCAACGGCGGAACTGCCGTTGGGACTGCGACCATGACGGTTACCGCTGTCAATGACGCACCAGGAGCCGTCAACGATGTGTTGACGGTTCGTTCGGCTCCCAATCAACCCGTGGACGTTTTGAAAAACGATACCAACGTCGATTCGGGCGAAACACTGACCATTTCTGCAATCACCCAGCCTGAGACTGGCAAAGGTACCGTGGTGATCGCGACGGGTGGCAAGTCCCTTCTGTATACGGCTCCTAGTGTGGCCTTCACAGGTGAAGTCAACTTTGCCTACACGGTAAGCGATGGAAACGGGCTGACTGCGACGGCATCGGTGAAATTGACCGTGGTGAATTTTGAGCCTCGCGATGTCGGCGTGACTACGGTTTCGTCCGTGCAAAGCGTGGCTGTCCAAGTCCAACAAGTGTCCGGTCCGACGATTTCAAGCCCTCAAGACTTGGATCCAGTGATCACGAACAGTATTGCCAAGGTGAGCGATGTTGGACCTGGAACCTACCAGTTCAGCGTTCCAACCCTACCCTTCTTTGTACCGAAACAGACCTCTGTATCGGTGGTATCCGGAGCCGATGATACCGACTCGGTTTCGACGCCGATGAATGTCGGAACTCGCGATGCCCGCTACATGGACCTTCGGGACTTCACCAGCCAGAGTCTTCGCAAGGGGATGACGGTTGCCGTCCAACCCAACCAATCCAACTCCTGGTTGGATGGGGTCAAGGATTGGCGAAGCTATTCGAAAGTCCAAGTGACCCTGAATCCACAAGCGACATCGTTAACGATCCAAGCAACCGATTCGTCGAACAAGGTTGTGGCGACCACGTTGCCAACCAGTGACCCACGGGTTGTGTTGCGAGGTAAGGAAGGAAACAATCACCTGTTCCGCATCCAAGCGGCACCGAGCGAATTGTTCACTCCTGTCCCGCCAGCCAGTTCGAACTCGTCCTCGTCCAGCAGCAGTGCATCGGGTGAAGGCGAAGGCCGTTCCGCACCTATGGTGAACTCGATGTCCGCATCGAGTGTGGATTCGGCGATTTCCCAATTCCGCAGTTCTTCGACGAACACAGCCAACTCGTCCGCAGCACCACCGATCTCTAGTCCCGCTCAAAACGAATTGGACCAAGTGATCAATCAAGTTGCCGAAGGATTAGTCAACAACGTCAGCTTGTCGGATTTCCGAAGTCCTCGGTAAGCAAAGGTGGATGCAGACAGCAGATGGCTGAAACCGAACAGGAGGCTAAGTCTCCTGTTCGGTCAGGTCAGGTCAGCGCTCGGTCGTTTTTTCGAGCACATCGACGCTATGCCGCGACTCGATCACGCTGTAACCATGCGCTAGGGCCTCGGATTTGATTCTTGATATCTCGTCGGTCGACTGCTGGAATGTTTCGCGATGGTCCAGCACGATCACGTCGTAGCGCACGACCGGCGATGGAAGGCTGGTATCCAATCGGGCGAGATCGCTGTAGCGCTGCCAAAACTGACCGACCGTCTCGATGTCTTTGGCCCCAAGGAAGTGAGCGGCGATACGACCGGTCGCTAAGACTCGTAATCCTTCGAGTGGCACAGCCATAGAATCCACAATCCGTCCACGTGTGCGGATACGATCGATGGTTGTTCGGATCCACGCATTATCGTCGCTTCCTAATTGACGGCGGGCGTCTCCATCGATCCCGTACGTTTTTGTCTTGACATCGATGAGGCTATCCAGGCTCCAGGGCATCTGCCCGACGAATATGGCCATGATGAAGGATGTCGAGAAACATGCCCATGCGTGTGAGATCGCGATCCCTGCTGGATTTTGTCGCTTGGAGGATGAGCTTTCGATTGCCCCAACAAAAACGATGGGAAGAAGGCAGCTGGCGTATTGGAAAGCCAAGCTTTGAGCAGGCATGTGCTCCCAAAGTAAGAGTACAGCCATCGGCACACTGATCGCCAGAACCGTCCAAAGGAACCGACCCGAGACGCATATTACGAAGGGAGCTAGAAGGAAAGAGAGAAATGCCAAATTGCGTTCCCGAAAGAAAAGTTCCAGGAAAACCGCCGGCTTCAAAACTGGAGATAGCACTATTTCGAAAGGACCGCTTCCAAGGCGGGCGAAGCGAGCGGTTTGGAATTGGGCCAAGCCGCTGAAGCGATAGACCAGCGCGAAGGCAACCACGGCGGCAATGAACACAATTCCCCAGGAACGAACCGTACCAGTCCTCAAACATTTCTGGTCCGAGGGAGGATCTACCGAAGAGCGCGTTCTGGCCTCCATCAGCGTTCGGAGCAAGTTAGCGGCGGCATAGCAACCGATCGCGGCGATGACACCTTCTTCGAAGGAGCATCCGAGAATAGCGAAGGCGATCGCCCAATACCCACGTTCTCGCACGAGGCACCAGTAGCTCGCCAGGAGGCAGGGGATCGCCAAGGTAATAGGGTGCCACCCGTAGGTGTACGCCAGATTCATTTGACCGATTGATGGGATCGCAAGCCATGCGAGGGACCACAAAAGAGCCACCAGTCCTGGACAACCATGGGCACGAGCGATTGCGAAGACCAGAAGCGCTGATCCCGCCAAACAAACGGATTGGATCAAGAAAATTGTGCTTGCGTATGGACAGGCTCCCCAGATAGGGATCAGCAACGTGAGCCCTGGATTGAAATGGTCCCAGAACGGTGGCAGCACAGGGGATTCGCGCAGGAACCCATGGCCTCGGAGTGTGCTGTTGATGCGCTGCGTAAAATGAGCGAAGTCATTGAAGCCCAACTGGAATTCCCGAAAGTAGTGGTCGGATTGCAGGTACCACCAAACGGTCGCTAATACGACGCATGCAAGGGCTATGGAAAAACAAATGCGCGGGCTCATGGCGATAGTAAACGCTTGCCACCGTGCGCGTGGGCCGGTCGGGGATTGATGCAAAGCAAGCCCCACGCTTGCGCCAGTAAAAATGGCGAACCAAACGATCTCCCACCAGGCCGCTTGAGGGACTGCGATACCCATCGACCGGGCGATCAGCAACGCCAGCGGCAGATTGCAGACCAAGCCGCAGGCGAGCGCGAGGTTGGACGAGACGCCGAAGTTAATTGTTGCCTGATAGAGAGCTCCGAACAAACCCAGTGCACAAATCAGCAGCAAGCAAAAAACACCCGAGGGCACCGCGAGAACTTCCAATTCCGCGGGGACGGATGGAAGCGTTGAATAGTCGAATACCAACTGCATACGGGTCGAAATCGCTGAACCCGTAGCAAGCCATAAACAACAGATAATCGCCGCGATTACTGCGCGAAAGGAACGACCCAAAACCTCACCTTTATCAGATCCTTGCTTGAAACGATGCGGAGGATTTATCCCTTGGGAAACGGTTGCCCAACGATCAACCCCGCCAAATGCATGATGCACCGAATGCGTTTGAGTGCTTGTTCGGGGGCTACCGATTGGGGATTCTGATGATACTCCCTGCGACGAATGCAAGCGATGGAGTACAATCACCGAGTCGATGCAAGCCAACATTTTTAGGGGAAATCCATGGACGAATCACAACCCTCCTCCTCCACTGCGGATCCACAGTGGAAACCATTGACCGCAAAGCAACGGCGAGTTTTGGGGACGTTGATGGAAAAATCGAAGACCACCCCAGATGTCTATCCGATGACTTTTAAAGGATTGATGACCGGCTGCAATCAAAAAAGCAATCGAACGCCATTCACCAATTACACAGAAGAACAGATCGAGAACATTGTCGATGAGCTCCGGACGATTGGGGCGGTGACGATTGTCCAGGGGAGCGGGCGAGTTACCAAAGTCCGGCATTACGCCTACAACTGGCTCGGCATTAGCAAGGTGGAAGGTGCGATCATGACCGAGCTTCTGCTACGGGGTGAACAAACCTTGGGAGAACTCCGAACGCGTGCGTCTCGCATGGAGCCGATCGCTGATATCGAGGAATTGAAACGGTTATTCGATGACCTGAAACGAAGGAATCTCGTGGTCGAGTTATCCCCACCCGGGCGAGGCCAAATCGTATCTCATAACGTCTATCCGGAATGGGAATTGGAAGCGCTTAGGAAGAGCATCGCAGCGGGTACTAGTAGCGTTGCTCTGGATGACGAAGGTTCCGAAACCTCCACCGTCGTTTCGCACGCCGCTGGAAACACATCCCACGCTCCCGCGATCTCCAGTCCAGCCCATACAACGCGAGTTGATGCATTGCAGGCGGAAATAGGTGATTTGCGAGAGCAGATTGCGAAATTGATCGAACGCATTGGGAAGTTGGAACGTGAGATCGGGATCGAGGCACCTAACGGTTAGC
>CAIYZV010000334.1 GCA_903930765.1 uncultured Pirellula sp.
GAGTTGCTTAAGCCGTTGGGGTATCGGACGGGCATGGTTGGTAAATGGCATTTGGGCCACCACGAAAAATTCTTGCCGCTGCAGCATGGATTTGATGAGTATCTCGGGCTTCCTTATTCCAACGACATGTGGCCACACGGTAGTGTTGCGAAGAAAAGTGGTAATTCGAAACCTAGTGGGTTCCCACCACTACCATTGTTCCATGGCAACCAAGTGATTGATGAGGACGTGGATGCGGAAGATCAAAAACTATTGACGCAGAGTTACGCGGATTTTGCAGTCGACTTCATTCGGCGTGCTCCGAAGGATCCTTTTTTTCTGTACTACGCGCATACGTTTCCTCATGTGCCGTTGTTCGTCGGGGCTGAGCATGCCGGCAGGTCCAAAGCGGGGTTGTATGGCGATGTACTGGAAGAATTTGATGAGTCTGTTGGACGGATTTTGAAGGAGTTAGATGCGCAAGGGCTCACCGAGAACACGTTGGTGATCTTTACCAGCGACAACGGGCCATGGTTGACGTATGGCGACCACGCTGGAACCGCCAGGGGGTTGCGTGAGGGTAAAGGAACGGTTTACGAGGGAGGCGTTCGCGTACCGATGGTTGCTCAGTGGCCTGGCAAAATTCCCGCGGGGAGCGTCCAGAGCGAAACAGCCATGACAATCGATCTATTGCCGACCATCGCAAAAATTGTTGGAGCGCCGCTGCCGAATCGCAAAATCGATGGCTTGGATATTTTCGAATTGCTAACGTGCCAACCGAATGCAAAATGCCCCCATGAAGTCTTCTACCACTACTACCGCATGAATGAGTTGCAGGCGATCCGTAGCGGCATGTGGAAGTTGATGCTGCCACACGAAGTGTTGTGCATCGATCCAAAGGACGCAGGTTCCGGTGGCAAGCCTGGAAAGTCCGTTGCCCGTAAGATCGTGGAGCCTGAACTGTATCGCTTGGACATTGATTTGGCCGAGACGAACAATTTGGCCGACAAGGAGCCGGAGGTCATGGCGAGATTGCTTCGTTATCGCGACGACGCGCGCAAGGACTTGGGGGATTCATTGGTCAAGGTTCAAGGTTCGGGGGTGCGGGAGCCGGGCATGGTTTCTCCCTGATGGAGAGGGTTGTTGTGCCTTCATCACCAATCGCTGAAGGCTTGGTCCATTTGATCCTGCAGCGAGTTGATCGCATGCATCAGTTGGATCCATTTGAGGAAGGCCTCTTTCGTGGGGATCTTGGTTCGATCCTTTCGGTTGAAGCCGCGTTCGCTGATTCCGATCGAATCGCCCAGCCGAAACAGTCCCACGTCGGCTTGCTCGCGCAGCTCGTTTTCGACATCGCTGGTACCATCGAATACTGGATCGATCAGCGGATCGAAGGAAGTGGTCGTATCCGGTGTTTTTGGGGCTGATGGTGGCAAAGACGATTTGGTTTGCTTGTTGGAGAGCGGTTTGGTTGACGAGTGATCCATGACGCGGTGGATCGCCCAAACGGCTGCCGACTCTTCATCGTAGCTGTCGACAATGCCTCGAAACGAACCGCTTTGAACATAGAATTTGGCCATCGTTTTCCTCTCGGATCTGCTCTCAGGTGTTGCCGCTGGATCCGACCAGAAAAATTCTGGACGCGACATGCGGCGGGCGGAAAAGCTGCCTCGCGGAGGCTTGTTTTTCCAACGCAAATAGCATCGGCATAGCGTTGGACACGTTAGGTCATCTCCTCGCGGAAACTCCTTCCCAGGTGGAAGGAAATTCATTAGTCTACGTCTGTGCGATTTGGCGTTCGGTGATTTGTTATCGGAATGATTGCCGTTGAAATCGCAGCATTGATGCGGTGCGATGCTAGCTCTATGGCGTAATTGGAGGGGGTGCTCATGGCAATGGCGACAGAAGTAGGTTTGCAGCAATCGATCGCGATTCCCGAGACGTGGGGGCACCGGCATCTGTTGGGGCTGGAGCATCTGTCGGCCGATGAGATCACGCTGATTCTCGATTATGCGGATAGGTTGCAAGCGGCGACCGAGCATGGTCGACGCAAGCTGGATTTGCTCAAAGGGAAAACAGTAGCCAACCTCTTTTTTGAGAACAGCACTCGAACACGCAATAGTTTTTCGCTTGCTGCCAAGCGATTGGGGGCGGATACCGTGGAGTTCTCTTCGTCGGGATCGAGCGTATCCAAGGGCGAGACCGTGATCGATACCGCGAAAACGATCGAGGCCATGATGGTGGATGCGGTGGTGGTGCGGCACAGTTCCCCCGGGACACCCCATCTCCTCGCTCGGAGTCTTGATTGCAGCGTCATCAACGCGGGGGATGGGCCGCATGAGCATCCGACGCAAGGGCTCCTCGATATCTTGACGATACGGCAAAACCGGGGAACGCTTCGCGGTTTGACCGTAGCCTTGGTGGGTGATATCGCTCATTCCCGCACGGCGCGTTCCAACATATGGGGACTATTGAAACTCGGGGCTCACGTCATTGTCTGTGGACCGGCAACGTTGGTCTCGAAGAATTGGGAGAAGCTCGGGGTTGAGGTGGCCTATGATCTGGACAAAATACTTCCGCGCTGCGATGTGTTGAATTTGCTCCGAATTCAATTTGAACGCCAAGCGATTCGGCCTTTTCCGTCGGTTCACGAGTACACGTTGCTCTATGCGATGAATCAAGAGCGACTGCGCCGCAGCAAGCCAGAGATCATGATTATGGCCCCTGGTCCGATCAATCGCGGAGTGGAATTGACCCCTGAAGTGGCCGATGGACCACATTCGGTAATCCTGGATCAAGTCACCAATGGGATTGCAATTCGCATGGCAACGCTATGGCTTCTTCTCGGGCGATCGCAAGCGACGCTGCCCCCACTTTGCTGAGTAAACAACCCTTGTGGTATCGATGAACGTGCAGGTGCGGAGAATGGGTTGTCGGATGCTGGCCATTGCCAAAGGCTTCTAGACGAGCCGCACGTCGAGTTGTGTGCACGTAATCGCGCCACCAAAGCATTGGGCCACGTCGCGGTGGTCGGATCGTGGTCTCGTTTGGTAGTTGCTGCGGTAGATAATTTTCTCAAGCGAGAGGTTTTTGCCGGGCTCCGTGAACCGCTCGAGATGCTCGTATTCGAAGTGGAGCATGTCGGGTTCTGGATCGCAGTGCGCCAATTGCAATGCGATGTCTTTGCTGTCGACAACCGGCAAGTTGATGTTCCAGAACGTGGCTGGATCGAGTGTTTCTGGGGATAGCGATTGGAAGGCGTATCGAGCGCGTTGGCCACTCAGCTTCCAGTCCCGCTCGCGGTCCCTCCTCAGATACTGAGAAATCGCCATGGAGCGGTAGCCCAGCAGAGTCGCTTCACGCGCCCCAGCCACAGTCCCGCTGTAATGGATATCGACTCCCAAGTTGCCACCCTCGTTGACCCCTGAGAGGACCCAATCGGGGCGGATGCCAAGCCAACGCACCGCGACTCGAACGCAATCGGTAGGGGTGCCTGAGAGGGACCAGTCTTGCGGAGCCATTTGCTGGAGGTGCAATTCCTCAGCCGTGGTCACGGAGTGGGAGCAGCAGCTCCGAACGGAGTTGGGGGCAACCACATGGACGTCTCCGATCTCGCGCATTGCGGCAGCAAATTCCTGCAATCCTCGAGCCTCGTAGCCATCGTCATTGGTTATCAGGAAGATCACGATAAATCCTAATCAGCTGATCGCCAAGCTGCAAAGCAGGTCGCGTGAAGCAGACAAAAGCTGCTCGTAATCGTATTCCTCGACATCTTCGCCCAGCAATTCGACTTCGTAGTAGCCATCATAACCATATTGTTCGATCGTGCGAATGATCTCGACGATCGGGACACTACCATGCCCGAGCATGCATCGGTTCTGCAAGCCGAGGGGTGCGGTTTTCGAATCGGCACACTGCACCAATCGAATGAAGGGAACAACGCTCGGGAGCCAATCGAATGCCTCGGTGTCTTGGGCCAGGTGGTAGCAATCGAACACAATACCGAGATTGCTGCGACCGACTGACGAGATGATCTCGAGCGTATCCGGTATGTTGGTCAAGAACGTGAAATCATGGGCGCAACCGGAATGCATGGGCTCGACAGCCAACTGCACCCCGAGTGCTTGTGCGCATTCTGCAAGTTCTTTCAGGGCCGTCGAAAAAAGCCGCTTGGCGTGGCTACGCGTGTGCCCCGCCCGGGAACCAGCGAGTACCGTCAGGCAGTCGGCTTCGAGATCGGCCGCGATCTGAACCGCATCGAGCGCATCGTGGAGGGATTCTCGAAATGTTCGTCCATCGTGGCCCGTAAAGCCACCGGCCCAATGGACGCTCGAGACCGACATGCCCAATTCATGGAGCAACTCCCGACCTTTGGCTTCGCCGCAATCGGAAAGTTTTGGACGCCAAACCCCGATCGCTTCGTACCCATGCTCCTTGTACCTCATCACATCGTCCTCGAAACTCCACCGTAGGGTGGAGAGCTCGAGCACCGATAAACGCGAGGTCCAAGGCTTTCGCATCAATGGCTCCAAAGTGAATAAGCGAACGACGGTTTCAGGCTGGCTGGAAACGTTAGGCGGGGCAGTATGCCGTTGCCTCACCGCCGAGTAAAGCGGAGTTTCTCGATTCAACGCGAGTGTGTGAAGATACCCAACTTGGAAAGAAAAGGAATCTTGGTGCCGAGGTTATCGCCAACAGAAAACATCGGCTGCCGCGAAACTCGACGCAGTTGCACGGAAACTGCACAGAAAACTGGCAACAGCCCGCGCGGGTCTGAAGAGCCAAGGAAATAGTGGGGGAATTTGCTGTCTTTTTTTTCCGAATACTCTGGCGTCCGGTGTCGCTTACTCAGTCCTCTTTGGCGTTTTATCCCCCATTAGCCGAGGCTAGGTCGGTTGGAGGGAAGGTTGGCACGAGGGTTGGGGAGTAGGCTTCTGGCGGATCAAGAAGCGATTGGCACATGCCGTGCATTCTCTGCGACATGTCGGAGCAGGGGCGAGCGACCGGGTGCGTCTGATCTAACTCGATCCGAACCGTACATGGAACCTAAGACGTCGCGTTGATTGCGGGATCGGCTGGAAGAGGGAGAGGACTTTCAGCTGGTTTTGTTCAACGCGGCGTCTTTTTTTTCGGATCTATCTTCAGGCCAAACGGTTTTCCGTCTACGATCCGAGGGATGAAGAAATCCTCCACCGACAAGCTGGTCCCCGAGAGCCCTGGTGGTTTACCCACCACGAACCAGAGCAGGCAACAAAACGGGTCTGCTTCCGCGTTGGGAGTGGGGCGGCATCTGGGTGCTTTCTTTTCGTGGCCATGGTTGCCGTGGGCTTTATGCTTAGCCTACTACGTTTCGCAACCCCCGTTGCAGTGGCCCATCGGAGGTTGGATTAGTTGTGTTCTATTCGCGATTGGGGTGCATCAGCGAGAGCATCTGCACTCTGATGGCTTTTCCAGACGTGAATTGCTCGCGATCTGGTCGGCTGCGAGTGCAATGTGGCTTGCGATGTTGCAAGGCATCCGATTGGCGTTTTGGCCTTTGACTGCAGGTTGGATCGCGTTGTCGCTGTATTTGGCGATTTATATTCCTATCGCCTTTGTCATCGCGAACAGTCTTCGCCGGAGGTTTCGTTTTTCCCTGCCATTATCTTGCGCCGTTGCGTGGACGACATGCGAACTGATTCGATCCTACTTATTGACAGGCTTTGCAGGCTGCACGTTGGCACATTCTCAGACTCCGTGGCCGGTGGTGCTGCCGTTGGCTTCCCACTTTGGAGGTTATGGAGTCGGCTTCATGATGATGCTCACGGGTGGTTGGTTGGTGGAGCGGGTCGTTGAGTTCCGGGGAGAGGTGCGAGGGGAAAAGGCTCGGGCGACCGAGGACGCAATCGCGATGGCAAAGGATTCCGAAATCAAGCAACGATTGCCGTCGAAATCGTCGAGGTGGGATCGGTTCTTCCATAGCGCGACATCGTTTACGATCGCACTGTGGTTGAGTTCAAGTATCCTCGGTGTTCGCGCTCGGGATGCTTACATCGAAGGGCAGAAACCGATCAAACCGCTGGGCAGGTTCCTGCTGGTCCAGGATATGATGCCGACGATGTTTGAAGCGACGCAGGAGTTGGTCGAGCGGGGTTGGGCTCAGTATGAGCGGACGACGCGCAGGGCTGCTCAAGACGCATTACAGAGTGGCCCAGTGGATCTGTTGGTCTGGCCCGAGAGTGTCTTTGCGGGTACGGCACCCTACATGATTTGGGATGGCGGTCCAAGTGTTCCGGCGCAATTGAACATGGATCGAGAGAAACTGGATGTTGTCTATCGGAACCTGAGCCTGACGCATCTTGCAAAATTGCAGAGGCTTACCAAGATTTTCGACGGACGTCCACCGAAGTTTTTGATGGGGACCGATGTGTGGAATGTTCATGATGGAGAATTGGAGCGGTACAACGCGGCACTTTGGGTCGAGCCGGACCAACGAGTAGCAGTTGCTGGGGTTGGAAGCGGTGCATCGGAATCTGAGTTCTATGCAAAGAATCATCTGGTGATGTTCGGAGAATACATCCCGATTTTGTCATGGATCCCAGGGGCGATGCAAGCGTTGGGGCTTGGAGAGTTAGCCAGTGGGAAAGAGCCTAAAGCGTGGCGGCTTGCCAACGGCACCCGGGTCGCGCCGAGTGTTTGCTTTGAAGATTTTGTGCCGCATCTCATGCGGTCCCATGTGCAGCGATTGATTCGCTCGGGGAAATCCCCTGACGTGCTAATCAACATTTCGAACGATGGTTGGTTCCGTGGATCCAGCATTCTCGATCATCACTTCAACAGTGCGATTTTGACGGCAATTGAAAATCGTATGCCTGTTTTAGTGACCTCCAATACAGGAATCACCGCTTGGGTGGATGGGGATGGTCGGGTGGTGAAGCGATTGCCGAAAATGGAGGCAGGTTGGATCGTCGCCGAACCGATCCCCGACGGTCGAGTCGGATGGTGGGCTTGGTGGGGAGACGTGCCGGCTCGAGGGATCGCTGCGATTGGGCTGCTCCCGTTTATTTCTTGGTGCATACGTCGTCTACGGTCTCGAGCGAATTGATCGTCGCCAAGTCTGTGGGGGGATTGATCCGCTCGAGTCGATCCGGGAAATCAGCGATGAACGCTTTTTCCGTTGGCGAGTGTCACCCTAGCAGCAGACCCTATTCACGTGTTCCAGCAATTCTTTCATCGCGTTTCTCAGGCTCCCACCCATCCCAGCCAACGTCCGGTAGAGCCTCCATTCGACGTCGCTCACGTTGTACAAGGGACCAGCGGATTCGGGCCAGAGCGTTACGACGACGGGTGCATTGACTCTGGATGAAGCGCTGCGGCAGGCATATTTCTGGATTGTGAATC
The DNA here is from genome assembly GCA_903930765.1 of uncultured Pirellula sp. Classification (GTDB taxonomy): domain Bacteria; phylum Planctomycetota; class Planctomycetia; order Pirellulales; family Pirellulaceae; genus JBKCUI01. The sequence goes on from CAIYZV010000334.1 coordinate 7,360, forward strand.
ACGCAATCATCAGTCCGTTTTACGATATCGAGTACAACGACGGCCCACCGCAGACGTATCCGATCGGGGATCGACGCGAGGAGCTGGTGCGTGTGCTTTTGGCCAGTATCGACGTCCGACCCGCAGGTGAAACCATCGAGCAGTCGTTCGATCGCAAGGCAACACTGGATAGCGTGGAGCGGTCGAAGGTGATGC
>CAIYZV010000335.1 GCA_903930765.1 uncultured Pirellula sp.
CCGTTTGCCGTTGCATGGCGACGAACCAAGGCCCGGCGACCAGGGCAATCATGACTATGGCCGTGATCGGACGCATGGCAACGATACTCGAAACCACGTTCCACGGCGACAAAACCGCCTTCAGCCATGGAGTCCATGACAACTCTCTCGCCGACGATAACGGTGCAGCGTTGCGATGATGATTCACGTGAACGGTGACACGTTCCCACCAGTGAACGATCCCAAGGATTGTTACCGGAAAGGCAACTCCGATCGGCCCTTTGGAGAGGACGGCGAGTCCCATGGCTGCATAGACGGCAATCCAAGTGCTCCAGCGGATCCGCAGTTCAGAAGATTCCTTGCTCGCCGCATCAACAGCGCCAGAAAACGCATCGCGGCACCAAAGACTGATCGACAGCAGGACAAAGAAGGTGAGATGCACATCGGCGGTGGCGGAACGAGCGACCACGGTAAACATCAAGCTCGATGCCAAAGCGAGGGCCGCAAATAAGCCCGCCATTGGACTGAAAAGTCGCTTGCCCAACCAATACGTCAGCAGCACCGTCAACGCTCCCAAGAATGCGGACATCCAGCGGGCACCCAGTTCATTTCGCCCGAATAGTTCAAAGCCGGCCAGCATGCCCCAGTACATCATGGGAGGCTTGTGCGCGAACAGTTCCTGATTAAACGTAGGAACCACCCAATCCCCTCGAGCGAACATTTCTGCCGCGACGGAAGCGTAATAGCCTTCGTCTTGATCCCAGAACCGGCTATTCCCAAGATTCCAAAAAAGGACGGCAACGGCTGCGACGCATAGGATCATCCATGGAGCCAACGAGAAACGTCTGTCTCGGTCCCACTCGGTCGGCAGATTCAAAGGCATCATGCACTTTCGTTCGAAGTTCTCTGAGTGTTGCGATCATGCCGCGCGTCGAACACGAGTGCGTTCAGACGGTTCGCTAACTGCCGCGGGATCAGCGTGAGGTTGGCGTGGTGAAGCTGGGAATGGGATCGTATTCGGAGAGGTTTCGCCGTCGCTTTGTTCGATGGTAGTTGGCTGGCGTTGCTGAAGCCAAACGGTACGATCCTTGTGTTGGATCGCCGGAATGTTTTGCGTTTCCCCTACGATGTACAAAGGTCGATGCTTGGACTCCTCGTAGATTCTACCTACGTAATCGCCGAGCAACCCAACGGCACAAAGGTTGACTCCACTTAGGGAAAGCTGGAGACCCGCCCAGAAGAGGGCACTGCTAGACAAAGGGATCAGCGATAGAGCGGCCAAGGCAGCTCCGACGTTCAGAGCGACACCACCAAAAAGCAATCCGGCACCTGCGTACGAGCAAATCTTCAATGGAACCGCTGAGGAGGACGATATCGCAGTCCAAGCCAATCGGACCAGTTTTGAGACGGGATACTTGGTCTCGCCGGCAACGCGCGGTGGGCGGTCGAACTGGATAAGAGCCTCTTTTAATCCGAGCCAAGCCACCAACCCTCGCATGAATCGGTGTTGTTCACGGAAAGATCGAATCGCCTGCACAGCGCTGCGGCTGTACATTCGAAAATCACCAACTTCCGGTGGAATTCGTTTGTCAATTGCGCGTCGCATCAGCTGATAGAATGCGGTCGCCGTAGTCTTCTTAAAGAATGACTCACCAGCCCGAGACGCGCGCTGGCATGACACCACGTCGTACCCTTGATTGAGTTTATCAAGCATCGTCTCGAGCAATTCCGGTGGGTCTTGCAAATCGCAATCCATCACGACGACCACATCGCCTCGCGCGTAGTCCAACCCCGCCGTCATCGCAGCTTGTTGGCCGAAATTGCGACTGAAGCTGATCAATTTGATGCGAGAATCACGAGTCGCAGCATCGCGAAGCCATTCGCGTGTCCCATCGCTGCTCCCATCATCCACCATAATGATTTCGTAAGTGTCCGAGATTTTATCGAGGACAGGCGGAAGCGCTGCAAACAGATGAGGCATTACTTCGCATTCATTGAAAACCGGGATGACTACGGAAATCAGCACAATCGCGCCTCGAAATCGTTAGAGTGCATTGCTTGAGTATGGAACCAGTCAGCGAGGTTTAGCAAAACTGGGTAGGGCGGGTCAAGATCGCCCCGGGCGTAGAAGTAATCATGGCATTCACTGCAGCCGTTTCGCGGCGAGGCCAAAGGCCGGCGGGGATTAGCTGGCTAACTTCGGCGATACAAGACGCTTGGGTGTGGAAAACCGAGCGACTTATCGACGATATTGTAGAGTTGGGCACCCGAGAGATAGCGTTTCAGGTTTTCGCAGATGAGCGACGTGGAGTCATCGTAGCGAGGGGTCGATTGGGCTCCGACGTGCGGCGTGATGAGGACGTCGGGATGATCGTAGAGAGGGCTTTGCTTAGGCAGTGGTTCGACGGCAGTCACATCGAGCCCAGCAGCCGCGAGCCGTTTCGAGTTGAGTGCGGCAAGCAAATCCTCTTCGACCACACATTGGCCGCGGGCAACATTGATGAGATAGCTCGATTCAGGCATGCATTCAAAAACCTCGCGCCCGATGAGTCCTTTGGTCGAGTCATTCAGCGGAAGGGACAAGATCAGGATTTGTGCCCATTGCGCCAATTCGAGCAATTGCGTATGTGGAAGCAGTTGCTCGACCGAGTCTGGTTGATGTTCTGGAAAATAATCGGTTGCGCGGATGGTCACTCGGAAGGGCGCGAGCGTTTCAGCGAGACGTCGACCATTTCCTCCGAGACCGACGATCCCGATCCGTTTGCCATGCAGGTCATCCGTAGGTCGGCGGATGAACTCGTGCTGCTGTTGCTGCCTGTAGAAGACCGGGATGCGCCTGAGCAGGCCCAACAGCAATGCGAGCGTCTGCTCGGCGACTTGATCGGCAAACAGTCCCGATGCGCTGCAAACGACGATTGGGGATTCGATGACGGAAGGGGCCAAGCAATGGTCGAGGCCAGCAGCGGACGATTGAATGAATTTCAAGCGTCCTTGGCGAACCACAGAATCC
>CAIYZV010000336.1 GCA_903930765.1 uncultured Pirellula sp.
AAGCTCGAGCACGTTCAGGTTTTTCACCGAACGAACTTACAAGAGCCCAACCTGAGAGATGGTCGAAGCCGACACCCTTCGTTGCTAGCATTTGCCACTAACACATGCTACCAGCACTTGCCGATAAAGCTTGCCGTTAAAGCTTCGCAGTGGTTTGCGATCGGGTTATCCCGAATTACCGCCGAGACTTGGCTTCTTCCCGGTCTGCCTTGAGAGCCGCGGTTTCATTCGCGAGTTTGTTCTCAGATCCGGCTGGGAAATACTGGATATCGTCGATCAAGTAGTATGGGCTTGGCAGCGTTTGACCAGCAACATGCACTTGGCAACCACTGCTCATAGAGATTCCGCAAAATGCGGTTGCTGCGATCATCCACCATCCCGACGTCGATTTGCTGGCTTTCATTGTTCCATTCCATCCCTGGACTAGTCGTTGAGCGCCTGGCACATGCGATGCCACGTAACGCCATGGATGTTGGTATCGGAACTTCCGAATGTTCGCTTGAGTGAAACTTTGCCGAATGGAACGCAAATTCGGCACAACTTGAAATCCTTGGGGATGTTCACTTCTTGGGAATCAACGCAGCCGGATCGATATCGAGTGCCGCTTGGTATGCCGATCTTGATTCTGCTTCGTTGCCCTGCTTGGCTAAAAGATACCCTTTCGCGATTTGCAGGCTTGCTTCGTTCGGTGAACCTTGCTCGGCCAGATCAATGTCTGCTTTTGCTTTGTCAAATTCACTGGATGCCGCATAGCATCTCGATCGCATCAAAAGCGCCATAGCGAATTGGTCAGCAGTCAAGCTGCCGGATTGAATGGCTGATTCGAGTTTTGGCAAAGCCTGAGAATAGTCATTGTCGTTCAACAATGGAACTGCTTCATCGAATGCGACTTGCGCGGTCCGAACGGCAATGGTCGAGCTTTCGCCCATGCAACCAATGCAGCAGAGGCACGCAACGATCAAAAACGGGGATACGGCGAACTTCGATTTCATACGGTAATTCTCAAACCTCACTCGTCCATCATTGCAATTTCGCCGCCATCGCGAGTCCCTACTGCTCTCCAAACGGCTAGATCGATGGAATCACTGACGAATCGCACAGAGCCATCCCCCATCGTAGCATTCACACCCCCTGTGTGCTTGCTCCGCGCGGAAATGATCGCATGTTCGCCCGGAGCGTCAGGGATAGCACTTCGAGTACCGCAGTCGATCGATTTCCAATTGGGTGTCGCCACGTGGTTGTACATGGTGCTGCTGTAGAATCCGAATGGCCAACCGTTTGAGAAATCGGTGCCTTCTAGCCATCGCCCCATCGAATTGAAATTGAATCCACCGTTCACTTGGGGTGCCATCGAGCCGCAATTTTGCATCATCACGTCAGCATCGACGAGACCTTGGGGCCGAGACAACATGTTGGTTACGTCTTCAAGTGTCGGTAGGCCGGTCAACGGCTTTCCGCTCCCCTTTGTCCTTTCTGAAAAAAAGACCGTATTCGACAAACCATCTGTGAACGCCGACCCCTTCAGCGCCGACCCCATCGTGAATGCGCCATTCCCCCCTGAAGAGAATCCTGCAGGAGAGATTGCGACTAGGTCATTGCGATCGGATCCTTGCGACCCTCCGAAAGGGGTCGAACCACCAAAGTTGTACCGATAGTTATTCTCGGTGATTACCTTCCCCGTGTTGGGGCATGATGGGCACAAGAAAAGGCCGGCAGCGGTTGCATACGCTTGGTAATTGGCATTGACTGGAACCAAGCCACCACCGGTCGTCATGCGTACTGCGGTCGGCTTACCAAAATCGATCATGTTGTAGATGTTTACTTGCTCCATGTAGGGGAGAATAAAAGTATGCACGGATCGAAATCCGGTAAATGAACCTGGAGCGAGGGTAGTTGGGTATGTGGTGTAACTCCGCTGGACAACGCCATTGATTGTGTAGTCTGGGGACAAGCGGCCTGGCGGGTACCGTTTCATCGCCGCTTCATAATTGGCCGTTGCTAGACCCATTTGACGTATGTTATTGGAGCACTGCATTCGTCGCGCAGCCTCCCTCGCCGCTTGGACCGCAGGTAGTAGCAATCCCACCAACACTCCGATGATGGCGATGACAACTAATAACTCAACGAGCGTAAAGCCTGCTTTGATCGGTTTTCGCATGGAATTGTCTACTTCAAAAGACTTGCAGTTGCCGGGGGATTTCTTCTCTAGTTCAAAACATCGTACGGACGCTGACTATGGTACATCTAAGTCAACCAAGATCAAGTATCAAAATAGCACCCGGGGGGGAGGGGTGTGGCAGCCAAAAGTCTTCAAAAAGGCTGCCGTTATGAAGCTGCCGTTATGAAGCTGCCGTGATGAAGCCGCCGTGGAAAAACTGCGCTGGAAAGATCGAGTTAGATCGCGTTTTCCAGGTTGTTTTGGCTGGGTATCCCAATTAACGATTTCTGCCGACGATGACCAAGCACATATCGTCTTCTTGCTCGCACCCGATGATGTGCTGCTTGACGCGACTGATCAATTCCTCGCCAGCTTTGGTGACGTCCCCTTTCGCGACTTCGATATGTTGCCGAACCCGTTCGATGGAGAACTGTTCATGCCGCGAGTTGGGAGCTTCAAAGATCCCATCGGTGTACATGGTCAAGCTCTCACCGGGATGCAATTCGATCTCTAAGGAATCGAACTCGATATCGGACATGATCCCGAGTGGCGGGCCACCGATTTCGGAACCCGGTTCGGTGACGATTCCATCTTTGGTGTACATGATCGGCGGCATATGCCCCGCGATCACAATCGTGGCCTTGTGCGCAGCTTTGTCCAAGACGATCACCGACATGGTGATAAATCGCTCTGCTTCGAGAGCCGTGATACGATCGTTGAGTTGGGCCATCGCCTTTCGTGGATCATCGATCGTCGCAAATGCAAAGCGTGCTTCGGCGGAGAGTTTCGCCATGAACATGGCCGCGGCAACACCGTGTCCGACGACGTCAGCTAGCGCGATCACGATACGATTCTCGTCGAGTTCGAGGTAATCGAAATAATCGCCGCCGATCTGCTGAGCGGGATTGTAGTACTGGTAGAACGAGTACTCAGGAATTTCTGGGGAGCGGCGAGGCAAAAAGGCCATCTGCACCTGCCTGGCCAATTCGAGGTCTTGTTCGACGAGTTTTTGCGCCACCATCCGTTCGTGGAGCTGTGCGTTTTCAATCGCGATTCCCGCTTGATTGGCGACACCGACGAGGATCTCAAGATCCTTGGCTTCAAAGCCTCCTTTTTGCTGTACGGTATCGATTTGGATAGCACCGATGGATTCGCCTTCGCTATCGAGGAGCGGTGCGACAATCATCGAGCGAATTTTGAAGTCGGCGACGCTTTGGCTACCGTCGAATCGCGAGTCGCTTCCCGCATCGAGCGAGATGATTGCTTCTTTGGATTGCATCACCTCTCTAAGGACGGTTCTCGAGATTCGCAGTTTTTCTTCTTGATCCGGACGACGGGCCTTGCTCCATCGCGGTGCGATGTTGCCGGTTTCATCTTTGAGCACAATGAATCCACGGTCCGCTTGGATGAAGATCGCGAAGAGAGAATCCAGAACCTTGGGAAGCACTTCCTCGAGCGAGACAGCCTTGCCGAGGTTCTTCATGATCTCCAGGATCGCGGCGAGCCTGGCTTCGGCAGACGCGGCGAGTTGAACGCCAAACTGGCTGCCGCGAACATCGATCTTTCCGGTGACCGAGCGAGCCCCTACGTCGGCCTCCTCGTCGTCGACAAACTCGATTCCCAGGTTGGCGTTTGGTTTTGTGCTTGCTGAAGCAACCGTCAATCCGCTGGACTCGGCTTCTTCGCAGTACTCCAACTCGATATCGCAGATGCGAATGGTGTCCCCATTTTGAAGCCGAGTAGCGCCCGAAATCAGCTTGCCATTCACAAACGTCCCGTTGCGGCTCCCAAGATCTTCGATCAAATACCCATCGGAGGACTGGATCGTTTTTGCATGTTGCCGCGAAACGGCGCCACTTTCCAGCACGATGTCACATTCAGGGTGGCGTCCCATCACGTACTCAAGTCGATCCAATTGAATGCGTCGTCCGAGTGCTGGGCCGGAGATGGTATCGAAGTAGGGCATGGGAAAGGCTCAAAAGGTACTTAACGGAGGGGAAGGGGTGAGTTTGCGGATCGAGTGCCCGATCCTCGTCGCGGTTGGCACGATCTGACCAGGCGCATCAATCCGCGTCTAATGATACCCGCAACCACCCGATATCGGGAGGAGCATCTCACCGAAGTGAAGCAGTCAGCGCGAAGATCGGGATACTCCCAAAAGGTCTGGTTTTCGCAACCTTTGTCGGAACAATTGGCCTCGACAAACGTGGGATTTTGTCACTTCGGAAAGAGACGGCAATTTGTCGCGATCGTTGGTAACGGCCCGGATTGGGTTGAGGTTCCTTCGGTTTGAGGCGATATTGTACTCCGGGGGTGTGATTGGAGTTCGGCGGGATGAGAGTGCAGCGGTACTCTGCTGCTGAGATTCTGCTGCAGAGATTCTGCTGCAGAGTTAGTGCAGGAACGCAACACCCGGGCCAATTCCTTTCCGCCACCCACACGGGTACTATGTCCACAGCTTCGAAAACTACGGAACGGCGAGCAGCCCGTTTTTGGACCTTCTTCATCCTCGGATTGATGGGGATCAATCTGGGGATTGCAGCAATGGCGATCTGGATATCGATCGGCGACCCGTCGTTTCGGCCGATGCCTGAATACGGTGAGCATGCGATCGACTGGCAAGCTCGAAAGAACCTTCAGTCGCAATCGGACTCGCTGAATTGGAAAACGAGCGTGGAGCGTTCATTGATGCCACCAGGAATTATCGTCCAGATTGTAGACGCCAACGGTGACCCGGTGGTTGGTTGTACCGGTTCGATCCATGCTTATCACTTTACCAGGGCCAATGCGCACCGAAGGGTGGATGTTGCCCCTGTCGCCGATAGGTCTGGGGTTTATCTCGCACCGATGGATGTGTCTCTCGATGGTCGGTGGCACGTCACCATCGAACTGGTGAGGGGTCCCGACGAGAAGTTCTTTCTCGATCGTACGATGGATTGGAGCAAAACATGACGCAGCCGATCGATACGACCAACGGGCATGAAAAAAACGTCTCCGTGTTAGCTACTCCAACGGCACCTTTAGCTCTGGCTGCCGGTCGATCCCTACCGTTGGGCTGGAGAAGCCCGTCACTCTTTATGGAAAACCGATCATGAGATTCTATTGGAAGACTTGGTTTGCAGCGGTTTTGACTCCAATGATCCCATTGGCGTTAGTTATGCCAACGGTGATTGCCGAGGAACCTGTGTGGAAATTGGTTTGGGATGACGATTTCAATGGGCCATCGCTCGATTATTCGAAATGGGAGATCGAGATAAACGCGTTCGGTGGCGGGAATAACGAACTGCAGATCTACACCGACCGGTCCGAGAACGTTCGGATGGAAGAGGGTTGTTTGGTCCTCGAAGCGCGGCGTGACAACGCTGGAATCGCAGGGACCGTGCGCGAGTACTCGTCGGGGCGGATACGCAGCAAGCGACGTGGGGATTGGAAGTATGGACGGTTCGAGGTTCGGGCGAAATTGCCTGCGGGCCAAGGACTCTGGCCGGCCATTTGGATGCTTCCGACAGACGAGCGGTATGGTACTTGGGCTGCCAGCGGCGAGATCGACATCATGGAGGTGAAAGGTCAGGAGCCCAAAGTCCTTTGGGGGACGCTGCATTACGGATCCCCATGGCCTGACAACAAGCATTCCGGCACGCAAAAACACTTCACCGATATCGATTTGACAGAAGACTTCCACACCTATGGACTGGAGTGGGAGGAAGGTGAGATGCGGTGGCTATTCGATGGAGAAGTTTGGCAAGTGCAGAAAGAGTGGCATTCGGACAATGGGCCTTTCCCTGCTCCTTTCAACGAACCATTCCACATGGTTTTCAATCTCGCCGTGGGTGGTGGATTTGTCGGAAACCCGGTGCCAGAGACTCCGTTCCCCGCCAAATTCATGATCGACTGGATCAAGGTCTATCAGAAGCCGTGAGCAGAGTATGTAGTGATGCCAAGCGAATCGACGGTCGGTGGGTCAGCGACTAGCGTGGCGTGCTGAGATGAACGGATAGCTCGCCACTGTTGTCGAAAAGCTTACCTGCTGGCTCGTTGAGTTTGAGCAGCAGCACACCGTCCTCGGTCGCATGGATCGTGGTCGAGCTTCCAATGGGGATAATATTCCAAACGCTGGGTTTGTCTCCGCCTCGGATGGTTGCGATCGTGGCTACCAATCGCCCCATGGGTTGATTCCGATAGTATCGATACGTTACGCCTTCGGGGGACGCGTTCCAAGGGCTTCCTGGGTCGATGGTGGAGATCACCCATTGGCCGGTTGCTCGAATTTCGACGGACTCTCCACGTTCTAAGAACAAGCCGCTATCTTGCCAGCCGCGATCGGCATCGATGAACAGTTCCTTGGATTGGCTTGAAGAAATCGATGCTATCCCGAGATGGGGCTGCTCACCGAGTGATACCATCGACCGTTGGGGTTCGAATCCGAAATCGAATTCGGTGATGAAGCCATTCCAATCCGCTTCTACGATTGCCCAGCGATCGGCGAGATTCTTTTGGAGTCGATCCGATAGGTCCATCGAATAATTGAGCGGTGGCGAGGCGGCGTCGGCGAGAGCACGTTGGTATTCGGGATGGTTCCAAAAGAAGAAACACGCGGCCCAACTCCAAACGTACCGATCGATCCGATCGATTCGGTTTTCACGTTGATTGCCGAATCGGAGCACCGAGGCGAGGGTGGGCGCTTCGTCTCGTTCTACCAATTCGCGAAGCCGTTTAAAACGTCCCCAGTGGGGGACTTCGCGAGGATCAGAGGGTACGACAGCCAGGGTCAGTTTTCCGTTGGTCCACCGATGGGTAGCGAACATGTCCGCCATCCCCTCCATAAACCATGGAGAGCCAGCGCCACCGAAGTATCGGTACATGATCCAGTGGGTCGCTTCGTGGAGGAAGAGATGCCTTCGGTAATATTCCGAAGGTTGTTCCATGACGAAGATGCGGTTCGCGAGCTGATACCCATCATCGAATTCGGGGACTCCGTCGAGATATCCCGCAGATTGGAAGATCGATTTATCGCCAATCAAGAATACGGTCAATTCCAGCGATTGTTTTTTCTCCGCTGGGACCGTCCAGAGTTGATCCCAGCGTTCGGTCGCTTGATGCAACACATCAGGCCATGACTTCAGTTCTTGATCGATCGGCAGATCGGTGATGAGGGTCAAGTTGCCACGGGTCAACTTTCGGAGTCCATTGCCGATCGATTCCTGGGCGGAGAGCCGTTGTGCAAAGGTTCCTGAGAACAGTGCGCACCCGAATAGGAAAGCAAGTCCGAAAATCGCGTGTTGCGATCGGCGATTCCATCGCATCGCGTTCGAGCTTGCTGCAATAGAGTCCATGGAGAAACCTGTCCGAAAGAACCCGAGGGCTTAGTGCTTGGCCGCCAGTTGCGATTGGATTTTGAGAGCCAATTCAACCGCTCCGGCTGCGTGCTGCAGATCGAGTCGCGGTGCTGGGACTCGCGAAGTTACGCTTTGGGCCACATCATCAATCTCGGCTTTGAACGCGTCGATATCATCCGCCGCAGGCAATTCCGGCCGGATGACTTGTCCGTCGCGCGTCACGATCTTGAGCGGCATGGTTTCCGCAGCGTCGGAGAAAGCAGCGAAATCGAAATGGAGAGTTGCATCTTCGAGGTGCAATTCGAACGCGTGCGTGAAGGGACGACCCGGGCCATCGATCACACCGGAGGAGCTGCTGACGGCGATATCGGGTGCGCCGAAATCGTAGAGGACATGGACGTACTTCGCGACGTTTCCTTGCATGCGTCCTACTGCATGAACCCCGCGAGGCTTGCCGAATAGCAATTGGATCCAATGCAAATCGTGCACGTGCAAATCGACGAGTGGTCCGCCGACTTTGTCGGGATCATAGAAGTCCGGGATCCAGGTTGGATCGGAGATAACGCGTTTGAAGTATCCGCCGATCGGTTTACCGTACTTGCCGGACTTGGCGATTTCGGTGGCGAGTTGGAATGGTCCCATATAAGGCAAAACATGGGCGACCAAAGCTAATTTGCCCGTCTTATGGGAGACCTCTTGCACGCGCTGGCATTCGGAAGCGGACAGCGCGAGTGGTTTTTCGATGAATACGTCCTTGCCATGTTCCATTGCCAGGACAGCGGCGGGGGCATGAAGATGGGGAGGCAAGCAGACATCGATGACATCGATATCTGGGGAGCGGACCATTTGATCGAGGGACTCGAAGACTTGGAGACCCTCGACCGAGATCTGTTCGCCCGGCGGGCCGAAGTTGCCTTGGATGCCTCGCCAATCGCCAGAGCGTTTCTTGGGATCACCGCTCGCGAACGCAACGAGTTTCGCTTGATCGGATCGTCGATACGCGAGCGTATGAATCCAGCCCATGAATCCGATACCAATGAGTCCGACTCGAATCATCCTAAGATTTCCTTTGTCAACGGTGCGAAAAAAGGGGCTTGCGATCTCCGGGCGTCCGCTCCCATCGATCAACATCGCATCATGATCGGTACTCGGCCCATCATAAGAAACATCGCTGCTTTGCGACAGACGCCGAGAAATCTTCGATCGATCGGATGAGCCCGCCAGCGAAATCCAGGGACTCGGCTGGCAGGGGCTATACCCATTTGGCTACACCAGCCAACCGGCGAGTTCGGAGGCTCGTTGCACGCGGCTGATGGCTAGGATGAAGGCGGCTGTGCGGAGGGAAACGTTTCGGGTCGAGGATTCTTGCCACACATTTTCGAACGCATCGGAGAGCGTTCGATCAAGTTCTTGGCGGACCCGGTCCAGGCTCCATTTGTAGTGTTGGCGATTCTGAGCCCATTCGAAGTAGCTGACCGTGACCCCGCCTGCATTGGCCAGGATATCGGGGAGGATCATGATATTCTTGTCGGCAAGGATTTTGTCCGCCTCGGGATCGATCGGACCATTGGCAGCTTCGATGATCGTTTTAGCCCGAATCTTATCCGCGTTCTTGGCCGTGATCACATCTCCGAGTGCGGCCGGGATCAATAGATCTACGTCCAAATAAAGAAGTTCATCGGAGGGGATTCGTTCGGCGTTTTTGTAGCCTTCGAGCGATCCTTTGTTTTTGATGACGTACGAAAAGACTTCGGGGATATTGAGCCCCTTGGGATTGACGTAAGCGCCGCTGACGTCGCTCACCGCTACCACCGGAAACGCGGCTTCGTACAGGTACTTCGCTGCATGGGAGCCGACGTTTCCGAAGCCTTGGATGGCGGTGCGGCATTGCTCAGGCTTGACATTGATTCGCTTGAGCAATTTCACCGCGAGAGTTCCAACACCGCGCCCGGTGGCTTCTTCACGCCCGCGTGCGCCGTACTCCTCCACGGGTTTGCCGGTGATGACCGCAGGATTGAACCCATGGTATTTTTCCCATTGGTTGCGGAACCACGCCATCACTTCGTGATTGGTACCCATGTCGGGAGCGGGGATATCGGAATCGGGACCGACGATCTCGTGGATCTGGTCCACGAACGAACGCGTCATGCGCTCCATCTCTCGTTTCGACAATGTTTTTGGATCGATACCGATGCCACCTTTCGCGCCG
>CAIYZV010000337.1 GCA_903930765.1 uncultured Pirellula sp.
GCCACGTCCGACCTGGAGATCAACGCGATATCGCCGGGAATGCTGTATTTCAATTGCGCGGTGGCATTGGCCCAACGGAGTGCCCGTTCGATGTCTTGATCGTCCAGCCAAGCATCTAGAAAACCCGCCGAAAAAGCATCCCCGCCACCGAGGCGACCGATAGGTTCCACGGGGGTCGTGCCCACGAAGTGCGTTTCAAAACCCGAGAGTGCTGAAGTGCTATTGGCAGCGCCAGCCATCGCGCCTCGAGCACCTAGGGTTATTACCGTAAGCTTGCCATTCCGCAATCGGATCAACTCTTCGAGAACCAAAGCATCTTCTGGTTCCTGAGGTAGCCCCAGCCACGCAACCGCATCCCGTTTGGCGATGAATACCAAATCCGAATCGGTCATCCAGGACTCACAAGCCTGTTTGGCTTGCTCCATCGACCAAAGTTTGGCTCGATAATTGAAATCGAAGCTGACGGCTGCCCCCGAGGCGACTGCCGTCGATCGAGCCGTGCCCAAGACTTCCCGGACGGAATCCGAGAGCGCCAAGGAAATACCAGTCGTGTGAAAGACGCGCGTGCTCTTCAACGGTTCGAGAATGAGTTCGTCAGGTGGAAAGTGGGCAAACGCAGATCCGGCCCGGTCATAGACCACTTCGCTGGCACGAGGGGGAGATCCCAACTCGTAGTAATACACCCCGACGCGATCGCGATCGGTCCAAATCACGTGCGAAGTATCCACACCGTGGCTGGCGAGCGTGCGGGTTATTTTTCGACCCAATGCATTCTCAGTCAATCGCGATAGCCAGCAAACCGATTTTCCTAATCGTGCCAAACCTGCCGCCGTATTCGATTCGCTGCCACCGACGTGCAATTCGTAGGTGTCCGACTGTTCCAACCGAAGAAACCCTGGCGGGGAAAAGCGAATCATCGTTTCGCCGATCGCTACAACGTCGTACCGAGGATTCGTCACGCTCAGTAGGTCTCCGTGTAGATGACAAACTCGATGCGCCGATTGGATGCCCGACCTGCAGGAGTCTGGTTGTCCATCAGGGGATAGTTGGATCCATGGGCGAGGGTAAACAACTGAGCCTGAGGAATCTGATTCCGTTTCGTCAGATGCTCGAACACCGCATTGGTCTGAGCGGAAGCCAGTTGATGGCTGGTCGAGTAAGTACCACCGTACAAAGGCGCATTGTCGGTATGCCCTTCGATCGCGATCCGTTGCTTGGGATAATCTGTCTTAATCACCTCAGCCACTCGGTCCAAGATCCCTGCGGCGCTGGTGGTCGGCTGGGCGCTTCCCGATTGGAAGAGTTGATCCGACGGGATCCTTAGACGCACGACTCCGTTCTTCACCTCAACTTCGTATCCGAGGCTCTTGAGACCATCGGGGGTTACCCCGCCACTGGTATTTGCCGTCAAACGAGCACCGCTGCGTCGAGTGCTGTCGGTCGGGGGAGACTTGGATAGCGTAGACGGGGTCGCCGAAGACGTAGAGGGGCTCGCCAAAGACGTGGATGGGCTCGCCAAAGACGTGGATGGGCTCGCCGAAGACGTAGAGGGGGGCGCCGTGCGTGAGGATGCGATTTTAGCTTGCTGCAGTTGTCCCGACATATCGCTCAATTGACGCTGCATCAGGTCGGAGCGTTCCTTGTACAGCTGCATTTGCTGTTGCGATTGAGCGAGTTGCGTGTGGAGTTGGCGATTGTTTTCGTCGAGCAATTTTGCCCGGCGTTCCAGTTCGGCCATTTGTGCAGCATAAGCGTTCGGGCCGAGGGATGCAGATCCCGCCGCTGCGGCTCCAGGGGTGGATCCAGCTGCGGTCGCTGCGGGAACGGTCGGAGACGCACCACTGCCGGCCCCTGCGCTTAGAAAGCCAGATGGCGAGGAGACCAAGTACGGCTGGCTGCGATTGCAGCCGAAGGATGCAACAAGAAGCCCCATCAAACTAGACAAAAGCAATGCCCATCCGCAGGCGCGATGCGCCGTCGCGAAACGACCAAGTCGTCCGTGGGGATCAGGGTTTGAATTGCTTAGCACTTTCATCGTGGATTCGACATAACAGTTCACCTTGTGCGAGGGCAAGAGCAACCGCTCTGATCGCGACGGCAAAGAATGTATCAGTTAGGTCCATCCCAACTCACCGAAGCGCGCCACAAGAGCCATTTGCCAGCATTCAAAGCCCGGTACGCAGCGATGGTTACGTGGGAGCGACGTCTATGCTTCCTTCTTACATTCCAAGCTTCCTTCTTACATTCCAACCGTGGCTGCCGGAAACTCCTCTGGACGTGATCGTGCGATCGCGATTAAAAGCGATGGAGTTCAGTTTGCCCAAACCTCTTGCTTTCACACCGTCATGGCCAGCGATTCGGATCAGAAAGTACGCCGCGTTGCCATTGTGCTTCAAAGCATGGACGCAACTACGGCAAAGAAACTGCTATCGCAATTTCCTGACCAAGTCGCGAGGGATATCAAGCGGACATTAGCGACCTTGGGCCGCGTCGATCCGGCGGAACGAGCCGCAGCGATGGAAGAACTCCGCGGGTTCATGGGTGCCGTCTCCACTCCATCGAAATTAGGCGGGCAAGCATCATCTGGTTCGCGAGCTTCGTCACCAGCGGCGCAGTTGCTCGCCGCCTCCGAAGGAGCCCTCGACTCGCTCCAGATCTCGCGAGAGGCACTACGCCAAACCGCAGCCTCCCCGACCATATCCGCACCGGGATCGGCAGCTACCGCACACGGGCATGGCTCACAACAACACCATGAATCAGGCGGCTCGCCCTCCGCCACCATGAACTCATCAGGATTGCATCCGACCGAACCGTGGGACGATCTCGCTCCCTCATCGTTGGCAGAACTCTTAAAAAACGAGCGTGGGATCGTCATCGCGACGGTGATCAACCAACTCCCTGTTCCAGTTGCGACCGCGATGTTGCAACATCTTCCGGTCCAGACAGCGACCGAAGCCATGGCGCACCTACCCAACCTGCATCGCACAGACACCAAGATTCTCGACGAGATCCTCGAAGAGATGAAAACGAAGATGCGGAGCATGGAGCATTCCAAGCGGATGAGCCAATCCGGGATCGAGAAACTGAGGGCCATCGTCGCCAACGTGCCTGTCGACCAACAAGGCTTATGGACCACGGCATTGCACCAGCATGCACCGGATTTGGTCCGGACGTTGGGTCCATTGTCCCCCGCAGCGATCCCGATGACCGCCACAGGTACTACAGCCGCAACCGTTGGCGCGGAGACAACTAAAACTTCATCGCACCAAAACCAAACGCTCGGCACGGGTCATCCCGCCAACATGAACGCCGAGTCTACCGACTTAACGTTTAGCGAAGGCATGCGAACCGCTCACGGAGACATCTTGCCGTTCCCTGGAAACAGTCGCCCTTTGCGATCGTTGGATGAACTTCTTCCACTCGCCGATGCCGATCTGGTCCGAGTTCTGCACGCCAACGACCCGGAGCAGGTGCTGTTGGCGCTCTCGAATGCCAGCAAGAAATTCCGATCGCGATTTGAGCGGCTCATTCCAGCCAAAGAACTCAAACGCTTTCGAGAACGATTGAATCAACTTCATGATGTTTCGCTGAGAGACATCGACGATGCGAGCACCGATATTGTTGAGCGGGCGGACACCATGGTGACCACTCAAGCCATTCCAACATTCCGAAAGCCGAAGGGTTTTTTCCGCCGAGCCGCCTAACCTTTCGGCGAATGAGGTCATTCGCGAGAGATCGACGGGGCGAACCGTCCGTGCGGAAGAACATTCTGGACCTCATCCTCCTACAAAACCACCCGACCGCATGGCCACCGTCTTAAAATCCAATTCCTTGGCAACGGGTATCAATACCACACAAGCAGAGGTATTCAACTGGGAAGATGTCGCCGGTCGAGCCAAGGACTATTTAGAAACGATTCGAACACAAGCGAGGGCCATGCTCGATGCCTGCACCAAGGAGTGTGAACAGCTCCGCGAAAAGGCTCGCAAGGAGGGTATGAGCGCTGGGGAATCGCATGTGGAACGATTGGCGACGACCATCGCCAACCAGATCGCGACCGACAAAATCCAAAGCTCCGCTTCAGCGATCACGCAAATCTGCAACGAACTCGAATTGGCAACCACGCAATGGCTTCGCGAATGGCAACATGAAACCGTCGCGATCGCCATCGGCATCGCTGAGAAACTGATGATTCGGCAGATGGAGAAAGATCCATCGATCTTGCTCAAATGGATCGAAGACTCGGTGCGGTTGCTCCATGGTCAAAAGAAAATCACACTTCGGCTGCACTCCGAAGACGCGATGATTCTCTCGAGCGCGTTACCCGATCTACTCGAACAGGTTTCTCCGGGTATTGAAATTCAAGTCATCGATGATGCGTCGGTCGGAAGATGTGGCGTGATTATCCAGACTGCCGATACGACGATCGATCGGACGATCAAGAGCCAGCTCAAGCGGTTGGAACAGGAGCTAGGCTAAGCTCATGCGAGACCCTGTCATCGATCGCCATCTCCAAAAGTTCCCGAGCATCCCTCAGAGTCGCGACTGGAGTTCGACCCTGCATCGGATTATCCCGTATGGAATCACTGGACGGGTGCGCAGCATTCGCGGCACCACCGTGGTCGTGGATGGCCTACCCGTCCCTGTCGGCGCGATTGTCAAAATACAGCGGCGCAGCCAATCGCCACTCGACGCCGAAGTGATCGGATTCGATGCGGGGCGTACGCTCTTAGCACCTCTCGATCCGTTGGAAGGGGTGAGTTCCGGCGATCAAGTCGAATTGTTTCAATCGTATCGATCGGTCCATATTTGCCCGGAACTCGTTGGCCGCGTGCTCGATGCGACCGGAACGCCGATGGATGATGGACCCGGCCTCCCCTTCGGCATGCGTGTCCCGTGCGATGCCCCGCCGGCAGCCGCGTTATCCCGACCGCCCATTGAAAAGATCCTACCGACACGAGTGCGGGCGATCGACACGATGTTGACTGTCGGTGAAGGCCAGCGATTGGGTATTTTTGCTGGTTCCGGCGTGGGAAAAAGCACGCTCCTTGGGATGCTGGCGCGAGGTACCGAGGCGGAACGCGTGGTTATTGCGTTGATCGGTGAACGAGGTCGTGAAGTCCGCGAGTTTCTCGAACGGGACCTGGGGGAAGAAGGTCGCCAAAAATGCATCACCGTGGTCGCCACCAGCGATCAGCCAGCCCCTAAAAGAATATTGGCTGCAAAAACAGCCACCGCAATCGCGGAATCGCTGAGAGATCAAGGCAAATCCGTACTCCTGCTGATGGACTCGGTGACTCGGTTCGCCATGGCCCAACGAGAAATCGGTTTGGCCGCTGGCGAGGTCCCCACCACACGAGGCTATCCACCGAGTGTCTTCGCGATGCTCCCTCAACTGGTCGAGCGTTCGGGGGTCACTCAACGAGGCAGTATCACCGCGTTCTACACCGTTCTCGTCGAAGGGGACGACGCCAACGAACCGATCAGCGATGCCTTGAGAGGTTTGCTCGACGGGCACATTCACCTCTCTCGAAATATCGCTGCGCGCGGTCGCTATCCGGCGCTCGATATTTTACCGAGCCTAAGTCGACTTCAATCCCAATTGATCACTCCAGAGATGCGATATGCCGTCGAGACGGTCCGCAAATCGATGGCGATCTACCGCGACAACGAAGATTTGATCAACATCGGAGCGTACACTCGCGGCAGCAATCCGCAAATCGACATGGCGATCCAAATGCGTCCTGTCATCGAAGCCTTCCTCGCGCAGCAGACCCGCGAATTGATCAGCTGGGATAAGAGCTTGAGCGACCTGCAGCAGATTGCATTGGCCCTCAATGCACCAGGAAATCCAGCCACGACCAATGCTGCGACTGCACCAGCAGCCAACAGCATGGCTTCTAACATGCCGATGAGAGCCGCCGGATGAGCCGAAAATTCCGACTCGCAACACTTCTAAAGATCCGAGAACGGGAACGGGATCAAGCCGGCCAAGCCGTTTCCGATGCCCTTATCGCGATCGCCAAAATGGATGAAGCGAAACGCGATATCGACCAACAAAATCGAGCCATGGACGAACTGCGAAAGCAGTCTAGCAACGGCAGAATCTCACTCGGCCAAATTCTCGATGCACAGCGTTATCAGTTGGTGCTCGCCGCGCAAGCCGCACACATTGCCCAAGACAGATCGCTGCTGGTCCAAGAGTTGGAACGCCGGCAAGCGAAACTCCTCAAATGCCAACAAGCAGTCAAGTCATTGGAGAAACTGCGGGATAATCGTTTCGCGGCTGAGGACGAATTGGCTCTCAAGAAGGAACAGGAACGTCTCGACGAATGGTCCAACACACGCGTGGCCTCCACAAGTGCCCAAACGACCGCAGAAGAATCGGTGGCTCGAGCCAGTTTGTAAGCTATTCTTTTGTATGGACCTGTAAAGCGATCTGTACAGTGACCTGTACACAAAACCTAGCTTTTGCTAACCCCATCCAATGGGTGCATGCGACCATCGTCTGAGTGTGCGCGAGGGTCCGAACATGCCAATGGCTGCTCATCTCCTTTTTTCACAGGACAATGTTATCAAGCAATGATCAAGAAACTGTCAGGCTTGTTCCTTTGGTTTTGTGCGGCGACATGCTTTGCCCAACTGTGTATTCTCGGAATCGCCGCTGGTCGTGGAAACTTGAACTCCAAAACGATGGCGCGCGTTTTAGCAGCCCTCAACGGTGTGGATATTCAAGGCGAAAAGCTCAAAAACGTGCTTGTCAGCGCACGAGAAGCACCCACTCCTACGTACGACGACGTTCTTAAATCGAAAGTGAAAGCTAGCTTAGAGCTCGATTCGCGCCAGGAATCGCTCGACCGCTTCCAACGCCAGATAGCGGACAAGGAACGGCTGCTCAAAGAGGAAATCGCAAGGTTCGAAACCCGGCGGAACGAGTTCACCCTCGAACTGGACAGGTTGAAGAAGGGTGCCAGCAAGGACAGCATGAGCGAAACTAACAAAATCATGGAGAACCTCTCCCCAGAGCAAGCAAAATCGCAGCTGTTCCTGATGATGAAAAATAACGAGAAAGGCGAGGTTGTATCGATTATTCGGACAATGCCGGCCGATAAACAAAAAAAGTTACTTGCTGAATTTAATACCGACGAAGACCAAGCACGACTGAACGAGATCCTTAAGGAACTCCGCAACAATGCTCCACTCGACCGTTCGATTGAGAACGCTCGGGCGGACAGAAATGGGAGTCCATAGCGGATCAACGCCTTCGCGAAGGGGACTTGGGTTTTGGGGAGAATCAAGGATGAAAACGGAACTCGATTCCAACCGACTCCAAACAACCGACTATCAAAAGCGATCGTCCCGATGGAACGATAGCATTCACGCAACGGCACAAAGCTTCGTCGATGAGCTTCTTAAGATGCCGGTGATGGAAGTCATCGCGTCCGAACCAGTCATCCAAGTAAAGCCAGAGAAAACAGAAGACAAGTCCGATCGGGACGAAGAGAAAGTCGACGACAAGAACGAAGAAAAGCCAACCGACTCGCTGTGCGCGTTGCCTATCCCCCAGCAGTTTCTCATCAAAGACGATACGGCATCGACCGACCAGCCTACAGATTCTCTGATCAACGAAGATACGATCACGGAGAATCCCGTCCAAGCCGTCGTTGCCGAGACGAAGAAAAATCCTGAGACCGAGTTGCAGGAGTCTCCGTTGAAGGCGGTGGAACCTGTTGCTGAACAAGCAACCACCGAGACGATAGAGACGGCAACTTCTCTCATCGAGCAAGCCACCGAAGACACCTCGACCGTTGATGCTGAGAGCAGGAATCAAACCCTTGAGGAACTCTTTCCGAATCTACAGGTCCGGGACAAGGGGGATGGTCGAAAAGCTCGCAATTCGAAAGAGGTGAAGCCCGGGTCAGCTTCGGATACCGCAGTCTCCAATAACGCTATCTCAGCGGCAACTCAGGCCAATCAAGAGATCGCCTCCAAGGTCAAATCCCATCGACATGAGGACGAAAAGAAAGAAATAGAGGTTAAGCCCACCGACGATGAACCAAAGCTAAATCGTCGTTCGGAACGCTTGGCAAGCCGCGCACGCAATGAGGACCGAAACGATGCGAACGACAATTCGGCGTCGCGATCCGAAAACAACCGTGATGTTCCCTCGGTATCCGAAAAGACAGCCGCAATAGCCGATCGGGTGACTCCGGCAGAGTCATCCCCCGCGACCACATCATCAACCCCTCAAGCCGTTCCAACGCCTCCATCGTCCACCGCGACTCCTGTTCCAGTGGGACCAGTCCCATCGAACGTCTCCGAGGTGGCGCGAGCGACGACCGCTACGGCAAACACCGCAGATCGCGGTGCGTCACTCGGGGGCATCTCATCCACAAGCACCACCAGCAGTTCGACGTCTGGGTCGCGTGCCGAGTCGACGCGGGGTAGCGTTCCAACCTCGTTGTCCCGCTATCAAGAGACCAAGTTGGTCCAACGCGTGTTGCGAGGCATCGAACAACTGAGTAATGGCGGAGGCCAAGTCCGATTGCGTCTCCATCCGCAGGAACTGGGCACGCTGCAAATGACCCTTCGAATCGAAGGAAGTCAAATGTCCGCAAAACTCGAAGTCGAGAACAGTACCGCGAAAGAAGCGCTCCTGCAAAACCTACAAGGATTGAAGGATCGGCTGGCCGATCAAGGGATGCAGGTCGAACGATTTGAGGTCACTGTTTCTAGCCAATCCAACTCGTTCGGCGCCGATGCAGGTTTGGCCAATGGAAACCAAGACCGTCGATCTTGGGAGCAGCAAGCCACCAGCCGCTACGCGACTCAAAACAACAACACGATCTCCGGCGAACGGAACACTGCTTCCGCAGAACCATCCCGAACTTGGTCGCGAACCAACGGGTCCCTGGATGTAAAGGTCTAGCCATCGCGCACGAAAAACCATCTCATCAACGCGCTATCCGCCAGCCATGTTAGCGGCATAGCGCCAGCCATGTTAGCGGCATAGCGCCAGCCATGTTAGCGGCATCGCGCCAGCCATCCGGTGCTGCGCACTAACTAATAATCTCATGAAGCACTTTGCCATGCACATCGGTTAGCCGGAAATCGCGGCCCGAATACCGGTACGTCAACCGTTCGTGGTCGAACCCCATCAAATGCAGGATGGTGGCGTGCAAGTCATGAACGCTGGTCGGTTTGTCTTGGGCTTTGAATCCGAAGTCATCGGTGGCTCCGTAAGCCGTTCCACCACGGACTCCACCGCCAGCCATCCAGACCGAGAATCCATAGTGATTATGGTCTCGGCCTGAGCCACCTTCGGAAACGGGAGTGCGACCAAATTCTCCTCCCCACAAGACCAATGTGTCCTCGAGCATGCCACGTTGTTTCAAATCGCTCAAAAACGCGGCGATCGGCTGGTCGATTTCACCGCTGTTGGTTCTCATGTTCTTTTCGATATCGCCGTGATGGTCCCAAGGTTGGCCGGCACCATGCCAGAGTTGCACATAACGAACACCTCGTTCGAGCAAACGCCTCGCCATCAAGGTTTGCCGACCGTGCACGGTATCCCCATACATATCGCGAATCGACTGAGGTTCTTTGCTGATATCAAAAACATCAGCCGCTTCGGTTTGCATCCGAAACGCGAGTTCAAACGACTCAATCCTGGCCTCGAGTCTCGCATCGACTCGTTCCCCGAGCTGCTTTGCGTTCAATTGCCGCAACAGCTTCAACTGACGGCGCTGGGACTCCAGATTCGCAAAGGGACTCCGAATGTTCTCGATCAATTTTTCAATCTCGGAGTTCTTCGGATCCACAAAGGTACCTTGGAACGATCCAGGCAAAAAGCCAGACTCCCAATTCGCAGTATCTTTGATCGGATACCCACCCGGGCACATCGCAATGAAGCCAGGCAAATTCTCGTTCACGGAACCGAGACCGTACATCAACCAAGCCCCTAAGCTGGGACGGGACTGCACCGAATCCCCGCAATTCATCAGCATCAGCGAAGGCTCATGGTTGGGGACTTGCGCGTACATCGAGCGAATCACCGCAATCTCGTCGGCATGCGCGGCGGTCTTGGCAAACAGCTCGCTGATCTCGAGCCCACTTTGCCCATAGCGATCGAATCGGAATGGAGACGGCAGAGCCCCACCCGTACGTCGTTCTGTAAGCAGCGATGTAGGGAGCGGTTTCCCCGCGTATTCTTTGAGCATCGGCTTCGGATCGAACGTATCGACGTGCGATGGACCACCATTCAAAAAGAAATGGATCATGCGTTTCGCCCGCGGCGCAAAGTGAGGCGGCCTCGCTCGCAAGGAGTTCCCCATGCTATGCGTACCTGACGTCGCTGGGTTACCCGACGCTGGGTTTCCCGACGCTGGGTTTCCCGACGCTGTGGCGTTCGAGGAAACACCATCGGCTGGATTCCTGGGATCCTGTCCTAGCAATCGTCCCAGCGACATCAAACCCATCCCCATCCCGGCCCCTTGAAGAAGCGATCGACGCGACGCGAGTCCTCGGACTGCCGATCCTATTTCCCGATCTGATGCTGAATGCATAGGGTTCATGCCGTGCTATCCTTTGTTCCGGTCAGTCCAAAAATATGGCTTCGTTGGAGATAAGAATCACCTGAGCCAGCAACTCCCGAGGCTTCAATCGCCCCACAGCATTTACACCGGTACCATCGTGATGGGCGCTAGCGTCGAGATCGGCGGCCGACTCCGCGAGAAACGACGTCGCGATCGCCAGTTCATCCGGCGATGGCGAACGCTGCAGCAGATGCCGATAAAGCACCTCGACGTAGCCTTGATCGGTCGCCGTGCTCTCCGCATATTCGCGATCTAAGCGTGAAGCGATCGATTGGCTGCAGGCGGCGACCAAGGGATGATTCAGCAAAAAAAGGCCTTGTTGAGGTACCGTCGTCTCCGATCGTACCGGCGTATGCAGGTCCGGATTGGCGAAATCAAACATTTGGAAGGTCAGCGGCAGATACTGTCGATCGATGGTGGTGTAGATAGACCGTCGACTGGTTCCATTGGGCAGCAACACAAAGGCATCGACCGATTTCCCGCCCAGTCTAGAGTCAAGCGTGCCAGCAGAGACCAGGAACGAATCTCGCATCTGCTCCCACGTCAGACGCTGCTTGGTCGCTCTCCATAAAAGGCGGTTGGCCGGATCCACCTCGCTCGGTTCTCCCACGGCGACGCTACCCACGGCGACGCCACCCACGGCGACGCTACCCACCGAGGCAACATCCACCGAGGCAACATCCACCGAGGCGGTTGGGGCAAGCACCACTTCAGAGCTTCTCTGATATGCCTGACTCATGAGGATCTCGCGGACGAGCCATCGGGTGCTCCAATCATGTTCCATAAAACGTAGGGCGAGATCATCGAGAAGCTGTGGATGGCTTGGTGCATCGCATCGCAATCCAAAATCGCTTGCGCTTTTCACGAGACCGGCGCCGAACAACTGCTGCCAAACTCGGTTCACCCACACACGCGCGGTGAGCGGATTCGTTTTCGATACGATCTCTTGGGCCATTTCCAGCCGACCGCTTCCGTGTGCAAAGGGGGTGCGATCTGGTCCCGCGACGAGTGACAGGAAACGGCGAGGAACACTTCGACCTTTTTGATTGGGGTCCCCACGCCGAAAAATCCGGCCATCGCTTTTTAAGGGGCGGTCGACCATGATTCCGATTTCAGGTGGGTGTTCGGTCGCCTGCAACAGCCAGCGATCCAATTCGCCTTGGGCCTTCCAAATTTCGACGCACGTACCATTGTCCCAGTACCACTCCGTACTATCGATGGGTTCCTCGGGAATGTAAAAAGGTGAATCGACGTCGATCAGCAACGCTCTCAAGGATTCCAGCGAGGCATCTTTCGAAGTACGCGGCGCGACCTCACCGGCACCGACGCGAGCCTCCGATTCCTGCTTCCAACGTTTGGCCGTCTCATCGACCAACTGCCCGTACCGTTCCGCCGTTTCAGCGATCGACGCCGGCGTCGTTTCGAACTTGGCCAGAACCGTCGGGTGACAAGCACCTTCTTCGGTTCTCAGTCGCTGCAAAACCTCGGCAGCTCGAGTTGTAAAGTCGTCTGCGGGCAAGCGAGACAGTTCGTTCCAAACACGAAGTCTTGGGTCTGCGACCGATTCAGGCAGGGCAAAAAACCATTCCCAGCGATGGACCAGTGCGGGGATTAAATCCTCTTTCGTCGAAAGCTGATTGAACGATCCTTCCGGGTATTTCTCCATCTGAGTCTGGGTTAACAGGTATTCCTTGAATCGCGATTGGATCCGCGCGTTGGCTTCGGAGCGCTGAACGGCGGTTACCTCCTTGAGTTTCTGCCGACGTTCTTCGAGTCCTGTGAGAAACTCGGCCGAGTGGAAGGCAAGGTTTTGGTCGAGCGAAACCCGCTGATCGATGCCGCTTTGGAAAACACCGTACAGCGAGTAATAGTCCTCGGTGGGTATCGGGTCAAATTTATGATCGTGGCATCGCGAGCATCCGACGGTGAGCCCCATCAAACCGCGGAACACCGTGTCGATCCGATCCTCGATGATGTCCGAGGGTATCGCGAGGAAGCGACGTCCCAAGGTCAAAAACCCCATGGCCGCAAGATCGGGGGAGCCTTGGTCGACCAACTGATCCGCGGCGATCTGCAGCAGGACAAATCGGTCATACGGCAGATCCTCATTGAATGCGTTGATCACCCAATCGCGGTATGCAGGAGCAAACACAAACGTTCGCTCTTCCCGGCCATAAACGTAGCCCTTAGTGTCGGAGTACCGAGCGACATCGAGCCAAACTCGACCCCAGCGTTCGCCGTAGGCTTTGTTCGCCAACAACCGATCGACCGCCTTTTGCCAAGCATCCGGACTTAAATCGAAGTCAAAAGCATGAACCTCGTCAATGGTCGGTGGCAACCCGGTGATCGCATAACTCGCGCGACGCAAACGCTCCCGCCGCGAAGCGATGGGGGCCGAGGCTAGTGATTCGCGGCGCAGTCCTGAATCGATCCAGGCGTCGACGGTGCGTCCCGTCCCCTCCATTTCCGAGACCGAGGGGATCGCCAATGGTTGAAACGCCCAATGCGCTGCAGGATCCATTGCGCGATTACCAGGCGCCGACATCGGTTGTTTTGGCCAAGCAGCACCGCCGCTGATCCAAATGCGCAACGCATCCCGCTGCGCTGTGTCCAACGCAGGACCTGAATCCTCGGGAGGCATGCGGACCTCAGGATCGTCCGAATTGATACGGCGGAGAAGTTCGCTATCAAGCGGCTCCGACGAAGAAAGCGCGGGACCACTGTCACCGCCGCGCATCATCCCCTCGCGGGAATCCAATCGCAGGCTCGCCCATTGCTTGTTCGCACCATGGCATCCCAAGCATCGTTCGGCAAGAACCGGACGAATCTTCGACTCGAAAAAATCCTCGTCCACCTCCGACGCGAACGTTTCGCTCGCAAACGCACCCAATAGCACATTGCTAAGCAGGTTGCAAAATAGCAACATCGTCACCAACACGTTGGCCACGCGCATCGACCGGATGTACCACGCTTTCAAATTTCGCGCAAACCACGCCACAGTACGCTCCTGAAGGCATCAAAATTCGTGGGGAGCTCGGCTCCACAATCCGCAAAAGCAGAGCAACGCTCCGTTTCTTCGGAGCGTTCCACCCAAGCTTGACGATTCGCTGGGAATAGAACGCATTATGGACTACGCCCAACCGGATGGGAATGGTTACAATCTAGATGGCGGTGGTAACCACATCAAATCCAAGGCATCTCCAAAGCAACCAGGGAGGGGCTTCATGGTGACTGTGGGGGACATGAAGTGCGATGTTTCGCCTTCCTAGCCGTCGGTCGCTTCCTTCCATTTTTCTCGATGCATTATGCCCGACTTGATCGCGCAAGGCCCTAGTCCAACGGACCGTTGGCGTCGACCATTGCCAAAATCACCGGAATTGCTTGAGTTTACCTTGGGCCGTGTCGCTCCGGGCTGGGCGGTTCCGTGGGATGATCGAGTTTCTCGATTGCATGCGGACGTTACATGGAACGGCGAGCGATTGTCGGTGAACCGTTTGCCAGACGCGAAAAATCCAATTTTCCACCGAGGTCTTCGCAAGGACCAGTTCGACGTTGGCATCGGCGACCATTTTGTGATCGGGCAGACCACGTTCAGTCTCGTCGATCAGAGGATTCGCGTTTTGTCCAAAGCGGATGAGCCACCGGCGCTCACGGAGCAGACATACGCTCCGTCACAGCTTCGCCAAGTCCGTTACCGAGACGCAGATCGACGGATCGAGGTACTGAGTCGTTTGCCTGAAATTATCTCCAGCAGCAGCAGCGACGAAGAGCTTCATGTTCGCGTCGTGAACCTGCTGATGCAAGGCATCCCGCAAGCCACATTCGTCGCGATCGTTAGCAAAGCGTTGCCAGCACAAGCCAACCAAGATGCGAATTCGGCAAGCGCGGTCCCCGGCAGCACAGATCGGGTCGGTACCTCCAGCGATCAACGCAGTTCCGCTGCCGGAGAGTTCAGAAACGCTCGACCGCAACTCGACCTGACACCGAATGCTCGAACCTGGGTTGATCCAAGCGAAAGTGGTATTCGGGTACTACACTGGGACTCTCGCGGTTTGGCCATCAAACCTTTTTCCCCGTCGGAACAACTGATTCACCAAGCGGTCAGTACTTATGAAAGCGTTCTCCACGTGTGGAGCCGCAGCGTCGATCGCAATACACCTTCCGTGTACACCCAAAGCGAGAATATCGATTGGGCGTTTTGCACTCCGATCACCAACGAAGCATGTCCAGGTTGGGCCATCTACGCGGCGGGTGACTTTGCGAGCATCGCTGCTGCTGGCAATCGGGATGCAACGATGGCATTAACCGATGATCTCCAGGACGATATTAAATTCGCCGAGTTGACCGCCACAACGCTGGCTACGTTGCGGCAGACCCGATTGCTGCAACGCCGCCAAGACTCCTTGCGACCATTCTTTGCACCTGTGGTTCGCCAAGCGTTGGCGACGCGGGATCCCGATCAAGTCCTCGCGCCGCGCGAAGCGAACGTATCGGTCCTCTTTTGCGACCTTCGAGGGTTCTCGCGTCAAAGCGAAGAGTCAGGCAACCGGTTGCTCGATCTGCTACGACGGGTCAGCGACGCACTGGGCGTGATGACTCACCACATCTTAGATCGCAATGGCGTCGTCGGTGACTTTCATGGGGACGCAGCGATGGGATTCTGGGGCTGGCCACTCGAACAGGCGAATTCGGTTACCCATGCTGCCAATGCAGCTCTGGCAATTCGCGCCGAGTTCGAACAGTCTGCTGCGATTCCTACCCATCCTCTCGCTGGATTCCGCGCAGGGATCGGGATCGCGACCGGAAAAGCCGTCGCGGGGCGCATTGGAACAGTCGATCAGGTCAAAGTCACTGTGTTCGGTCCGGTCGTGAATTTGGCGTCGCGATTGGAAAGCATGACCAAGCAGTTGCAAGCACAGATTTTGA
The DNA here is from genome assembly GCA_903930765.1 of uncultured Pirellula sp. Lineage (GTDB taxonomy): Bacteria > Planctomycetota > Planctomycetia > Pirellulales > Pirellulaceae > JBKCUI01. The sequence goes on from CAIYZV010000337.1 coordinate 15,522, forward strand.
TCGATGAAGCCACCGCGGCTCGTATTCGAGCCGAGGTCCCGACCTCGGTCGCTCGTATCCGGCGCGTGGCCCGCGTCATCCCATTCGGGATGAATACGCCGCTGATGGTCAGCGAATTACTCCCTCCCGAATCGCCGCAATTCCACCTCACGGATTACCATATCCAAGCCTACGAAAAGGCGTTGGATAGCTTTCAAGACGGGAACTGGAGCGAAGCATTTCGTATGCTCCACCAAGTACCCGCCGAAGACCGGGTCAAGGATTTTTTAACCGTTTTCATCGCCCAGCACGGTCGCTCTGCTCCCCCGGACTGGAACGGTATCATTAAACTACCAGACAAGTAACCCGTTGGCGTTCCGAATGAGTTCTCCGAATGAGTTCTCCGAATGAGTTCTCCGTGTAGTTGCTACATTACGTGTCGTTGCTACATGGAGTTAGAAAGCCCACTCCTCTCCTTTGCACCCTAAATCCATCATGCGAATTGCTCGTCGTTGTTTGAAACTCGGTATTGGTTTGGCTACCGGTACGATGCTTGCTGCTCTAAGTACTCCCGCACTTCGCGCCGACGATACGTTGCCTCGGGTTCGCCCTGACGTGGTGTATGGGCACAAAGACGGGATGGCCTTGACCATGGATGTGATTGAACCCAAGGCAAACCGGAAGGGAATCGCCTTGATGTTCATGGTCAGCGGTGGATGGGTTTCGACATGGATGCCGGTGGAAACTATGGCGGGACTGTTCCAACCCTTGAGCGATGAAGGATATACCATCATCGCCATTCGGCACGGGAGCAGCCCCAAGTATGTCATTCCCGAAATCGTTGAGGATGTTCGCAAAGCGCTCACGCATGTGCACGAACATGCCAGCGAATGGCAAATCGACCCGAAGAAGCTCGGGGTTTTCGGATTCTCAGCAGGTGGCCATCTCTCGTTGATGCTCGGAACCACGGCCAACGACAAGGCATCCGATGGGGATGGACCGAAAATAGCAGCGGTCGCCGCTGTCTTCCCACCCACGGATTTGGCACCTTACAAAACACCGGATAATCCCCTTCAGGAGCAATTCCCGGCCTTGAAATTTGATTCGAAAAAAACCGACGATTATTCACCGCTCAAACAGGTCAGCAAGGTCGACGCGCCAACGTTGTTGGTCCACGGGGACAAGGATGAACTCGTGCCACTCTGGCACAGTGAAAAGATCGACGCGGCATTCAACGAGATCGGTGTTCCGAGCAAGCTCGTCGTGATCAAGGGCGCCGCGCACGGATTCAATGCCGACGGGAACAAGGTCATGTTCAACTCGATGCTGGATTGGTTCCGGCAGCATTTGACCCCGTGAGCCCGTAGGAATGGCACCGTGAGCCCGTAGGAATGACACCGTGAGCCCGTAGGAATGACACCGTGAGCCCGTAGGAGTGGCACCGTGAGCCCGTAGGAGTGGCACCGTGAGCCCGTAAGAATGGCACAGTAGGATGCCATCGAGCCGCTCACGATTTCGAGCAGTTCACTGGCGGTTAGGTGTGCGAGAACCAAGCATGTCACCCGGCGTGGTTAGCTCAATCCCATCTGCTCCCAGTCGTCCAACGTGTTCAATACACGCTGAACTGCGGTTTCGGTGCTATCGATGTGGTTCTCGTCTGGATAGAAAAAAACCTCCACCGCCTCAACCGTTGCTGGCGATGGAGACTTCGCTCTGTGCGGCGCGGGCACCTCGGAACTGGAATCGATGCGCTGCATCAATTCCGCTTCGCGTTGGCTGAGGGTTTTGACCGCATCGGACAAGTGCTCTAAGCGACTTGCAAGGTCATGAATTTGCATCGACTTCTTGCGGTGCTCGGTCGATTTGGTTTCGAGCCGTTGCGTCAGCTCGTCCACGGAAACCTCCATGGCCCCCTTCACGTTCGACAGTCGGTCGATGGTTTGCTGAAGTTCGACTGCCAACTGTCGGTTTTGCTCCATGCCTTTCGTTTGGTCGTCCAACTCCGATGTCATCCGGTCGAGTTGGACCTGGATTGCATCGCGACGTTCGATCACATTCTCAAGATCGCGTCTTGAGGCGACCTGCAACTCCGACAACTCGTAGACCACCCGCTCCTGCTCGAGCTTTCGCTCGGCCAAATCGTTCTGGATTTCCGCCAACGCAGTCTGCTGCGATTCCCAGTCTTCTTTCTGGTTGCCGATGGTGGCAACCAAGGCTGACTTCTCGTTTTCGAGCTCCGATTTGGCGGACCGAAGTTGCTCCACGTCTTCGAGCAGCAGCCCTTTTTCCACTTGCAGATCTTCGAGCGTTGACTTCATCGACGCTAGGTTCTGCGATGCGATTTCGGCGTTGCGCTCGTACTCGCCTCGGATCATATCGAGTTCGCAAACGAGTTCGCTCTTTTCGGCGAGGAGTCGATTTTCTTCCGCCTGGAGTTCCTCGGCAGCTTCGTGGAGACGCTGCATGCCTTGCTCGAGTTCCTCCAAATCGCGCTCGAATTTCGCGCGGTTCGCATCGAATTCGGCTTCCATCCGCTGGGTGCTATCCTTCAGTTCGTCCCGACGCTCTTCGAGGGCTGCGATCTCTTCCGCGAGTGCGGCTTTGTCCTTTTTCGCATCAGCAATTTCGTAGCTGAGCCGAGCGATGCTGGACTCCAAGCTTTTCAATTCCCGCGAGAGGGCCGAAGATTTTTCCGTCTGCTGCTGGATGGATTGGTTGAGTCCCGACAGTTCGTCCGTCAGAAGGCGTTTGACGATATCCAATTCGGAGTTTTGCGACCGAAGTCCTTCGATCTGTGAACGGAGATCCAATTGTTGACCCGTTAGAACAAGCAGTTCACCCTCGAGCGCTACGATCGATGCCTGATGCTTCTTGCCAAGGGACTTCCAACGGGACATCAGCGAGGAGAGGCCATCCAACTGTGCCGCCATCTCTTCGACTTGACGGGCACAGATGCGTCTCCTGGGGTCTTCACCTAGCCCCCGAACTGTGCGATCGTAAAACAGGCTGATCCCGGCCAGCATCATCACTGCCGCAGCTGCCAAATTGCTCAGAGCCATTTGCTGGCCCGTTGTATCCCATGTGATCACCGCCATATTCACTGTGATCAGCAGCGCAGTCCCCAGAGCGAATAAGGAAACGGTGATGCCGCTTGGTAAGTAATCGCGAAGACGACGGGGAGCGGATTCGTTACCCCAGCTGGATACGCGCTCCGTATAAATCCGCAGAGTCTGCTCGATCCGCGTCGCAATCGGATCCTGGAGATCGATCGCGGCGGTTCCTTCCGAGCCCGTTAGGTTTGCCGGATCAATCGCGTTTTCCTCGCGAATCGGCAATGCAACGGGCGCATCGTTCTCCATGACTCCCGGAAGTTGATACCGCGAGCGGGATATTTGATGGATCGATTCGGCGACATCGGACTTCATGATTTGGAGATCCGTAACTCTGGGCCGTAACTCTGGGCTGCAACTCTGGGGGGAGAGCGTACCAAGCCCCTTATCGGACAACTCCACCCAATCAAGCCATCTTTCCTGACCGCATCCTTTTGCCTTCCCCTCTGAGAATACGCTACAAACGTTACAATCGTCACAGGTGACCAAGGCGCGTAGCAATGCCGAGCCGGCAACAAGAACGAAGTGTGCATGTAGATTGGATGGGAAGAGGGCAATGCGATCAGGTTGGAAGATACTGGTAACCGCACAGGCGTTCGCCGTGAGCGGCGGCGACGCCCGACGCGAGCTCGAGGCTGCTGGTTGTGAATTACTACCTTCGAACTCGTGGGGGCCGCTTACCGAGTCGGAGCTCATCGCGCAAGCTCACGACGTTGACGCGGTGATTGCCGCTACGGACCCCTACGTCTCCAATGTTTTTGAATCGCTACCGAGATTGAAATTGGTTGCTAGGTGCGGAGTGGGAATCGATTCCGTCGATCTCGCGGATGCGAGTGGGGCAGGGGTCTTGGTCACGAATGTGCCATTCGCAATGACTGATGCCGTCGCCGATTACTGCATGGGATTGCTACTGACGATGGTACGCCGCATCCATGAGGGTTACATCTGCATGCAACAAGGAGGATGGGCCGAGTTTCCCGGGGTGGAACTGCGCGACAAAACACTCGGGCTGATTGGCTTCGGGAAAATCGGCCAAGCGGTCGCGGATCGCGCGTTGGGATTTGGATTGCGGGTTATCGCTTACGATCCTGCGGTCGCTCCTGCCTCGATCCCGGAATGGGCAACCCAGCGATACTCTCGCGTTCAATTTCATTCGCTCGAAGATGTGCTTTCGCAATCGCACTTCGTTTCGGTACACGCCCCCAACAATCCATCGACCAAGCATTTGATCAACGCGGATACACTCAATAAGATGCGACCCGATGGATACCTAATCAACACCTCGCGTGGCGCGTTGATCGACGAGTCAGCGCTGATCGATTGCTTGACCCGAGGAAAAATCGCAGGTGCTGCAATCGATGTCTATGAGCGAGAGCCGCTACCGCCACAGCACCCTCTTCGAACCACACCGCGACTCCTCTTGACCCCGCACAACGCATTCAATTCGCGTGAAGCTGCGGTACGCATGAGTTGGGGTTGCGCCCATCCGATCTTGGATGCGATCCAGCAGAAAACCCCCGAGTTTCTCTGCAACCCCGACGTGCTGAGATCGCCAGCGCTCCGTTGTACCGCAGGTGCGTAGAAAGCATGCAGCAATGACGCTCTAAGACAACTCCGAATACGATCAACTCCGACTACGATCAACTTCCTTATATTCCCTCACCATCAACAACCATACATCATGCGAAAAAATCTCGTCAAGGCTGCGCTTTCTGCAGGTAAAGCCCAAGTGGGAACGTGGCTGTCCCTCTCGAGTCCCACCGCCGCTCGCTTCATGGCCCGATCTGGATTTCATTGGTTGACGCTCGATATGGAACACAGCAGCGCTGGCTGGGAGACCGCGTCGCAGATCTTTGGCGCGATCGCCGATGCTGGAAACACACCGCTGATCCGAGTCCCATCGATATCGCACGAGAATGCGAAGAGGGCATTGGATTTAGGAGCCCATGGAATCGTCTTCCCGATGTGCAATAGTGTTGAACAAGCCCAATTGGCGGTTTCCTCATGCCTCTATCCACCCGCGGGGACCCGAAGTGTCGGAGGCAGTTCTCATGCATTGAACTTTGGGTGCAAGGCGGCGGAGTATTACCAGCATGCCAACGAGGAGATTCTGGTCGTCGTCCAAGCCGAACACATCGATGCCGTCCAACGCATCGATGAGATTCTCGCGGTCCCTGGGATCGACGCGGTCTTTGTCGGACCAAACGATCTGCTGGCTTCGATGGGTAAAACTCCGCAGATGGAAACCGACGATCCCGAGTTTGTCGAAGCACTTCGCCGGATTCGGGTGGCAGCCGTGAACGCGGGTGTCGCACCAGGCATTCACGTTGCGGATGCATCTGCCGCCGCACGTCGGCTCGAAGAAGGGTGGCGGTTTATCGCCATTAGCAGTGAGCTCGGCTTCATGAATAGCGCCGCATCGCAAACCGTCTCGCAGCTGTTCGGAAATAGCGCCGGCGAACTATCGAGATACTAGCTGCACTATCTCCCGCCAAACGTTCGCATGCGCATGGCGCATTTTCGTAGGCGGATCGTTAAAAGTCCAATTGGCATCGCATTCCAAATGCGCTGGTATCTGCATGGATCAACGGTGTGTCTTCGACGATGCCGTTTCGAATGCGACGGGAATTGCTGCTGGAATGGATGTAATTGAATACGCACTTGCAATACGGGTTCACATACCAATTCACACCCGCAGTAAAGTTATCCATGTCGCCGCCACGCACATTGCGATCGAGCAAGTCTAGATAGGACCAGCGCACGGCAAGTTCCCAGGCTCCAATTCCGCCACCCGTCTTGCTCACACTGTGGAGCGGTTTCACACGATCGATCGCACCCGCTATGCGATCGTAAGGCCGATGCTCACCCGTTAAAAAATATCCGATTTGCGAATACCCGCCCCAAAGGAGAGCATTGCCAATCGAGTCCGTATCGATGTGATGAGCCATCACTTCGGACTGCCACGAGAATGGGCCTCGAACCCACAGCGATTCGGTCCCATAGGTGTTGATTAAATTCACCTTGTCCAACAAACCCGTGTCCGCAAAAAACGGTGTGCCATTTGCGACGGTACCGACAGGTTGGCCGCTGGTTCCGCTAGGACCTGAGGGGAAAAACTCACCCACGAAGATCTCGGGAATGCTTCTCGCACGCGTGCGATCGTATGGCGGTGCATTCAAATAGTACCCAAGCCCGAGATGGAGGTATCGATCACCGCAACCTTCGTTGTACCACAGCAAATGGGTCAAACGCCCGGCCATCCCATTGCCGCCGTCGGTGCTGATCGATCCGCCATATTGGTCTTGACCGGTTCTGAAGTACGACATCGCCCACGTCGACATCAAATCCTCGGCGTTGTTGTAAAACCCAACACCGATGCGCCGGAATGGAACAAACGCTTGGAATACACTGGCTCGCTCCATAAATGTTGTGTATCGAAAACTGCTTACCGTTTCGAGGGAAAACGGTTGCTTCCATTGGCCGACCCGGATCGTTCCGAGCGGGCCAGCTTGTTTGAAGTCCACCCAAACATCGGTAAACGTAGGCCGCCCGAAGAACCCAAAATCCATCTGCAGAAAGTAGTCCATACGGTCGGTGACGGACCCTCTCGCGCTCAATCGAGCTCTTCGAAAATCGGCTCCGTTTTCAATCCTTCCGTAGGCATCGAAACTCCCTGGATCCTGATCGAAAAGAACAGCGTCTGCTTGGAACACTCCGTTGATTTGAACACTGGGAAGTTTAGCTGCATCTGCTTTGGCTTTCTTGGCACCATCTTGAAGCAGTTTGAGCTTCTCGTTCATTTCGGCCGCTTGTCGTTCCAATTCCGCGAAACGACTTTCGTACGACCCCGAAGCTTCCTGGGGATCCGGGCTGGGTTCCGGGCTGGGATCCTGGTCCGCGAAACCGACATAACTCGCCTCGCTGGTCACGGCGACGATCGCTTGCTGCGAAAAGGAGCGAGAGGGAAGCAACAAGCATGCGTATAGCACCGCGATAGCAAGCTTTGTTCGAGCAATCATTTTGAAGCGATCCGGGGATATCCGTTCAGCCGATGCGTTTTCGACGTTACCGGTTGTATCGATTATTCGGATTGTGACGCATGAAGCGCATTCCGCGTATCTGATCGAAAATCCACCGAAGCAGAGGAATGCCTAACGCTTGCATAATGAATGGCGTTACCAAAAACCAATAGCGAAGATTACAAAGGCCTCACAATCGCCCGATTGGTAATTGCAGGCTTTCACAAAGCTGATCACGAAAAAGTTGTGGAATTTTTCTCTCGGAAACAACGCAGCTTGAAATAAGTCCTATGTTTTCGAGTCTTCCAACTTGAGCCACATCACGAAATCCCCAATGCATCCTACCGAAGTCACACAACCTGCTCCGGACTCACCCGTCATCCTCTTGGTCGAGGATGACCAAGACACCCATGTCTTGGTGAAATCGTACCTGCAAGGCATGGGGATTGTTTTAACGCATGCATACAATGGCAAAGAAGGTCTCGAGAAGGCCATCAGCTTGAATCCTGACATGGTGATTCTGGATTACGACCTTCCCGAGATGGATGGCTTGACGGTTCTGAAATCGATCCGAGCGTCGAAGTCGGGTGCTAAGACCCCGGTGGTGTTCCTGACATCGAGCGAGAGCCAGTCCTTGGTCGAAAGCGCCTTTTCTGAGGGTGCTGTGGACTTCCTGCGGAAACCGATCTATCCCTCGGAATTCCAAGCGAGAATCCGTTCCGTTTTGCGAACTCAAACGCTGCTGAATCGCCTTCGATTTCTAGCCCACAATGACCCGCTGACCGGCATTCCCAATCGAAACGCGCTCAAGCAAGTCTTGGAATACGCTTCCGACCACCCAGACGAATACACCACACCGTATGCCGTCCTTTTGATGGGGATCGATCGAATCTCGACGATCAACCATCTGCTGGGATCGAGCGCAGGGGACGAACTCCTTTGCTGCATCGCATCGCGGCTGCAATGCGTTTTGTCGACCTCGACCGCATTAGATCGATGCTGCTCCCAGCATTATCTCGCCCGGTATGGTGGAGACCAATTCATTTTGATTTTGTCGGGAGTCGAAGGAAATCGCTCGGCGATGCGGATCGCGGAATGCATCAGCGAGGCGCTGACGACGGGATACCAGTTGGCTGGAACGCACCAATTTGTCAGCGTGAGCGTTGGGGTCTGTTTTAGCTGCGATCCCAAGGCGAGTTTTGCTGAATTGATACGCTGCGCGAATATTTCCTTGCAGGAGGCAAAGAAAGTTGGGCGTGGCGAGATCAAGCTTTACGACGACTCGATGCAGAACAATCTCAAGGAACGAGAGAGTCGTCAAGACTCACTACGTGTTTCGGTGCGCAACCGCGAACTACAGATGCTGTACCAGCCGATCATGAACTTACAAACATGGCAGTACGATGCGGTGGAAGCCATCGTGCGGTGGGATCATCCGCAGCATGGTGGCATGCCCGAATCCCACTTCATGCCACTGATTCACGAGAGTGGACTTCTCAAGGAGATCGGAGAATGGACCCTTTCGACCGCGTGCCAACAATCCTCTCAATGGTTCTATGAGTCGCCCACCGATGCCCCGAAACGCGTCAGCATCAATGTGACGCATTCGCAAGTCAAGCAGCCACGGTTCCTGGACACCGTCATCAAATCCGCGCAACGGGCCCGCCTGCGACTGGACAGAATTCAGTTGGAGGTATGCGAGTCGGGGCTCACCGTCGAGGACTCAGAAGGTGTTGCGGCACTCCACCGATTGCGAAACGCTGGAATCCGCGTCGTGGTCGACAATTTCGGAACCGCGATCTCCAGCGTCAAAACACTGGGAAAATTCCCTGCGGAAGGATTCAAACTCGACAAACGCCTCATCACGGAGTTTGAGAACAACAGTCACTCCGCAAGTTTGGTGCAGTCCTTGGTTTCCGAGGCAAAGACGCAGCAAGCCACCATCATCTCCAGTGGCATCGAAAAAGAGTCCCAGCTCAAACAATTGGTCGCTTGGGGATGTCGCCATGCCCAAGGCGACTTCTTTTCAAAGCCACTTCCGGCCGACGAAGTCCTGAACACCATCTCGCATTGGAACACCAACGTACGCTCAGCAGCGCGTGCTGCGTTTGGCTCACGAAGGAGCAACACTCCAGCCATGAGCTAGCTGCTCATTTTTTTCATCTTGAGACCGCATCATGAATTTGACTCCAAAGTTAGTCTTACATGTCGATGACGACCCATCAGTGTCGAAACTGATTTCGTATCATTTAAAGAAACATGGCTACGAGGTCGTGAGCGTTCAGGACCCGAACCAAGTCATGGAAGCACTGATGCGGACGGGAGCTCGTGTCGTATTGCTCGATATCGATATGCCGCACAAGGATGGCCTAACGGTTCTCAGGGAGATAAAGCTGCGCGATGCGGGTATTCAGGTGACGATGTGCACAGGGATGGTATCGATGCAAACCGTGCTGCGTTCGACGTCGATGGGGGCGGAGGGACTGATCTTCAAACCGCTGAGCGACCTGACCAAGGTCTCCGAGGCGATCGATATCTCGTTCGGAAAAATCGACAAGTGGTGGAGTGCGCTTGCCGAGTGGAAGGAAATCAATCGCTCGGAAAACGAATCGGTAGCCAACGAAGTAGCCGCTCGCTAGAGAGATGCATCAGGCGCCGCCGTTAGGCAACTCAATTTGAAGGTGAACGCTTCCAGTTGATGCTCGATGTCCTCGACCGAACATCCGCGGTCGAGCGAGCGCTCCAATACGGACGCGTCGTCGGTGAGGGATGGGAACCCATACCCCCCACAGGAACCTTTGAGTTGGTGGACGCAACGGCGCAACGCGTCTCGGTCTCCGGCACGCTCCGCCTCGAGAATCGCTTGGATGCGATCGGGCATGTTCGAAACGAACTCGGTCAACAATTCACGAAAATCCGGATCCGACGCGAACTCCGAGTGGATGCGAACGTTCGACCTAGAATGGATAAATCCTTCATTGGACATTGGGTTCATCCCATAACGAATACTGCAGAGACAGTGCTGCCATCAAAACCAATCGCCGAACAGATCGTTGAAACGATTGCGAAGAATATCCGGAAGTATTACCTACGGTTTGGCGAACGCAAGCCAACCACAATGAAACTCCGTGAGTTTGCCGATCGGTGCGCGGCGTAGCATTCCCACTGTTTTTCCCGTGTGGAATTTTCCCGTATTGAATTTTCCCGTGTAGAAATCCAATCGCGCCGGGATCGACACGTTATCGCCGAATGAGCGTACGGCCACCAGTACGGGCGACCAAGCCTTTCAGTTCCAGGACGCTGATGGTGCTGAGCACTCGGGGGACCGGTAATCCCGATCGCGAGATGACTTGATCGATATCCGTCGCTTGGACATCGATCGCCAGCAGCACTTTCTGTTCGATCTCGTTAAGCTGCAATTCCGAAGGCTTGTGAACGACAACTCCTGGGCTAACCTCGGTTCGGAACGCCATGGGGCCGAGATGTTCGATGATCTCGTCTGCATCTTCAATGAGCACTGCGCCATCCCGAATCAATTGATGGCAGCCCCGCGAAGTCCTCGAGGTCACAGGACCGGGAATCGCGAACACGTCACGGCCTTGCTCACCCGCATGGCGAGCGGTGATCAAGGAGCCAGATCTATCGGCCGCTTCCACGACCACAACCCCAAGGCTCAATCCGCTGATGATGCGGTTTCGCTGCGGAAAGACACCTGCTTTTGGTTTCGAGAAAGGAGGCGTCTCGCTCAACAGAACGCCATTCTCGGAAACCTGTTGCGCCAGATCCTTGTGCTCAGGGGGGTATACCTCGGACAGACTGCCACCTAAAACCGCGATCGTTCGTCCCGAGGCCTCGATCGCAGCGCGATGGCAAACCGCATCGATTCCGCGCGCCAGTCCGCTGACAATGGTGAATTGGAATCTGCACAAACCGGTCGCCACACGCTCCGCCATTTGTCGGCCGTAATGGGTCGCGTGCCGCGTGCCAACCATTCCAATCGCCATCGAATCCGATGGCCGGAAGGAACCTTTGGCAAATAGAACCAACGGGGGGTCTGGGATCTGGCCAAGCAGTTTCGGGTAACTACGATCCCATGGAAGTAGGATATCGATCGCGTGATCATGACAATGATCGAGGATGCGCGATGCCATTCCTTCCTGATTCGCATCGCGAATAGCGGTCGCCAGCTTCGGGCCAACACGGTGAACGCGACTGAGTTGGCTGAGCGTGGCCGTCAAAACATTCTCTGCAGATGAAAAGGCTTCCAGAAGCCGAAACATCGTTTTCGGGCCGATGCCCGGCACCAACGCCAAGCGAATAAACGAATCACGGTCCTCATGAGGAACTCGCTCAAAGGCTTCGACAGGAGTGGCCGACTCCTCTTCGGTCGGGAAATCGTTCTTCTCATCGCTCTGATCGAGCAAATAATCGAAATGCTCTTTGTCGACCATACCGTCGGCTATACCGTCGGCTATACCGTCGAATGTATGTTCCATCGGATCCACTTCCAGTGCATCCAACGGAAAGAACGATTGGCGGGGAGGCAAAGGATCGTTGGGAGAGTCGTGGTGGCTGGACATGGGTAGCTCCTAAGACGCATCGAGGGTGCCTCTAAGATACCTTGGTCATCGGACCATTGTCGAACCACTTCGCTGCCGACCCACTCCCAGCAAGGACACGTGCCCCCTTAAGCCGCAATGGCAGCTTAGGCACCACTAATTCGACACCACTAATTCGACACCGCTAAATCGATTTGTCGCGAAAACCAGCCCTCGCGAATTACGCCACGACCGTTGCGGAAACAGGATAGTTGCGTCCTATTTTCAATACACATGGTTTTTTCGACAATCACCCACGATTAATTCACAAATCCAGACGCTCGAGACTAAACCGTAACCCTTTATCTAAAAGGGACTTAGGACCAATTTACCAACGTTCGTTGCGGAAACGAATCGCAGGATTCTTTCCGTGTCTCCCAAGTTTTTTGGCGTATTCTTTACTGACACCACAGCGATCTGCGAGGAAGTCTGCTTTCCGTCGAGACTCCCTGCTTCTTGTCGAGGCACCTTGCTTCCTGTCAAGACAATGGGTGTGGTCGAACACGAAACGCTGCAACGCACAGGCGTCGTACGATAGATAGACATTGATGAATCGAAAATGTCCCACCCTTTAGGGACTAGAAAGCCTCTCTTGGAAACGACTGATTTCTAAATCACATTTTTTTCGGCATGCGAGTATCTCATGGCTCAAGTTCGCAAATTGGTCCTTCACATCGACGACGATCCTGACTTCTTAAAGTTGGCCGCATACCATCTTCAGAAGGAAGGGTATGAAGTGGTCAGCGTCCAGGACCCCCAAAAAGCCATGGATTCATTGTTGCGAAGTGGTGCCCGTGTGGTGCTACTCGACATCGACATGCCCGGCAAAGACGGACTTACTCTGCTTCGTGAGATCAAGCTTCGGGATTCGGGGATTCAGGTCACGATGTGCACAGGGATGGTTTCGATGCAGACCGTTCTTCGTTCCACGTCGCTCGGGGCCGAAGGATTGCTCTTCAAGCCCTTGAGCGATGTGAAAAAACTTTCCGAAGCCGTTTCGATCTCGTTTCGGAAGATCGAGAAATGGTGGGAATCCCTCGCAGAGTGGAAAGCAATCAACGCATCGATTCGACCTCTCGCGACGTCTTCTCCGACAGTAGCCGCGCTATCCAAGTGATTCCGTCGACCAGTCCAAGCGTGGACGAATGACTGGGCCATGCCAGGACCCGAGATATTCTCGTCGCATCGCGCCTGTGTCGTGCACCACGAACGACAAAACCGAATCGCAAGCGATGGTTGGTTGACCGACCTCGGGTCCCAAGAAGACGCTCACGACATACCTGGAATCGTTCAGGAAGTTTGCTGGAATTTTGCAAACAGAACGGTATCTCCCTCGCTGGAGCGGTCGGCCGAAAGTAAGGTCGCTTCCTGAGTTCATCGATGGCGCATTCGCGGACGAAAAGACGAATACGCCTGTCTCATCGCGCAAATGGATCTGTACGCAATTCACTGCATTGTCTCGGAGAACGTCGTACTCTACTGCCAACTCGATTTCCCGATCGATGTCGACTTGAGGGGTTGGCGTTTCCGATACCGTTCCACGAACGGCGACACGACGCAATCGAACCATCGGTGACTGGGGCGCCTCCTGCTCGCCCCATTCCACCAGTCCATCCATCGAGTTCATGGAAAGCAGGTATTTTTCGATGACTTGGCTCGGTACGCCATCCAATCCTAGTCTGCCTGCATCGATCAGCAGCGCGCGCGAGCACATATTCGAGATCGCGGCAAGATTATGGGACACGACGAGCACGGTTCGCCCTTCACTCCCTAATTCCGTTGCCTTACCCATGCATTTGCGCTGGAACGCTTGATCGCCAACACTAAGGACTTCGTCGATGATTAAAACATCGGGTTGCAAGTGAGCGGCCACGGAGAAACCCAATCGCACCGTCATTCCACTGGAATAGCGTTTGACCGGCGTATCCAAAAACGGTGCGATCTCGGCGAATTCCACGATTTGTTCAAAACGTTTTTTAATCTCGGAGCGTTGAAGTCCCAGAATGGCACCGTTGAGGTAGATATTTTCTCGGCCGGTCAACTCGGGGTGAAAACCCGTTCCAACCTCGAGCAAACTTCCAACGCGTCCTCGGACCCCGACACGCCCTGACGTTGGGGTCACGATTCGGGACAAGATCTTCAGGAGTGTGCTTTTCCCAGCGCCATTATGTCCGACGACCCCAACCACTTCTCCGCGTGCTATTGAAAAACTGACATCGCGAAGCGCCCAGAAATCATTCCCTTCAAAACGCTCATCGGCCCGTCCGTCCTTGTTGAATGCAACCTTGGCCTCCGCACCTAGTAGATTGCGACTCAACCAATTCTTAGCATTCGACGCGATTACTTCCGTGAGTCGACTGTATTCGTTCCCCGATCCCAAGCGGAACCGCTTGGAGACGCGGTCGACATGGATCGTGGTATTGTGCGAGGCGTCCATCGGTTTCATCAGATCCTATCTGCAATCCATTGATTGGCTCGCTGGAACCATGCGAGACCGGAGACCACCAATCCTAGGGTTACCAAGAAAGCAGTCACCAGCCCGAGGACGCTCGGCAAGGGATTTCCAAACAACCCGTACCTCGCCAGTGAAATTGTTGCAGCAACGGGGTTGGACTCGTACACGACCAGCGCCCAAGGGCTCAGTAGATCTCGAATCTTCTCCGTTCCATAAACCACGGGCGACACGAACATTCCGATCTGCAGGACGAACGGTAGCGCGTACCCGACGTCGCGATAGTGAGCGTTAAGGGCGGATAGCCATAGGATGCAACCAAAGCAAAACACGACCAACCATAGGGCGGCCACCAACGCCAGGATCGCGGTGTCCCAATGGATCGTTACACCGGAAAAAAAGCAAACCGGCAGGATGAGGACCGAACCGACCAGCATGTCAAATACCGCACACAGAAGGCTGGATAGGGGCAAAAGCATCCTGGGAAAATAGATCTTGGTGATGACATGCCGGTAATTGACCAGCGAGCCTGTCGCGTCGCGCAGGCTGTTATTCACCATTTGCCAAAGAAGCATGCCGACGAGGATGATCGGGGCATAAGCCCACGTCGAAGTGACTTCGCCCGACTCGGTTCGATTCGCACCCAGAACGAAAAACAATGCCAGAAAGATGAGCGTACTCATCAATGGCTGGATCAGCACCCACAGGACGCCGACGAAAACCTGACGGTATCGAATCAGCAGGTCGCGAAGGAAGAAACTGTAGAGCAGCTCGCGGGACTTCCAGCCTTCACGCAGTTGCCCCAGGCCCCAGATGTCACGTTGACCGTAGTACCGAATGGGTTGGCTTGTTGTTTCATCCGATGCCATGGTACGCCGCGAACCCGCACACTTCGCCTAAAAGGAAAAATGTACCCCCTGTTCGCATGCACTACAAGCGAATAGGGGCCGAGCCTTGTTAGGTCACCGGCCCTATCGCGCCCGATGTATCGGTTGTGTCGCCCACGGGCAGCCGTGTCGCCAACGGGCAGCCGTGTCGCCAACGAGCAGTCCCGACATTTCGGAAGAATTGTCGACGGTTCCGAGCGTCGATCTCCTGCCCGACGCTGGTGGACTCGTTCGAGACCTTCAGCATTTCCTCCGAGGAAAATCAACCCGCAGCAGGACGAACCATCGGCTTATCGACCGTAGATCGAGACGCCCCAACCACCACCACCCCAGCCACCACCACCATAGGATGGGCCACTGGGAAACCCGCCTCCGCCGAACGACGGCCCTGCAGGCCAGTTTCCACCGTTGAATCCGTTGCCGTAATAACTGTTGTTGAAACCGTTATTGAAATTCCCGTAGTAGGATCCGTAATTGCCGTTGCCGTAATTGCCGTTGCCGTAATTCCCATAGCCGAGCGGCCGACCGTATGCATACGGGGTCACGATCATCGGACGGTTGCTGATTACCTGCCCTCCGTAACGATACCCATGGCCATGATGATGCGAGGGAGCGCAGTGCGACGGAGCCCGAAAGCGGTTGTGATCCGCCTTTGCTTCGGAAAATACGTTGCCTACGCTGAACACCCCTACGGCGATCCCAAGCCCCCAACCCATCCAATTTCGAAATAACATCTTTGTAGCCTCCAAACAGACTTCTTCTCGACGCCGCCAGCATCGCGAGTGGTAGCGTCCTCGTTTCCTTCTTCGCGTGCACCACGTCAAAAGAACAAATGCCGTGCCGTAAACTTTGGTATTTTCAAAAATAGGCTCAAGCCATACTGGGTATGTTCATGGGTATGTTCACGGGTATGTTGTAGTGATGCAAGGCGCCGTTCCAACGACCCTCGCCGAAAATCCTGAAAAACGATCATTGCCGACCTAGGCTCTGGCGTCGGATCCCCTACCATGTCCGGAACCATCCTTGCGTGACTTGTCCAGAGTTGCCGTTGTTCCGTTTTCATGCACACCAATTCCTTTTCGTGTTTCCGTTCCAGTATCCTCCCACTGCTAGATCAAATTGAGCGCGCACAGTGTCCTCTGAATTGCTTCAAGTCGATAACTTGGTGAAACGCTACGGCGATTTTCTTGCGCTCAACGGATGCACGCTCTCGGTGAAGCCTGGTTCCATTTTTGGGTTGCTCGGTCCCAATGGAGCTGGCAAAACCACGTTGATCCGATGCTTGCTCGGTTACTTGAAACCCACCTCTGGCCAAGCGACGATCGGTGGTGTGGATTGCATTAGCAACTCTTTAGAAGTCCGTCGGAGCGTCAGCTATCTCCCGGCAGAATCCAAACTGTTTCGCTTGATGCGAGGTTCGGATTGCCTTCAATTCTTTACCTCCGTGCATCCGCGCGGAGACCGGAACCTTGCCGATTCCATCGCAAAGCGATTGGATTTGGATCTGTCCCGGAGAGTTGCCTTTATGTCGACCGGCATGCGGCAAAAACTGGCGATTTGCTGCGTAATGAGTTGCCCGAGTCCCCTGATTGTTCTCGACGAACCGACGGCCAACCTCGACCCAACCGTCCGTTCGATCGTTCTGGAACTGGTAAGGGAAGCGCGGGATCGAGGCTCAACGGTTGCCTTTTGCTCTCACGTTTTGAGTGAAATCGAAGAGATCTGCGATAGCGTCGCGATCCTGCGTTCGGGCAAGGTCGTTCATAGCGGTCTGCTCTCGTCGATCCGGCAAACGCATCGTGTCACCGCCAAGAAAACGGCGGCACTGGAACGAGGCGACGTGCCGGACGGTGCTCGTATTCTGGAGTGGACAGAGGAGAAACTCGTGATCGATTTGCCCGGCACACTCGACCGGTATGTGGAATGGATAGGAAACCGAGGGCTAACCGAGGTGCAGGTTGAAATGGTGGGACTGCGAAACCTCTACGAAGAGCATCACAACGGCTCCATGGTCCCCACCCCCAGAAAAACAGACTAGAATAGAGGGTGTCAGGCAACATTCCCTCACAGGCTACGATCATGGAACCGGATTTGAACGCTCAGTACTCGAGCATCATGCTTGTCGACGACAGCACGATCCTTCGCGACAGGCTTGCAGAAGCATTCCAAGAACGAGGGTACCGGGTGGAACTGGCCAGCAACTGCGACGAAGCGGTCGAAGTTTACCGAGGGAATCCGACGGAACTCGCGGTGGTTGACCTGCGGATGCCCGGTCGACCTGGTCTGACATTGATCAGCGATCTCAAGGAGATCAACCCAGACGTCTTGGTTCTGATCCTATCCGGGTTTGGGAGCATTTCGACGGCGATCGACGCGATCAAGTTGGGCGCGGTCAATTTTCTGCCAAAGCCTGCCGACGTGGACGACATCCTGTCGGCCTTTAAACGGGGTGGTGCCGAGGTGGATATGCCGGAGACAGACGAAGAAATTCCCGTTCCGACGTTGGCCCAAGCCGAATGGGAGCACATCCATCGAGTGCTCGCGGACTGCAGCAACAACATCTCGGAAGCTGCGAGACGACTCGGGATCCATCGGCGATCCTTGCAACGAAAACTCCGCAAGCGGGCACCTTAGCGGCCGGCTTCGAGACCGCCGTACCGCCCTTGGCCAATCGTAAATGCCGATTGCACTTCCAACGATTCACGTCACCTCTTCGAGGACGTCCCTATGGCACTCATCGTTCGCGAAGCATCCACCGCAGACCTGGATTCCCTTTGGGATTTGATCGGGCATGCTAATACGGGCATGACTTCCTTGAAAATCGATCAAGAGCAACTCGCGGATCGGATCGAGCGTTCCCATTTCGCGTTTCGCCGGACGCAAGAGCACCCGGAGGGGGCTCCTTATGTCTTTGTCATGCAGGATTCGGACACAGGAAAGCTCGTCGGCACCTCCTGTATATTTTCGAAAACAGGTGGATACGAACCTTTCTACGCGTACCGCGTGGTCCGTGAGATCCACACCTCTGCGCTGCTCGAGCAATCGCGCGAGATCCGGGCCTTGCACTTGATCAAGATCCACAACGGGCCGACCGAACTTGGCGGGCTCTTTCTTCTCCCCGAATCTCGAGGCTGCGGCGGCGGGCGTTTATTGAGTTTGTCTCGCTTTTTGTACATCGCTGCGCACCTCAAGCGCTTTGCAAACGAAACAATCGCGGAGATGCGCGGGTACCAAGACGAAAACGGAGAGAGTCCGTTTTGGAACGCGATCGGCTCTCATTTTTTCCCGATCGATTTCCCACGAGCCGATGCCCTATCGATGATCAACAAGCAGTTCATCGAAGATTTGATGCCTCAGTACCCGATTTACTTGGAACTGCTGCCGGAGGACGCCATCGCGGCCATCGGCAAGGTTCATACGCAGACGCAACCGGCGCTGGAGATGTTGAAGCGACAAGGCTTCGTGCAGAAGGACTTGGTGGACATCTTTGACGCGGGTGCCGTCGTCCATTGCAATACGCGAGAGATCGCAGCGGTCCGAAACGCTCGGCCGTGTGTCTTAAGCCGGATTCTTAAGGCGGGAACTCACCTTCAGTACCAGGAGCGAACCCCTCGTCATGGAGATCCAAAGCGGCAGAGTTTAATCAGTACCGAAAACCCGCGGTTCCAGTGCACGCTGGGCTACTGCGAAGGGGACGGGGGACACTCCGAAAGTGATGGGGTTATCGACAATCACGAGCGGGTAGCCATCGATGCCGAAACCGCGGAACATCTGAAAGCGGGCCTCGGAGATCGACTCTGGGTGCTATCGAACTGGTAGCCTTGGGTACACCTAGCCGCCCGTTGAAAAACGATTGAACTGGTAGCGGTGCAGCGCAAGCCGCCCGGTTTCTCCTAAAGCCAGACTTACCGGACGGCTTGCGCCGTGCCGCTTCCGTTTTTCAATAGCCTGCTAGACCCAGCACTTTAGACCCAGCGCTTTAGACCCAGTACCTACCAGACCACGAGATGGGGTTGCAGTCGCACACCTGTCTTTTCGTGCACCCCCTTCTTCACCTTATCCAGCATCACGAGAACTTGGTCGGCCGTGGCCCCCGTTCCTGCGGTGATGTAATTGGGGTAAGTCGCATTCATCTGGACGGAACCTTCGATGAGGCCCGAAAACCCGGTTCTATGAATGAGTTCTCCAGCGGACTCTCCATCGGGATCGATGAAGGCCAGCGCGGAGCGGGTCGGATGGTTAGGCTGTCGCGAACGCTTGAGTATCCAAAACGTTTGCTCGCGTTTGGTCAAGTACTTCACGTCGCCTGGCTGCAGTTCGAGGGTTGCTTCCAAGATCGCGAGTTCATCCAAACTGCTTCGACGGTGTGAGAAGGCGAGTTGGTTTCCGGCGACGTCGACGAGGTCGCCGTTTCGCCGAAGCATCTGCGCCGCTTTAACCGCGTGGCCTATGTCACCTTCCTCGGTACCTGAGTTTGCGCGGAGCGCACCTCCGACGGTACCTGGGATACCGACCAAGTGCTCGACACCTGCGAGTCCGTTCGCGACACAAGCCGTCACGAGGTGAGAGAGCCTCACCCCACCCCCACAGGTCACTCGGTTTCCCTGAAAACTGATCTTTTGAAAAGCGGGGGCGATCAGTTGGATGACCAAGCCATCAAATCCGGAATCCTTGACGAGGACATTGGAGCCCCCGCCCAGGAGACGGATTGCAATGGATTGGCGAGAGGCTTCGGCCACCAATCGCTGCAGTTGCTCAACATCCACCGGCTCGGCGAAATACTTTGCATTTCCGCCGAGCTGGAGCCAAGTGTAAGGAGCGAGAGGAACATTCTCCCGCACAATGCTTTTGAATTGATCGAGCAACATGACAACCATTTTACAGAGTGCCGACGTTTCGTTAACGCCGCTGGGGCAAAACTTCAGAAGCTTTCCGAATCAAGTCCTTGACCCGCCGCTGCGTTTGCATGCCCGTCAGGGAGAATCGCTTCCAACCGGAGTCGCTTTCGCAGAAAACGACCAGTTGAGGAAGCATTTTGCCCTGCATCACCTGATCTGCCAATTCCGGATTGGCATCTTTGTCGAGTTGGGTGTACACCACTTCCTTGAGTTCCCCCGATTGCTTCATCGTAGCAATCGTATCGGATTTCATGGTTTTGCACGCCGGGCACCAATCGGCACCGACCAAAACCACCAACGGCTTCTTTTCCTCCTGAGCCTTGCGATATGCAGCCTCATAGGTCAGTTGCTCGGGCTCGCCCGCGACAACCGGCGGTTTGCCAGAGTCGCCGTCACTCGCCAATCCCGATCCATTCAAAACGAACACCAGTGCCAAAGTTGCAACGTGCAACATGTTGGGACCCCCTTTCCGTGTTTAGGACAAGTAAAAACTAGTCGTACTGTGCTGCGAGGTCCTTCTCGTTGCCAGCTGATCCATAGCCGGCGTTGCAGCTTACCAGCACGCACCGTCCGAAATTGCCCTACAAAATTCGAGGAGGCAACATCTAGTCAGTCTGCATGCTTCGGGGCGATCGTTGGAATCGATCGGTGAAGCTTTGCCGACTGGGCAAACTCGAACGGCGTCCGATAAGTGGGGCCAGTATAGGGACGAGTCCCTACCGTTCAACCGCTCCGCGGCCTCCCACTCCAATTTGCATCGCCCAATTAAGTACTCAGATTGCGTCAAAATTCCCCCCACCGCGGAATCACCATCCCGAAGGCTAGCAAAACCGACACAACCACTAAGTCTCGACTCAGCTGTGGGTTACCAACCGGCCCCAAGGTTTCGAGAAAACTTGAAAAAACATGGTTACGGCGGCGTTCATGTTCCCCGAAAGGAGCCCAAAAAAAGTTCCGTTTTTTGCCTCGGGGTCGCCAGAAACCAGCCCTTGCGAGGGGGTCACGGGGCGTTGCGCGGAGGTGTTTGGATGGCTGCAAACGAAAACGGCCGGCGTCGCAAGACACCGGCCGTTCGTATTTATAGTTGCCGAGTTTGGGTCGTCGTCGGGAGCGAGCCTAGCGAACAGAGCCAGTCACTTTGCTCCCGAGTCCTTCCGAACTCAGGTTTTTAATTAGGAAGCGCATCCGCAGCTTGGAGCTGCATCGCATCCGCTGCTAGCAGCTGCACAACCGCTGTGGCTGTGGCAACCGCCGTGGCATCGGAGACCTCGGAGGAGGTTTCGGAGGCGACCATTGAACAGGCCGTTACCACCGAAGAGACCGTTTCCGAGACGACCACCACCGATACCAGCTCCGGAACCTGCACATGGATCGCAGCTAACGGTTACTGGAACTTCTTCGCAGACAACCTTAGGAACGCATCGGGTGTAGGTGTAAGGAACGCAAGTCTTGACGCACTTCGCAACCTTGATGGTGTCGCAGTAGGTCACTGGCTTGCAAACGGTGTAAGGAACCATCTTGGTGCGGCACTCCTTCACGATCTTGCAGGTCGTGTAGGTGTATGGGCAGCTCTTTTGCTCGCAAACCCAGTTGCAAACGGTGTAGCAAACATCTTTAACTCGTTGTTCGCAAACCATCTTGCAGGTCTTGTAGCAAACGGTCTTTTGACGGCATTCTGAAACCATTTTGCAGGTGGTGTAGGTGCAAACCTTGGTCTTTGGCTCGCATACCCAGTTGCAGACCGTGTAGGAAACTTCCTTCGATCGGCATTCTGGAACCATCTTGCAGGTGGTGTAGGAAACCGTCTTGCTGCGGCATTCTGGAACCAGCTTGCAAACGTTGTAGGTAACCGTCTTGGTGCGGCATTCTGGAACGCACTTGGTAACGGTGTACGGAACAACCTTGCTCAGGCATTCGGTTTCATACTTGACGCAATTGATGGTCTTCTCTTCGCAAGTTGGAACCCAAACCTTCTTGCAAACCTTCTTCGGTGGGCACTGTACGCATTCGACTCGGCACTCACCTGGGCAATAAACGTTTCGGCAGGTCGAAGCATCGAATGTCCAAGTACCTGGTTCGCGAACGGTTCGGCGAACGACGGCACCTGGGACTTCTTCTTCAACTGTTTGCCAGCTTCCACCCTTGACCGTAACGGTCTTGGTGTAGTTGACAGGCTTGGTAACCGTGTAGTTGACCGTGCGCTCACGGGTTTCGGTAACGGGAACCATAACCTTGTAGTTGATCACTTGCTCGCGAGCTTCCATGACCCGATTCATCACGGTGTAGTTGATCACTTTTTCGTGGGTTTCACGAACAGGTGTCATCACTGTGTAGTTAACGGTCTTGGTCTTGGTCTCGTAAACAGGACGGCGAACCGTGTAGTTGATCACCTTTTCGTGGGTTTCACGAACGGGAACCATCACCGTGTAGTTCACAACCTTGCTGTGTGTTTCGTACACTGGGCGAGAGACGTTGTACGTCACTTGCTTGGTACGGGTTTCATACACAGGTCGGCGAACGGTGTAGTTACGAACGCCAGTGTGTGTTTCACGTACAGGTACATTGACCGTGTAGGAAACTTCACGCTGATGTTGTTCACGCTCGTAGCGAACTCGCTGAACTTGTTTGTCTTCGTACACGAGTTGGTTCACCATTTTGGTGGCGTTGACCGTTTCGTTCTCGTATACAACTTTTTTCACAGTCTTCATAACGGTGTAGGTCGATGGGCCACAAGGATCCACGACATTACAACCGCAGTTTTCATAGCTGATCGCGCCGCCATATGCAGCATGAGCAGCTCCAGCACCAAAAGCGGACAAAAGACCCGCAAGGGCTGGCAGAGCCAAAAGCTTTCTCATTGTTCCATTCTCCCTAGAACTTTTGCAGTACCACGCAGGACACTAGTATCGAACGAGGCGACGCTCTGCTAACTCGTCACTCCGTTGTCGTTGTGCATTTGGTAACCAAGCCACCAGAGCCAGCGATGCCTAACGGCCGCCAACAAATTTGCTCAGGTGGGTCTCGTCCCTGGACGCCCTCGCGAACTCGCCGCATCGCCAAAGTAGTTGCGGCTACTTTGACCAGCGTCGACGCACCAAGGGGCGACTCGTCCCCTCGATGTGACTCGAGGGCGTACTTGACGAGACCGGAGCAACCAGCCATCACGGCGATTGACCCGATGTACTCGGAAACTAATACCCAACAGGCGACATAAATCGACTGGTGAAGAAGAATGAAACAGGAAAAATAGTTGAGTCGGGTAAAATGCGCGGTTCCAGTCGATTCACCGGAAAGACTTTGCAGGTTGTACCGATTTTGCGCTTTGGATCAGCGGTCGCTAAAGTCAAAACCAGGGCTACAAATCCCTTTTGGTCGCCCGCAGCCTGGCCCGCTTCGTCGCGCGCAGCCTACCCCCCCGCTTCTAAGGAGGGAAGCCATGAAGAAAGGCTTCTCAGATACCGGGGGCACTAAATTCCCAACTGCACCAGTTCCGGGACCACTTCCTTGGTTTCCACCGCTCCGAACATCGTGAATGCGAAGACATCCGTCACCTTGACGGGAAGAATCTCACCGGTCTGACGCATATTGCCATCCCAAACCAAGATCCGGTCGCATCGTGTCCGACCGGTCATCTGCCGAAGATCCCCGGTCTGCCCCTTGCGAACCGACCATTTGCTGGGACCCTCGACCAGCACCTCCACCGTTTTTCCTAGAAATGGCAAGTTATCCTCGAGCGAGATCTGATTCTGCACTTCCAGCAATTCCAAATTCCGCCGGTGCTTTACCTCCTCGGGAATATCGTCCGCGTACAAATCCGCACCCTTCGTTCCTGGGCGAACGCTGTACTGGAAGACAAAGCTATTTTTGAACCGACATCGTCGGACCATATCCACGGTCATCTGGAACTCTTCTTCGGTCTCACCGCAGAAACCGACAATGAAGTCGCTGGATACGGCTGCACCCGGAAGGATCTCACCGATGCGATCCATCATGCCGTAATAATCCGCCGTCGTATAACCCCGCTTCATCCGTTTTAGTATGTTGTCGCTCCCACTCTGGGCCGGAACATGCAAATACGGCACGCATTTTGGCAAGTCTCGGACTGTCTCCAACAGCTCCCGAGTCATATCCTTGGGATAATTGGTGACGAACTTGATTCTTTCAATGCCATCAATCGGATGAAGCATTTCTAGAAGCTCAGCAAGCCGCGTTGTCCGCTCCCCGTCAACCCATCTGTAGGAGTTCACGGTCTGCCCCAGGAGCGTGATCTCCTTCGCTCCCTGCCGCGCCAGCTCCTGTGCCTCGGCCACAATCTCATGCGGCGGACGACCTTGCTCCGGCCCCCGAGTCATCGGAACAATGCAGTACGTGCAAAACTTATCGCAACCGATCTGGATCCGCAGGTACGCTTGCGCGGGAGACGGCCGCATCTGCGGATCGCGAAGTGGATCGAAGGTCTCATGCGACCGCTTGATGTCATCCGTGTTCCCATCGCGACGAGAAAGACTAACCGCCAACTGATGCTTCTCCCCTTCCCGAACCTTGGCAATCATCTCCGGAATCCGATGCAATTGCCCAGGCCCCACCACCATGTCCACAAACGGAACACGATCGAAGATGCCTTGTTGGTCTTTCTGAGCCATGCAACCCATCACCCCAATCACCATTTCAGGATTAGCTAGCTTTAGCTGCTTGAGCCGGTGGAGATTGTTGTAGGCTTTTTCTTCCGCATGCTCTCGCACCGAACAGGTATTGAAGAGCACCGCGTCCGCGTCCGCCGGAGTTTGAGTCAATGCATAACCATGCTTTCTGAGCGCAGCGACAACCATCTCGCTGTCGAGAACATTCATCTGACAGCCGACAGTTTCAATGTAAAGACGTTTGTTGATGTCGCTCATTCGCGGTACAGATCGATTCGATGGCTATCGGGAGGGCTATTGGTATGGGCTATCGGTACGGGGCTATTGGTAGGGTCTATTGGTTCGGAACGACCGAAACATTATCGACGTAGAACTCGGCGTCGGTCGAGTTTCCGAACAGTCCGGGACTACCAGTGACGTTCGGTGTGAGATCCTCACCTTGGATGGTCCAGTCGGCGGGTTCTTGATCCCCCTTCTTCCAGACCTTGCCTCTCAAGATAGCCTTTCCATCCGCGGTCTCGCTACGGAACTTCAAGACATACCACGTATTGGCTTGCCACTCGTAAGGCATGGTGACCGCAAAGCGTTGCTCGAGCAGAGACACCCATGATCGGATCTGCAGTCGCTGTGCTCCTTCGAGCGCGAGCGTGTAGCGTTGGTTCACAAGTCCCATGTCTGGCAGTTTTGTCGTCGGGACTTTGTTCTTGGTATCGAGCGCGTAGAACTCCGCTTGGACCGTGTAGTCGTGCAGTTTCGGTAAACCGATGAAGCCTTGACTGCGCGTGCCACGGGGAATCGTACTGATCTTGACCAAGCCGTTTCCTCCGGTTGGGAGTTCCGCGGGTTGGTGCCGATAGGCCATCCCGTTCCAATGAAGAGGCACTTTCTTATCTTCGAAATCGAAAGTCCATGGGAGCGGCGGCAAGATACGGGCCCGCGCGGAGCTCTTCAACTCACCATGGGTGGCTTGGAGCATGACGGCTGTTCCGGTCTGGCTTTCCCCAGGCACGAACACATGGTCATCGCTTACTTGGCCGCCACCTTCTGCGACTACCGTCGCTTGTGGAACCAACCCCACGAACTGACCGATCTTGTTGTAACCTCGAACTTGAAGTTTGACCTTTTGTCCCGGTTGCATCAACAACTCCACGGGGCACACTTGGATGTGCGCGATCTCTTTGTCGGTCACCGGTGGCTCTTGTGGCCCTTCCGGCAACTTCAAATCTCCCGCAGGCTTCGCATCGGCAGTTCCAATGCAGTAAAGGGCTTTGCTCGTGGGCAAGTACAATCGTCCGTTGGAAGCGGCAAACGAACCAAAGATTTCGCTATTGTCGTTGAGCCGCATTTGGCCGAGGACCTTGATCTCCGTATCGGTGGGTTCCAAACACCAAACGCGGCCGGTGTTCTCTCCGATATAAATCTTTCCTCCGGAGACCACGGGGGAGCCAAACATGTTTCGGCCGAGCTTCTTTTCCACCTCGACTTCACCCGTTTTTGCGTTCACACCAAACATCGCGCTACCATCGTCCACAAAGTAGATCCGGTTGCCAATCTTCACCGGACTACTGCGGCTGACCGTCTTTTTGGGTACCTTCCAAAGCAGCTTGTCCTCGCCAATGTCCCCGCTGGTATTTCCATCGAATGCAAAGACTGCACCTAGGATTGTTCGGTCGGTTTCATTCTGTTCCCCGTGCCCCATGTAGATGATCCCTTCGTCGATCAACGGAGCGACATTCAAACCCCGCGGGGAGGCTTGGTACTTCCAAATCACCTTGCCTGTTCGAGGCTGCAATGCATAAACAGCCCCATCGGCCGCACCGAGAACCATCGCGGCTTGTCCGTTCAGAACCGTGTAGATAGGCGTGCTGTAGGTCGTATCCTCTGGACGAACCCGCGTGCTCATCAACCACACAGCAGCGCCGGTGTTCTTGTCCATCGCGAGGAAACGGTGGCCAGGAACCGCAGTCTGGTCCCAGCCGGTCATGACCCCACTGATGATGACCATGTCCTCAAACAAGGTTGGAAAATTCGTTCGACCACCGTACGTGGATAGCATCCCGTACTCTTCGAGCATCGAATGCTCCCAAACGATCTTGCCCGTCTTCCCGTCCAGACATTGGAACGTACATCCCAACCCCAACACATAAACACGGTCGGTTTCAGGGTCCGCGATCACGCTCGCCCATCCAACACGCTCCGAAGGAGCATCGGACAAATAAATGTTGTGCACACTTTCCCAGATCAACTCCCCCGTCTCCGCATTGAGGCAAACGGTCTTTTCGCCTTCCTTCTTAGTGTCTGGTTCCGCGCGGCATACGATGTAGACACGCCCATTCATGACCACCGGCGCCGAACGCGTGGCGTATTCTTCCTTGCGCCACAGAATGTTCTCTCCATCGGCGGAAAAAGTCGTCGGAAACGCGGTCTCGACGCTCTGACCATTCTGCATTGGGCCACGCCAATGCGGCCAATCTGTGGCCTTGCTCCCCTTGGGCGTACCCTCCTGAGCAACTCCAACGGATACAAACGCCGAGACTGACGCAGCAGCCATCGACCAAGCCAAACACAACGCAACAATCCGACGTACTCTGGTTTTCATTTTGCACGGCTGGTTTTAAAAGGAGGGTATCACCACTCAGACACAGGGCTCGTTCCAAGCCCAACGGAAATCTGCAAAGGCGATCGAAAAAGGCAAAGGAGTCCGAACCATCGGGTAAGCCCATCAGTATGGCCCATCAGTCTGGCCAGTATCCGCTTCCGGTGACCAACCTTTGCCGCTCTCCGCATTGTAGCAGACCCCCAGCAGACCTAAAGTCCTTGCGAAAACCCTTGGGAAAGGTACGGCAAAGTCCATGTTTGCCCGAAAAGTTTGCGTGAATCGTGGAACTGGCATTCCCCCCAGCCCCGTAGTTTTCGTAATTTCCCAAATGCGTTCCTCGCAACCTCATTCCAATCCAGCGAGAACTCCCGAAGGGCCATGGCAAGAATCTTTTGTGTTGCAAATCAGAAAGGTGGAGTCGGCAAGACCACCACTGCCGTGAACCTGGCATGGACCTTCGCCATGGCCGGGCAACGGACGCTGCTGGTCGACCTCGACCCACAATGCAACGCAACCAGCGGACTCGGCTTTTCGCCCGCGGCCAGACACCCTCTCCTCATCGACGACCCGCTCCGGGAAAGCATCCAAAACACGCACCAGCCCAACCTGCAACTCCTCAAGGGCTGCAGGACCTTTCAAGATGTCGATCAGCTCGAAAAAGGGATATCCACACGGCGAACCCTTCTCAAGCAACACCTCGACGCGGGCATGGGCGGGTTCGACGCCGTCTTCATCGATTGCCCCCCATCGCTCGGGGAGCTGACCCAAGCAGCCTTGGCATCGAGCACCGAAGTCCTCATGCCCATCCAATGCGAATACTACGCCATGGAAGGGCTCACCCAAATGATCCACGTCATCCGCGACATCATGCACCATCAGCCCGGAAAACTCACCTTTGGTGGGATCCTGTTAACGATGGTCGACCCGCGTTTTGAACTTACCGCCGAAGTCGATTCCGAAGTTCGCGACTTCTTCGGCGATATCGTCTTTGACACAGTGATCCCTCGCGATATCGCTATCTGCGAGTCACCCAGCCATGGACAACCCGTTATTTCCTACGCCCCTCGCTCGCGGGGGACTCGAGCCTATATCGAACTCTGCATGGAGGTTTTAAATCATGACTAAAGACCGACGACTCGGGCGCGGACTAGCCGCACTCTTGGGTACCCCCATCGAGGAATCCAACTCCCAAGACAACGCTAGCATTGCATCCCCCAAGGACACGAACGCGAACAGTTCGCCAGCAAACGCTAGCACTGCCACAGCGCGCGGCGTGGATCCGATAGCACGAAACCAAACCATCCGGGCGCTGACCGACGAAGCCCATCAGCGCACCGCTGCATCCGAACATGCTTCCCGCAACGAGGAGACTGGGCCCGTCACGGTCCCGATGGAAAACTACGCGCCCGCGAAAACCACAACCGCAAACCACGAGCTCAGTTTGCAGATCGCCGTCGATCAAATCGACGCGAACCCGTTCCAGCCTCGCCGACATTTCAGCGAAACGGAACTGCAATCGTTGGCCGAGAGTATCAAGGAACATCAGCAACTTCAGCCGATCCTGGTCCGACGTGTCGGCGAACGCTATCAACTCATCAGCGGCGAACGCCGACTCCGTGCGACCATCCGAGCCGGGCTAACGACCATTCGCGCGGAAATCCGTCAAGCCGACGATCGATTGGTCGCGGAACTCGCTATCATCGAAAACCTCCAACGCAAAGACTTGAATGCGATCGAGAAGGCGATGTCGTTCAAACGCTACCTCACCGAGCATCAATGCACCCAAGACGATCTCGCGAAGCGTCTGAAAATCGATCGCAGCACCATCGCCAACATGATGCGTCTGCTCGAACTCCCAGAACAAATCACCGATGCCATTCAAAGGGACGAAATCACCGCAGGCCATGCCAAAGCCCTTTTAAGCCTGGGAAGCGTCAAAGAACAAGTCGCCACCATGCAACGGATTCGTGAAGAAGGCTGGAGTGTGCGGGAAACCGAAGCGGTCGTGGCCGATGCGGTCGCCGAAGCTGCCGCTTCCGAAGAGGGATTCCTCAAAGCCGTCCCTCGTCGCAAACCCTCCAAATCCGATCAGCTCGCATCCCTGGAACGGGACTTAAA
This sequence comes from uncultured Pirellula sp., assembly GCA_903930765.1. Lineage (GTDB taxonomy): Bacteria > Planctomycetota > Planctomycetia > Pirellulales > Pirellulaceae > JBKCUI01. The sequence goes on from CAIYZV010000337.1 coordinate 44,822, forward strand.
GATGTCCATGGGGACCCGAGTCGATATCAGCCAAACCAGCCGAGGTCGCGGCCGTATCACCATCCACTTCACCAGCATCGAGGAATTCGACCGAATCCGTCATGTCCTGATGAACACAACCCAGCGTTCTCAAAAGGCGGCTTAGTTCCATGACGAACAACCTGATCTCGCTCGCCGTCACTGCGATTGCAACCTTGATCGCCATCAAATGCTTGCTTTCGCTCATGTTCCTGCTTCGAGATCGATTGCAAACTCTGCTCAAGAAACACTACCAAGAAAAAATGGCGGAGGTGAAGAAACGCAGAGCTATCCGAGAATTGCGAATAGTGATGCGCGAGCGCAAAGCTCGAGAGTTGGCTGCCGCTCAGCAAACGATCCCGTTCCCCGTTGAAGAATCCGATCCGAACACAGCCAAGGCCGCGTGAGCTAGCATTCCCCACAACCTCAACAAGCACTTCGGTCACCCCATCACTCGCATCCTGATTCCACTCGAAAACGACCGATTGCTCCATAACTTGTCCAACCAATTTCCCTTCATGCGTTTGCGAGTCGCCCTATGTCCCTAGTTCTTTTCGAAGATGCCCAGTGCGAACGACTGGCTCCCGTTACCTACGCTAGGCTCGCGTGCAATATCCACTGCGGCAGCTTTCGACTCGCGGATGTAGTTGAGCAGCTTCAAACCCCTGTCCATGCGATCGTACGGCAGCATCTGGAGTCCCAGCAGCGGATCGATCACCCTCTGCTTCAGACACTCGATTCGATCCCACCCGAGAACGCAACGAGTCGCCCAACGATCATGCTCAACGCTCGGTTGACTCCATCGATTGCGACCCGCGAAGGAATCGCCGCTGCGCTCCAGCACGGCCGCGAACACCCCAACGAATCGTTGGCAATTCTCGACAGAGACCACGTCGCAGCGATCATCAACCCTCCTTGGTCCTATGCGGATCTCCAACTCGCAGGTTTTGACGGCTTGAAACAACTGCTGGAATCCGCAAAGGATTTCGCAACTCCCACCAATGCGCCCAAACTGACAACGTTCGCTTTCCCGCATGAAATCGTCGCCTGCAATATGGCTTGCATCGAGGAAAATCTGGAACTCAGAATCCGCAGCGGACTCGAGAACCATTCGCTCACACAACTCCAAGATGGCGTGTTCGTCGCACAAGGAGCCCAAATCGGCGAATACGTACTGACCGATACCCGAAAAGGACCCATTATCGTTGAACGAGGTGCGCAAATTGGCCCATACACCTTGCTCCGTGGACCAATCTACATCGGACCAAAAACGAAAGTCCTCGAGCACTCCGCGATCAAAGATTGCGTGACGCTAGCGCATACCACCAAGATCGGTGGAGAAGTCGAAGCGTCGATCGTGGAACCCTTCACCAACAAACAGCATCACGGGTTTCTAGGCCACAGCTACTTAGGTAGTTGGATCAACTTGGGCGCAGGAACTTGCAACAGCGACTTGAAGAACACCTATGGCACCGTCAACATGGAATACAGCCTCGGCAAAGCCGCAACGCAGATGCAATTTTTAGGGTGCATCATGGGTGATTATTCAAAAACGGCGATCAACACCGGTATCTTTACAGGCAAAGTCATCGGCGTCTGCAGCATGATGTACGGATTCGTCACCAGCAACGTTCCTAGCTTCGTGAATTACGCGAGGCTATTCGGACAAGTGGCCAGTCTCCCACCTGAGGTCATGGTCAGCACACAGCAACGCATGTTCGCACGACGCGATGTCGCGCAACGAGGTTGCGATATCCAACTGATCTACGACATGCACCGCATCACACAATCCGAACGAGATCGACTCGGCGAAGCCCTCGTGTTTTAGAGGAAACGCTTCGATTTGGAATCGGCAGCACGGTGCTTGTGCCCAGCGATACGGGGCTTGTGCCCAGCGATACAGGGCTTGTGCCCAGCGATACAGGGCTTGTGCCCAGCGATACGGGGCTTGTGCCCAGCGATACGGGCAACTAGCCCTTCGGCGATGGCTTGTGCTTCGCGATCGCTCGCTCGATTTCAGCAAAGACCGCTTCCTCGGGTTGCTCACCGTTGATGGTCTCGAGCTTCCCTTGCTTGGCGTAATACTCGATCAAGGGTGAGGTCTGCTCTCGGAAGACTCTCAATCGCTCCCGAATCGTTTCGTAGTTATCATCGGCACGCCCATCGATCTGCGCACGCTTGAGCAACCGCTCCACCAAGATCCCTTCCTCAACCTGCAATTCCAAAGCGACATCGAGTGGCTTGAAATGCTCGACGAGGTAATCATCCAAGAGTTGTGCTTGAATGATGGTGCGTGGAAAACCGTCGAAAAGCGCACCGTTCGCGCATTCATCGCTCTGAAGCTTCTGCGCAACGATCCGCATCACCAGGTGATCGGGGGCTAATCGTCCAGCATCGATATACGACGCAACCCAACGCGACAACGCCGACTCCTGCCGCTTGACAGCTCGAAGCATCTCACCTGTCGAAAGATGCGGGATACTCAGCGAATCCACCAACCGTCGGCACTGAGTCCCTTTACCGGCACCAGGGGGGCCGATGAACACGATCAACATGATTGTGGCCCTTTCCTGGGGTTTTTTCGTGATAGAATCGGAAAAGATCTACAATCGCACAGGCGGCGAGGGGGGAAACGCCAAGCTGTTTTCAAACCTGACAACCATCAGTGCTTGCTGTATCCAGTGCTCGCTGTATCCAGTGCTCGCTGTATCCAGTGCTCGCTATACCGAGGCTTGATGCGATGTTGCACCGCATCATTGCCTACGAGTCCAAGCTTACGACTCCAAGAGCCCCTTGTAGTTTCTCATCAACAAGTGGC